>NZ_JBJMIE010000373.1:0-35171 GCF_045807065.1 Actinophytocola sp. | reverse complement strand
CGTCAGCTCCGTTGGCCATGCCGCGGACAAGGGGTGGTTCCTGGACGTGGATGACCGTCGCTCCGGGTTGCGGACGCTTGAGTCAGAGGCCGGAGCCGGCCGCGGAGCCGGCCGCGGCGTCTGCCGCCGGGCCGAGTGCGGGATGGACGAGGTACTCGTCGATGTGATCGTGATGCCGGTGCCGTCGACTGTCCTGCCGCGCCGACGGCACGTCGCGTCGCGGACCGTCTCGATCAGCCAGGCAGTCTCGCTACGCCGCCAGCGAGGACGACGCGGTCGGGAACCACGGTTGCCACGAACTGGGCGAGGTGGCGGGCCTCGAGCGAATGATCCGGTCGCGTTCGAGGTTCAGCCGCTCTGCCGGGAGCCCGGTCCCGGACGAGGCGGACGCCGGATCGAGGTCGAGCGGCCCGAAGAAGGCCAGGCCGAGCGCCGCGATGTCCGGACCGCCCTCGCGTCGGACGGTGAAGAAGTCAGCGACGCGGCGCGGAGTCTCGGCGGGCGTGGTCGTCGGGGTCCTGGTGCCGCGCCGGATGTCGTGCGGACCGGTGCCGATGGCGCGGACGACCCTTGTGCCGCCCGCCTCCACGCCGCTCCGCGGCAACGAGCCGGGATTCACGGCCGGACCAGATGCGCAGGCCACCGTGGGTCGTCGTTCGCGGCGGCGCGACTATGACGCGACAGGAGTGGATCACGGAGCAGCACCTTCACGCGGGGCGCGGGATGAATACTGCGATGCTGGTGATCGGAGATACTTAACTAGGTAAGCTATCTTAGCTTATGTTCAGTTGTCGTTCATGTCAATGGCGTGTTTCGAGTAGCGTCATTAAGCAACATCTGTCGATCCGGTTCAGGCGGGGGTCACCCCGTCGCGCGGCTGCTGCGGCATACTGGGCGATCGGAGCCGGCGAACGGGGCCGGCCTGCGTCGGCCGAGGAGTCCAGTGGGCAAGCGAGTGACGATCGCCGACATCGCCCGTGCGGCAGGCGTCTCGAAGGGTGCCGTCTCCTATGCGCTCAACGGCCAACCCGGTGTCTCCGAGGCCACGCGCGAGCGGATCCTCCAGATCGCTGCCGAGCTGGGGTTCACGCCCAGCCGCGGCACCCGGCCGCCGTCCGGCTCCGGCGCGGTCGGTCTCGTGCTCTGCCGTCCGCCCCGCATCCTCGGCGTCGAGCCGTTCTTCATGGAGCTGATCAGCGGCATCGAAGCGGCGCTGTCGGCCAGCTCATGCGACCTCACCCTCCACGTCGTGGCCGACCACGGCGCCGAGCTGGAGGTGTACGAGCGATGGGCCACCCAGCGACGGGTGGACGGCGTCTTCCTCGTCGACGTCCGGGTCGCCGACGAACGTCTCGACGCCGTGCGCCGTCTCGAGCTCCCGGCGGTCGCCATCGCCGGCCCTGGGGACTTCGGTGGCATCACGAGCGTGTGGTCGGACGACGCCGCCGCCATCACCGACGCCGTGGAGTACCTCGCCGCCCTGGGACACCGCACCATCGCGCGGGTCGGCGGCCTGCCACACCTTCTGCACACCGTCATCCGGACCGAGGCCTTCGCCGCGGCCTGCCGGCGACTGGATGTACAGCACGCGGTGACCGTGCCGTCCGACTACAGCGGCGAGGAGGGTGGCCGGGCGACCCGCCGCCTGCTCAGCTCCACGGAACGACCGACGGCGATCATCTACGACAACGACATCATGGCGGTGGCCGGCCTGGGCGTGGCCCACGAGATGGATCTTTCGGTGCCGCGTGACCTGTCGATCGTCGCCTGGGGCGACTCGCTGCTGTGCAGTGCGGTCCATCCGCCGCTCACCGCCCTGTCGCGCGACGTCGCCGCGTACGGCAGTGTCGCGGCCCAGCACCTGCTCACCGTCATGGCCGAGGGCACGGTACCCAGCCGTCAGCACGCGACCGCGTTCCTGGTGCCTCGGGGCAGCACGGCCCGGCCCTCGCAGGTTCTCGCCGACACGATCCGCTAGCCGGCGCCAGGCGCGCTTAACGTTAAGTGCCGAATGCTCGGCGTCAGCGGAAGTGGCGGCGGCGTGCGTGCTCGGCCGGACAGCAGGCAGCACCAGCCGGACAGTGCAGCCGTGCCCTGCCGTCGTGTCCAGCTCCAGGCGTCCACCGTGACCCTGGACGATTGCGGCGATCGCCAGGCCGAGACCCGACCCCCGTTCGCACGGTGCGCGGCGGCGGGGCGAGCTGGGTAAGCCGCTGCGCTGTGGTCGGTTCCGGGCGCGGTGGTCCGGCGGCGTTGCGGTGCGTCGAGTCCGGTCACGGCTCTTCGAGACGAACCAGGGGTGGGGGTTGTGCACCGGGGGTCGCCTTGCTGAGGGCGAAGACTCGTTCGGCGTTGCCGTGCAGGTAGAGGTCGGTGGCGTGGTCGTCGAGTCCCAGGGTGTCGAGGTCGGCGAGTGCTTTCTCCGGCGTGATCATGGGGTAGTTCGTGCCGAAGAGAACCTTGTGGTGGGGGTTGTTCAGGTAGCGGACGAGTTCGGGTGGGATGCGTTTGCTGGTGTAGGCGGAGGTGTCGATGTAGACGTTGCGGTGTTTGCGGGCGACGGCGATCATCTCCTCGGTCCACGGGTATCCGATGTGGCCGGCGACGATGGTGAGCTCGGGAAAGTCGAGGGCGACGTTGTCCAGGTAGGGGATCGGGCGACCGGTTTCGGAGGTGCGCAGGGGCCCGGTGTGGCCGACCTGCGTGCAGAAGGGGATGTCGAGTTCGACGCATTCGGCGTAGAGCGGGTAGTAGTGGCGGTCGTCCGGTGGCCAGCCCCACAGCCAGGGCACCACCCGCAGTGCGACGAACCCGAGGTCCCGCACGCAGCGCCGCAGTTCCCGCACCGCGTTCATGGGGTGGCGCAGGTCGACCGAGGCGACTCCGGCGAGGCGGTCGGGTGCGTGCGCGGTGAATTCGGCGACCTCGTCGTTGGAGATCAGGCGGCCTTCCGGGCCGTGCCAGGCGCTGATCAGCGCTACGTCGACGTTGGCGGCGTCCATGGCGCTGATGGTGAGCGAGACGGGCGGCTCCTCGGTGAGCCGCTCGGCGCCGGTCCATCCGCGCAGCGAGGCGAACATGTCGTGCTGGATGAACCGCAGGGTGGGGTGCTGGGCCCACACGTCGATGATCCTCATCCGGCCACCGCCAACAGGCCCGCCCAGGCGGCCTGGCGCAATGGCACGCCGGACTGGGCAGCGTCGTAGGTGGTACGGGCGTGCGTGTCCAGCACGGACGCGGCGGGCACCTGGACGTTCGCGCCGCCTGTTCGACGGCTCGCTGGCGACCCGGCGGCGCGCCGGATTTCGGTGCGCCGCCGTGCACGACGGTTCTGTTCAGGCATGGCATTCGTAGAGGGTTTCGCCGCCGCCCATCATCGGGTTGGCGGTCTGCTGCTGGTTGTCCTTGGAGCCGCCGTAGGCGGTGGGATCGACCGCGGTGCAGTTCTGCTCGATCCACTTCTGCCGTTGCTGGGCGGCCGCCATGCCGTTGCGGCGGCCCATGAACCCGCTGGTGGCGTCGCCGATGCCGCTGCCCATGACGAACTTCAGCTTGCCTTCGCGGACCCACTGTGCGAGTTGATCCGTGGAGGGTGAGTTGTCCGAGCCCATGAAGCCGCCCATGCCGATCACGGTGAGGTCGGAGTTGATGATGTAGGAGGCGACCGCCGAGGCGGCGCTGTTGACGGCCAGCGTGATCTCCGCACTCCCGCTGTTCTTCCTGGCGTAGTCGAGGATCTTCCGTTGCTCGTCGGTCAGGCTGGTGTTGGCACCGGTCATGGCGCCGGGCATACCGCCACCACCCAGGCCCCCCATGCCGCCGGGCATGCCGCCGGCGCCTCCCGGTGGGGTCACGCCTCCGGGTACGTTCGTGTTCTGTCCGGACGGCGGGAAGGCTCCGTTGCCGCCGGCCATCTCGGCCAGTGCTGCCATTCCCTGCCCGCTGCCGATGCCGCCGGCGCTGGGGCCCGCGGCCGGCATCGCGCCGACCGGGTTCGCTGCGGAAGCGGTGGCCAGCGACCACGCGGCGGGCGTGAGCAGAAGGGTCACCAGGCCCACGATGGCGGCCGGCCGGCCGATCGACCGGCGTTGCTGCGGCGACAGTCGGCCGAGCGCCAGCCCCCCGACGGCCACCGCCGCCAGCACCAGCACGGCCCAGCGGGTCCAGCCGTGGTAGGACGCGTCACGGGAGGTGAGCACGAAGGCCCACCCCGCGGTGATCGCGACCGCCATCGGCAACAGCGCCCAGGCTGGGCCCTCCGACGAGCGGTAGAGATCCCAGAACCGCACCAAGCCTGCCCCACACACCGCGCCGATGGCCGGGGCCAGCATCGTCGTGTAATAGGGATGCCAGATGCCCTGCGCGTAGCTGAACACCAGCAGCGTGACGAGCAGCCAGCTGCCCCACAGGTACCAGCCCGCGCGTTCCGTGGGCTTGCCCGACAGTTTGTGGGCCATGGCGTGGACACCCAGGACCGCGACGAAAGCCAGTACGAGCAGGGACAGTGGGAGCAGCCACGCGATCTGGCCGCCGACCGACGAACCGAACATGCGGCCGAGACCGGTTTCGCCGCTGTCGATGCCCGCGCCCAGCCCGCCGCCCATGCCTTCGGGGATATTCACGCCCGCGGGCAGTTGCATGCCGCCGGCCCCCGAGCCGCCACCGGGGTTGATGTTGCCGTCGCCGCCCAGGACGCGGCCGAACCCGTTGTAGCCGAAGATCAGCTCCCACGCGGTGCCGTTCGTGCTGCCACCCATGTAGGGTTTCGCCCCGGGCCACAGGTCGTGCAACGCCACCCACCAGAACGACGACGCGAGCAGGACCCCCGCGGCCGCGGTCAGGTCGAGCAGCCGTCGTTTCATCGCGATGTTGGTGCCCAGCAGGTAGGCCAGCGCGAAGCCCGGCACCACGATCCAGGCCTGCATCATCTTGGTCAGGAACCCACAGCCGATGAAGAACGCGCACCACAGCAGCCACTGCGTCCGCCCGCGTCCCGTCGGGGCGTGCACCGAGCGGGTGAGGGCGTAGGCGGCGGCGACCAGCAGCAGCACCAGGAGTGTGTCGGGGTTGTTGTCCCGGTTGATCGCCACGGTGATCGGGGTGAGGGCCAGTATCGCGGCGGCCAGCAGAGCGGCGTTCTCGCCGGCCCAGATCCGGACGGTGCGATGCAGCAGGAACACCGCCGCGACGCCCTCGATCACCTGTGGGAGCAGCAGCGCCCAGCCGTGGTAGCCGAAGACCAGTACCGAGATCGCCTGGGGCCACAGCGACATGGGCGGTTTGTCGACCGTGAACACGCCGTAGGGGTCGAACGAGCCGAACAGGAAGTTCGTGAAGCTCGTCGTCATGGATTTGACAGCGGCCGAGTAGTAGGTGTTGCCCCACTGCCCCGCGCCGATCTTCCACACGTACAGCAGTCCGGCCGCCAGGCAGATCGCGGCGAGAGCCCACACCTGCCACCGGCCGAGCGCCGCCCTGGCTGACCTCGCTCCCGGCGGTGAGCCTGCCTGCGGTTCGGCAGCGAGTGTCATGCGTTGTCCTTTCCTTGGTTGGCGCGGAAAACCCAGGCGCGCAGGAGTGCGAACCGGCCCGCGGTGCCGAGAAGCGAGGAGACGAGCAGCACCACCAGTTCCAACCCGCGCGGCACCTCGGGCTCAATCCCGTGCAGGGTGAGCAATGCGGCCGAGGTGAACGCGTAGTAGAGCCCGAAGACGAGGAGTCCCTGCAGGTGCACGTGCCGGGTCGACTTCTTCGCCCCGGTGAAGGTGAACCGCCGGTTCGCCTCGGTGTTGAACAGGGTGGTGATCACCAGCGCGACCAGGTTGGCCAGCAGCACGGGGCACCACTGCCGGAACAGCCAGTACAGCACCAGGTTGGCGATCGTCGAGAACACGCCGATCACGGCGAACGCCAGCACCTCCCAGGAAAGCCCGCTCCGCGCGCGGGCGAGGACGGCGTCGGGGTGCGCGGCCCGAGGCGCGGGTCTGCGCGGCAGGTCCGGCACCCGCGCGGCACCCGAGGCCTTCGCTCGCGCCACCCTCATCAGGCCCCGCAGGTCCTCCATCGCCGTCCTCGTCACGTTGACCCGGCTGTCGACGTCCTCGACCCAGTCCACCGGCACCTCGTGTACCCGTAACCCGTTGTGCTCGGCGAGCAGCAGCAGCTCGGTGTCGAAGAACCAGGCCTCGTCCCGGACATGGGGGAGCAGTGGCCGCAGCACGTCGGTGCGGGCGGCCTTGAAACCGCACTGTGCGTCGGAGAAGCGGGCGCCGTGGGTCAGCTTGACGATCCGGTTGTAACACCGGGAGACGAACTCGCGTTTGGGCCCGCGGACGGTGCGGGCGCTGGGCGCGAGCCGCGAGCCGATCGCGAGGTCGGAATGCCCGTTCACGAGCGGAGCTACGAGGGGAAGCAGCGCGTCCAGGCCCGTGGACAGGTCGACATCCATGTACACCACGACTTCTGCGGTGCTCGCACCCCATGACTCACGCAGCGCGAGGCCGCGGCCCTTGCGGTCCAGATGCTCGACGGTGACACGTTCGAACCGCTCCGCCAGTGACCGCGCGACGGCGAGGGTGCCATCCGTGCTGGCGTTGTCGACGATGACGATCCGCCAGTCGAACGGGAACTCCTCGGTGAGGAACCCGTGCAGCACCTCGACGCATCCGGGCAGGGCGCGTTCTTCGTTGTACACCGGGATCATGACGTCCACGGTCGCCGTCCGGGGGACGGCGACCTGCCCTTCACCGGCGCGCCAGGGCTTTCCACGCGTCGTGCTCACCGACATCGCCTCTCCGTTCCGGTCGCGTTTCGGTTGGCCGAGCACCGCGGCGTGTCCGGTTCATGACCCACCGTGCCCGGTGGGTCATGAGAGAGGCCTGGGGTCTGGCTGAGAGATTCGTGAGAGCGGGCGGCACCCCGGAGTCGGGCGGCTAGCCTCGTGCTGGGTCCGGTCGAGACAGTCAGGGCTCGGATGAGGGAACGGGAGTGCGGGACGATGCTGGTTCTCGTCGTGGACGACGACCCGGACGTGCGGGAGAGCTTGCAGCGGAGCCTGGAGTTCGAAGGGTACCGTGTGGACACCGCCGCGGACGGGGCTCAGGCGCTGGCGAAGGTGCTGTCCGGGTGCGAGGACGAACGGCCGGATCTCGCGATCGTCGACCTGATGATGCCGGGAGTCGACGGGTTGGAGACCTGCCGTCGCCTGCGCGCGGCGGGACAGCGGTTGCCCGTGTTGATGCTCACCGCGCGCGACGCTCTGGGCGATCGGGTCACCGGCCTCGACTCGGGTGCGGACGACTACCTGATCAAACCGTTCGCGCTCGAGGAGTTGCTCGCCCGGTTGCGTGCGCTGCTGAAACAGAACCGCGGGCACGCCGAACCGGGCCGGGAGGTGGTCCGGTTCGACGATCTCGAGCTGAACCGGGCCAGCCGGGAGGTGACCAGGGCGGGCCGCCCGATCTCGCTGACGCCGACCGAGTTCGCGCTACTGGCCGCGTTCCTCGAGGCGCCGGGAAAGGTGTTGACGAGGAGCCGACTCCAGCAGGCGGTGTGGGGCGGCGACCCGCGAACGAATGCCCTGGACGTCTACATCGGATACCTGCGGCGGAAGACCGAAGCGGCGGGAGGGGCGCGGCTGCTGCACACGGTGCGGGGGATCGGGTTCATGTTGGGCGCACCGAAGTGAGCGGCAGCGGGCGTGAGCGGCGCGTGCTGTTGCGAAGCCGGGTCGCCCTGACCAACGCCTGCGTCGTGGCGGTCGCCATCGCCGCGATCAGCACGATCACCTGGATCGTCACCAACCACAACCTGCGCGCCCAACTCGACGAGTCGCTGCTGGGCGCGCTGCCACCCGCCGGCGCCCAGCAGCAGGCGCCGTTCCCCGACCCGTCCCTGATCTGCGACACCACCGCACCCACCCAGGACCTGCAGCGCTTCCTGGAAGGGGTGCAGGTCCTGCGCGCGGACGGGTCCACCTGCACGCCCAGCGGGGTGGACCCCGTACTCACCGAGAAGGCGGACCACCTCGTCCGGTCAGCGACACTGCGCGACGGGCAAACCCGCTCGGGTAAACCGGTCCGCGTCCTGCTCCAGCCCGTCGGGGACGGCGTGGTCATCGCGGTCAGCCGAAGCCTGACCGAGATCCAGAACACCCTGTCCGGGCTCGGCAACGTCCTGGTCATAGCGTCGTTCCTCGGCGCCGTGCTGACCGCCGCCGCGGGCCTGCTGATGACACGCACCGCGCTGGCACCCATGGAACGGCTCACCGAGACAGCCGAGGAGATCGCCCGCAGCGAGAACCTCGACATCCCGGTGGACGTGTCCGGGCGGGACGAGGTGGGCAGGCTCGGCCGCGCGTTCACGGCCATGACGGCCGCACTGGCCGAATCGCGCCGGCGACAGCGCGCCCTGGTCGACGATGCCGCACACGAGCTGCGCACCCCGCTGACCAGCCTGCGCACGAACGTCGACCTGCTGGTCCGCAGCGACCGAACCGGACGGCCGCTGCCACCGGAGCACCACAGCAAGATCCTCGACCGGTTGCAGGTCCAGACCCGCGAGTTCGGTGACCTCGTGGGCGAGCTGGTGTTGCTGGCCCGGGACGAACGCGAACTGGCCCGAGACCACGTGCAGATGTGCGGGGTCGTCGAGCGAGCGGTCCGCCGGGCACGCAGCCGAGCCCGCGACCACCGATTCGAGATCCACTGTGCGCCCTGGTCGGTAATCGGCGACGCCGTGGCCCTGGAACGCACCGTCCTCAACCTGCTCGACAACGCGGTGAAGTTCACCCCGGCCTCCTCCACCGTCACAATCGAGTCGACGACCGGACTCCTCACCGTCAGCGACGAAGGCCCGGGCCTGGCCCCCGAACAATGGACCCAGGCCTTCGAACGGTTCTGGCGATCCCCGCACGCCCGCGCACTCCCCGGCTCGGGCCTGGGACTGGCCATCGTCGCCGACACGATCAACGCCCACGGCGGAACAGTGCGTTTCACCGAACCACCCAACGGGCGAGGAGCCTGCGTCCGGATCGAGCTACCACCAGGCTGACCACACAACTCCAGAAGCGGGTGGGCACGCCACCCCACCGGTGACGTTCAGGAGTCGTGCCGAAATTACCCGCTGCGCCTGACTTGAGACATGAACAACGCGCCATGCACGGCGGCGCTTCCGGTTGGCCTTCGACTGGATCGCCGGGTCGGTGAACTTGCTCGCGCCGGCCATGCCGAGCAGGCACGCCACGACCGGGGCCCCGATGGGCACCGCGGCCGCGATGGCCTCCGCCACCCGCCCTGCCGCGACGTAACCCCGCGGCGGCATGGCGGCGCGATGCGTCGCCATGCCGGGAGGGATCAGTGGATTTGGATGTTTCCGCCGTCGAGGGTTTCGCCGAGGCCGGCGGTGTAGCCGTTGGTGAGGATGAGTTCGAAGTGGTCGCTGGTGCCTGGTTCGCCGGCGTCAACGAGATGGAGGCGGAAGCCGTAGGTCGTGGTGCCGATGGTGGCGTGGCCGAAGATGTAGGCGTCGTTGCCGGACACGGAGATGCCGGTGATGTCGGAGGTGTGGATCCGCACGTCACTGGTGTGGTCGTTGAACTCGAGTGTGCCTCGTGGGCCTTCCTTCCGTTGTAGGAACTCGAAACCAGCGGTGGCGAAGCCGCCGGGCATCAGGATGCGGACGCCGCCGGTGATCTTGCCGGGTTGGGAGGTGACGAACGTCGGCGCGACCACGGTGGTGCCGCATTCGGTGACGGTCACTGTTTTCACGATGGCGAAGGTGCCGTCGATGGAGGTGAGGTCGGGGTCGGTGGTGAAGACCCCGTCGGGCAGCGCCAGCGTCACCCGGTAGGTGCCTGGTAGCAGGCCGGTGATGCTGGCGGTACCGGATGCCGACCGTGGTGTCAGCGGATCGTTGGTGAGGATGCCGGGCACGGTCACTTCGTCGACTCGGACGGCCACGTTCGCCGGCGCGGTCACGTTGATGTTGCCCAGGCACACGTTGCCGATGTCAACCCCGGCGACTACCTGCCCGCTGGTGACGGTCAAGGTCGTGCTGCCGCCGGTCGGTGCGGTCTGCCGCCACCCGTTCTGCTGCTGCTCGCGCACGGTGTAGGCGCCTGGTCGCAGTCCGGTGAAGCTGTAGCCGCCGTCGGTCTGGGTGACCGTGCTCGTGCCGGTGTTCAGGTCGATGGTCCAGCCGGACAGACCCGGATCGCCGTCGCCGGCGCCGTCGACACCATGGTCGTCGAACTTGCGTCCCTGGATCGTCGCCGGTCGGTAGTTGCCGAAGTCACGGCCACTGAAGGGGGTGTTCGCCGCGCCGTAGCCAACCCCGATCGCCAAGGGTGTCTCGGACTGGACCCATCCCGCCTGTTGCCGCTCGGCCACCGTGTAGGTGCCGGCCCCGATCGGGAGGCTGTTGGCGTTGAGTGTGAACTGGTAGCCGCCGTCGGTGCCGGTCGTCGTGGTGGCGACCATGGCGCCGTTGTAGGACAGGTCGATGGTCCAGCCCGCCAGCCCGGGTTCGCCCACGTCGCGGTCGCCGTCGCCGTTGACGTCCTCGTACTTGGTCCCGCTGATGGTCGGCGTCGGTCCGGCGCCGCCATGGTTCCAGTTGCCGCACGCGGCGCCGATGAAGGCGGTGTCCCATTTTTTGACACGTATTTGTCCAGAACCGATTTCCGCGGCGACGGTCTGGTTCCCGTCCCGGATCCTGCTGTCCGGGCACAACCCGCCGCCGTTGTCGTTGCATCCGTTCCATTTCTCGGCCGGTGGGTCGATGGCCATAATGGGTGCCCAGTACATGAAGTTCCGGTCGAACCCGTGCCGATCGTAGAAGTCCGTCACGGTCGGGGTGGCGAAGTCCTCGTAGGTGATTGCCCGGGGCCCGACGTCGAGGATGTAGGTGTCACGGTAAGGATTGGGTCCGATCATCGCCTGTTCGTTCGCCCACAGCACCTGCGCCGAGGCCGGCACGGCAAGCCCGATAACAGAAACCGCGATCCCGAAGAAAATCACCAACGGAGCGCGCAACATAACCAGAATACGTCGCAACATACCAGCCCCTTTCAGTCTGCCGAAAATCGGCATTTTCCGGTAAATCGCTGGCGGCGAGTCTGCGTTACCGTGTTCTCGGGAAGAGAAAAGAAGCCAGCACGAGGGTGATTTACCGTAAGAAGTCACACGGTCACCATGTGAAACCACTAGCCTCGTCCGCGGCGGCACAAAAGAGACCGCCTGCTCGAAGTCATCGAATCCGGGGTGTCCCGTTCCCGAGCGGTGATCGACGACCCGAGCCGGTTGACGTGGGAGGTCAGATGCGGGACCGGCGGCGCACGCCGTCCACGATGACAGCGATGCTCAACGCGAACGGGATGAGTGCGCTCGCGGCCAGCAGCAGCGTATCCATCATCAGCCGCGGGTGCTCGGCGCCCACCGCTCGCCGCGCGTCGGAGCGGAGCAACTCCCGCATTCGTCGACCGCGATCGCCGCGAATCCACGACACCCCACCGAAACCGGCGACGACCAAGCAGTTCACCGCTGTCCCACAGGCCAGCACACCGGCAGGCCAACGTCCCTGGAGCAGGAGGGCGATCGCGATGAACAGCGCCGCCAGACAGGCGAACCCGAACTCCAGCGTGCTGAAACGTGTTCCGTTGAGGTGATTGTGCACCCGGATGCGTTCGATCATCCGGCCCTCCCAGCCACACCTCGCCACGAATCCGTGTGGATGGTGGCCTCGGTGCGGAGTTCCAGCTCGTGTGGCACGCGATCTCCTTTCTCCTACGCCGGTGTGTCGCCACCGATCATCCAGGTCACCCTGGGTGTCGATGTCCGGAGTGGACCGCGCGGCGTTACTCGCTTCGGTCCTTGCGCCTGGATCGCGCGGTCGACTTCACCACCAGCAGTGTCGCGGCCAGAACGGTCAGCAGCGGTGCGGCACCGGCGACGGTGAGTGCCATGATCACCGGTAGCCCGGCGTGCGGGGGCGGGGCGCCGCGCGGCACGGGCGGTGGTGTGAAGCGGAGGCGTGAGTTCATGTGATGCCAGCGGGTCACTTCCAGATAGATGACTCGCCAGCTGCCCGCCCAGGCCACCAGCGCCGTTCCCAGCAACCACCACAGACCGCGATCGCGCTTCCGGCGGCGCGGCGTATCCGCCTGCTCGGTCATGTCGTCACCGGGCGGTTTCGAGAATCGCCGCGCACAGCGTGGGCGACCCTGCGCCCATGCTTGCGGTGCACGGTCTGCTTGCTCACCCCGAGCCGGGCCGCGATGTCCTGCCAGGACCAGCCCGACCCGCGCGCTCGATCCACCTGCAGTGCTTCCAGTTCCTCGGTCAGCGCCCGCAACGCCGCCACCGCCCGCAAGCCCACGTCAGGGTCGGCGCTGGCCGCGCTCTCGGCGATCTCCGCTCGCGTCTCCATGCCGCGTCAGCTTATGTTGACGACAGCAATTCGTCAACATAAGCTGACGATTCTCTTGCGGTGCGATGGGTCGCCGGCTTCCGCCTACCGGACAGGCTCAGCCGTCCATTCCGGACGAACCCCGAGGTTTGGATCTCAACGGGATCGGGACGGGCCAAAGGGTTGTTCGCGGGATGCGGTCACCGCGGCGAAGCCGTAGTGCAGCATCTGCCGTTCGTACTCGGCTTTGGCCGTGGTGGGTGACGTTTCGAGCGCGAGCAGGCCAGCGAGTACCCGCGCGTCGCGCAGGGCGATATTGGCTCCATCGCCGCGTCCTGGCGACATGGTGTGGATGGCGTCGCCGAGCAACGTGACGGCGGGCGCCTGCCACGGCGCTACCGGCAGTGCGGAGGTGATGGTGAGGAGGAACGTCGCTGGTACATCGGCTTCGGCCAGGATTCGCCTGATGCCGGGCGCCCAGTCGGCGACCGTCGCGGTGGCCAGTTCGTGCAACTCGTGCGGGGATGTGCCGCCGGGCGGTGGCCCGGCGGCGGACATGGTCCAGGAAAGGTAGCCGGGGATATCGGTGAGGGGCCTGGGGTTCGGGCCTCGCGTTCGGCAGGTCGCGATGGAAATGGCGGTGCCGTCGGCCGCGATCACCCGGTTGAACGTGTCGATCAGCTCGGCCGGGGTGGCGGCCAGCAGGTCGTCGGTCAGCGGTGTCCTGCCGTAGACGGCCCAGCCCAGGTCTTCGATGACTGCGTCGGGCACGAGCTGTCCCCGTACCGGCGAATGGGTCCCGTCTGCCCCGACCAGCAAGGTGCCGTCGGCGCTGGAGCCGTCGGCGAAATGGGCTCGGACGCGCCCGTCGGCGAGCTCCTCGTAGCGGTGGAACGTCTTTCCGAAGTGGACTGTCTCCTCGATGCCGGTGAGCAGAATTTCACGCAACGTGAGCCGGTTGACGCCAAGGTCGGCCAGGCCGGGCTCGATCGGTGGGATGGGCTTGGCGAACTTCGGCCGGAGCTGGGGGTCCATGAAGACCATGCGGGTGGCCGGGCGGATCGAGGTCGCCACCGCGAGGGCGAACAGGTGCGGCGGCAGGCAGGCGTGCAGCGCCTTCGCGCCGGTGTCTTTCAGGCTGATCCGGTACCCCTGGGCGCGGCTCGCGGGTGCGGTGTCGCGCTCATAGACCGCGGCACTCACCCCGGCCCGGCGCAGCCCCTGAGCCAGGCACAGCCCGCCGATCCCGCCGCCGATGATGAGAACCTTCGGACTGGTCACATCCACGACAGTACCAGTTTAGCTGTCGCGACAGCAAATGCTGCGGCCCCTATGATGTGACGGTGGCTTCGATCGAATTGATGCTCGGCGGCGGCTCTCTGCTCAACCAGGTGGGACGGGACCTGAACACCATGGTGGAGCGCCAACTGGCGCCGCTGGGGCTGACCGCGCAGCAGGCCGCCCTGCTCCTGCACGCCTCACGAGGGATCAGAACGCCGAGCCAACTCAAGCAGCAACTCGGGACGGACACGGCCGGGATGACCCGGCTACTGGATCGTCTGGCCAACAAGGGATTGCTTCGCCGCGTCCAGCATCCCGACGATCGCCGCTCGATCATCATCGAACTGACCGCCGACGGTCAGGCGCTCGTCCCGCGGCTGCCACCGATCTTCGGCCGCGCGAACAAGCAACTGTTCCACGGCTTCACCACAGACGAGATCACTCTCATGACCGGCATGCTCACCCGCATGCTGAGCAATCTGGCCGCCTAGATCAACTCGGTCAGGTTCATGTGGGGCGGCGTGGATCCGGGTCTGAAACATGCGAAAGTGCCTGTTTCATGCCGGAGCGGCACCGAACCGGTCGTCAGATCCTCGGTGTTCGTCGCGTCGGAGTTCGGGGACCAGGTCCTCCAGTTCCACCCAACCGGAGGCGGGGGAGTGGTGACCATTGGCCGGCACTCCACCGCCTCCGCTCGGGCCTCAGCAGTACACGTTCGCGGAGATGATCGGGTTGCTGTAATCCAGGAACCGGGTGGTGAACGGGGCGACCTCGTCCCAGCGGTTGTCCTGGTAGGTGATACGGAATCTGTTGCCGTGGGCCTGGCCCAGGTCAGCGATCCCGTTGATCTTGTGGAGACCACAGCCGTTGAAGTTCCACCACATTCTCGGGCTCCCCGGGCTCGAGATGCAGGCACGCCCGGCTTCGCAGCTGTAAGACCAGTATCCGTCCGCTGATACCGTCGCGGGTGCGGCTTGGGCGGGGGCCGCGCACACCCCGATCAGAGACGCGGCCAAAGTGGCGCATGCCATGGCTTTCCGGACAAGATTGGTCACTCGGTGGGTCCTTCCTCACGATCGCACAAGCGGATGTTCAGGCGGCGCCTCATCGCGACGCCAACGGCCACGCTAGGGACAGCGCCTGTCACGACGCTGACTCCCGCGGTCGACGCGTGAAAGTCATGTGACAGCGCGTGGAACAACGTGCCCCCGCACCGCCGAGATCCACGGCTCGGTCCACACGTGTCAACGGGCATCCGGTCGCCTTGAGAAAGCCCTCGAAACAGCGGAGATCGGCGCTATTGGAGTTGGGCTTGCAGGCCGTCGAGGATCGTGCGGAGGCCGAAGTCGAGTTCACGGGCGATGATGCCCTCGACGGTGGAGTCGGTGTCGGTCCAGTCCTTGCTGAGGGCTTGTAGTCGGGGGAAGCGTTCGGCGATCTCGGTCACTCTGGTGAGTGTTTCTCGGAGTTGTTCTTCCTCGTTGCCGCTGCGGCGTAGCCGGGTGCGCCACGCGGTTTCGGCGGAGGTGCCGAGTGCGGTGCCGAGGACGTAGGTGAAGACGACCTTGGTCGCCTCGGCGGCGGTGTGGCCGGTGAAGCCGGCGGTTTCGTAGACGGCGAGGAGGTGGTCGTCGTGGCGGGCTTTGCCGGGGCCGTAGAGCAGGTGGCTGCTCATGGCTGGCATCAGCCAGGGGTGGCGGAGGATCATCGCGTACAGGTCGCCGGCCATCTGGGTGGCGGCGGTGCGCCAGTCGGTCTTGGTGAGGTCGGGGAGGTCGACCTCGGCCCAGAGCGCGTCCGCGGCCAGCACGATGAGCTCGTCCTTGTTCTTGACGTGCCAGTAGATCGTGGTGGCCGCGGAGCCGAGGCGGCCGCCCAGTTGACGCATGCTCAGGCCGTCGACGCCCTCGGTGTCGAGCAGGTGGATGGTGGCTCGGACGATCTGATCCCTGGTCAACGTTTCACGCGGCACGCCGAAAGGGTACGGCGGCTACTCGCACAGCGTTCGAGAAGCTACTTGAACAGTGTTCGAGTCAGCTGTACGTTCACTCGTACAGTGTTCGAGTCGGTTCTCTTGGGGGTTGTCGATGCCACTTGTCGTGCTTGTCGTGGCGCTGGTGCAGTTTCTGCTCGCCGTCACGTTCGTGGTCATGCCGGTGGTGGGCATGCGGCACGGGGCGGCGGCCCAGCAGGCGGCCGAGGCCGACGTGGCGCGGCAGGGGTTCCCGGTGGCCGTGTTGGCGGAGCGTCGTATCGACTTCGGTGCGAGCCGCGGCAGCGTGGTCGTCGCGGTCGCGATCGGTGTGTGCCTTGCGGTGCTCGCTGTCCTCAATCTCGCCGGCAGCGACCTCGGCCGGGTGCTGACCTGGGTGCTGCAGCCAATCCTGTTCGTCGCGGGACTGGTCATCATGCCCGGCGAGGTGTTCACCGCTCGATACGTCGGGGCGGCGTTCCAGAAGGCGGGTCTGCGGGACATCGATGTCCGCGCGTTCGTCGACGCCGCGAGTGCCGCCTACCCGTCCTGGACGCGCCCGGTGATCCTCACCCGGTTCCTGCTGACGATGGTGGGCTCGATTCTCGTGGTGATCCTGCTGGCCCTGCCCGCGGCTGACGCCTATTACCGGTAGCGCGGTCTGGTCCCGTCGACGATGCGGTGGGCGAGTTCGTCGATGGCCGGGTCGGTGGGTCCAGGTCGTGGCCGAGGAACATCTGACGCAGGGCGAGGTCGGCCCGTGCTTGGGACTGGTCGTGGAGCAGGCCCAGTGCGATGTGCCGGGCGGTACGGGGCCGATTTTTGACGGTATCTATACGCCTGACGTCCGTTTCGGGTGGTTGGCTGACCTTACGCTGCCGATGTGCCGTCTCCTGCTGGGTTGGTGAAGCGACTCGTCGTCGGTCGTCCTGTTAGGAGTGACCGACTGGGTCACACGTTGCTGCCGAAGCGGATCGCGTTGCCGATCTTCGCCAGTGACCCGTTGTCGTCGGTGACCTATGCGACGCAGGAGATCCTGCTGATCCTGACGCTGGGTGGGTTGGCGTTCCTGAGTCTTGCGCCGTGGGTGGGGCTCGCGGTCGTGGTGTTGCTGACGGTGGTGGTGTTGTCCTACCGGCAGGTGGTGCAGGCCTACCCGAGCGGCGGCGGCTCCTACGAGGTGGCGTCCCGCAACCTGGGCCGGCCGGCGGGGCTGGTGGTGGCCGGCGCGCTGATGGTGGACTACATCCTCACGGTCGCGGTGTCGGTCGCGGCCGGGGTGGACAACATCATCTCCGCGCTCCCGGACCTCAACCCGTACCGGGTGGCGATCAACCTGGGCTTCGTGGTGTTGCTGACCGCGATGAACCTGCGTGGGGTGCGGGAGTCCGGGCGGGCGTTCGCCGTGCCGACCTACGCGTTCGTGGTCGGGGTGCTGGTGATGATCGCGGTGGGGCTGGGGCGGGCGATCTTCGGTGACGCGCCGGTGGCGGAGAGCGCCGGCTGGCACATTCATGCCGAGCAGACCGGGTTGCCCGCACTCGCGGTGCTTTTCCTGGTGTTGCGGGCGTTCTCGTCCGGCTGTACGGCGTTGACCGGGGCGGAGGCGATCTCGAACGGGGTGCCGGCGTTCCGCAGGCCCAAGGGGTTGAACGCGGCACGGACGATGACGGCGATGGGGGTGCTGTCGATCGTCATGTTCGCCGGTATCACCGTGCTGGCACTGATCACGAACGTGCACTACACCGAGAGCGCCTGCGACCTGGCCGGCTTCCCCGGCAACTGCGCGACCGACGCGCAGCGCACGGTCATCGCCCAGATCGCCGCCGCGGTGTTCGGCGGTGACCACACGGTGGCGTTCTACTACATGCAGGCCGCCGCCGCGCTGATCCTGGTCCTCGCCGCGAACACCGCGTACAACGGATTTCCCTTGCTCGCTTCGATCCTGGCCCAGGACCGCTACCTGCCGCGCCAGCTGCACACCCGTGGTGACCGGTTGGCGTTCTCCAACGGCATCGTCCTGCTGGCCGCGGTCGCGGGCGCGTTGATCTACGCGTTCGACGGGTCGGCGACCCGGTTGATCCAGCTCTACATCATCGGCGTGTTCACCTCGTTCACGTTGTGCCAGGCGGGGATGGTGCGGCACTGGAACCGGGAACTCGCTGGCGCCACCGAACCCGCGCAGCGCCGTCGGATGCACTGGGGACGGCTGATCAACGCGTTCGGCGCGTGCTTCACCGGTGTGGTGCTGGTGGTCGTGCTGATCACCAAGTTCACCCACGGCGCCTACCTCGTGGTGATCGCGATCCCCGTGCTGTGTGCGATGATGCGCTCGATCCGCCGCCACTACGAGCGGGTCCGGGCCCAACTGGTCATCGCCGGCGACGAGCCCGAGACGCTGCCCAGCCGGGTGCACGCCTTGGTGCTGGTGGCCACTCTGCACAAACCGACGCTGCGGGCGTTGTCCTTCGCCCGCGCCACCCGGCCGGACACGTTGACCGCGCTGACGGTCAACATCGACGACGAGGAAACCCGTGCCCTGCAACGGGACTGGGAGCTGCACGATATTCCGGTGCCGTTGAAGGTCATCGAGTCGCCCTACCGGGAGATCACCCGGCCCGTGGTCGGCCACGTCAAGAGCCTGCGCAAGAGCAGCCCGCGGGACGTGGTCTGCGTCTACATCCCCGAGTACGTCGTCGGCCGCTGGTGGGAGAACCTGCTGCACAACCAGAGCGCGTTGCGCCTCAAGGGCCGGCTGCTGTTCGTGCCCGGTGTGATGGTCACCAGCGTGCCGTGGCAGCTGGACTCCTCCAGCCGGCGCGCCCGTCCCCGCGTCGAGCACACCCCGGGCGAGATCCGCCGCGGGATCACGGCCGGGTCACCGGTCCGGCAGGCTTCGGAGGTCAGGGTGCCTGGAGCCGGGTGAGCACGGTGTGAGGGTGACGATGTGCGGGTGCCAGGCCTGCTGGCGCAGCCAGTCCGGTGTGCACAGTGCACGCACATTGGCGGCGTTCTCGTCGGTGGCGACAGTGAGGACCTGGTAGCCGCGTTCGGCGAGCAGGTGGGCGGCGACCAGGCGCCCGACGGCCTGGGGGAGGTGATGCGGGAGCCGCGTGATCTGGTGCATGCTGGGGCCGTGGTCAGTGAGCTTCCCGACAGTGCGCGGCGTAACCCGGAGCTGCGGCGCGTGGCCATGCGGCGGCAGGTCGCCGAGGCCGGGTTCGTGCGCGTGGACGCGTTGGCCCGCGACTTCGGCGTCAGCATCATGACCGTCCATCGCGATCTCGACGAGCTGGAGCGGCTCGGGTTCCTGCACAAGGTGCGTGGCGGTGCCACCAGCGCGCCGACCGCCACCTTCCACGGCGACCTCGAACACCGGATGCGCGCCCAGGTCGACGCGAAGCTCGCCATCGCCCGCGAGGTGCTGCGGACCGACGTGGAGTCCGGGCAGGTCATCGCGCTCGACGACAGCACCACCTCGCTCGTGCTCGCGCGGCTGTTGCCGGAGAAGGCGCCACTGACCGTGGTGACGCATTTCCTGCCGGTCATCCGCGCGCTCGCGGCGCGGCCCGGCATCGAGCTGATCGGTCTCGGCGGTCGCTACGACGCCGCGTACGACTCCTTCCTCGGGCAGGCCACCGCCGAGGCCGCCGCCGGGCTGCGGTACGACCTGCTGTGCCTGTCGACCACGGCCGTCGCCGACGGCGTCTGCTACCTCCAGTCGCTCGACACCGTGGTCACCCGGCGCGCGCTGATCGCGTCCGCGGCTCGCAGCGTCGCGCTCGTCGACCACACGAAGTTCGATCGCCGCGCACTGCACCGGCTGGTCGGACTGGGCGAGCTGGACCGGGTGGTCGTGGACGACGGGACACCGGAGCAGGTCGTGCGCCGGGAGCGGGCGCGGGGTGTGACGATCGACGTCGTTGCTACGTGATGTGAAATTCGAGGCCTCCGGGAGCGCGGTGACCTGGGTATCTATGCGTGGGCACCCGTCGTCGATGTTAAAACTTGCGAAGTTCTCACGACGCTGCCTGTAATACCCGACGTGGCAGACAGCGAAGTCGCGGTGTGTGTCGATGCCGGCACCACCGTCATCAAGGCCGTGGTGTTCGACGCGGACGGGCGGGAACTGATGGTCACCCGGCGCGACACCGAGGTGCGCCACCCGAGCCGCGAGCAGTGCGAACAGGACATGCACGAGGTGTGGGCCGCGGTCGTCGCGACCGTCCGCGAGGCGGTCGGGCGGGTCGGCAGGCCGGTGCGGCTGCTGGCGATCACCGCCCAGGGCGATGGCGCCTGGCTCGTCGGGCGAGACGGGGCGCCGCTGCGGCCCGCGGTCCTGTGGAACGACGGCCGCGCCGCCGAGGTCGTGCGCGGCTGGCGCGCCGACGGCACCCTCGAACGGGCCTTCCGGACCAACGGCTCCCTCACCAACGCCGGCCTGCCGAACGCGATCCTGCGCAGCCTCGCCGAGACCCGCGCCCACACCGCGCTGACCTGCGGCGGCTGGCTGTTCCACCAGCTCACCGGCGTGCTCGGCATCGAGAGGTCCGAGGCGTCCGCGCCCTGGCTCGACATCCACACGGGCACCTACTCGACCGTTCTCACCGATCTGTACGGCATCGACCCGGCCGTGCTGCCGCCGCTGCTGACCGACCAGGTGCACCCGCTGACCGCCGGCGACCTCGGGCTGCCGACGGGCACGCCCGTGGTCCTCGCGCCGTACGACATCGTGACCACCGCGTTCGGCACCGGTGCGACCGCGGCCGGTCAGGCGACCTGCGTCCTCGGCACGACCCTGTGCACGGAGATGCTGGTCGAGGCGCCCGACACCACCGGTGAGCCGGCCGGCCTGACGCTCGACTTCGGGGTGCCGAACCTGCTGATGCGGTCGTTCCCGACACTCGCGGGCACCGGCGTGGTCGACTGGCTGGTCGACCTGCTGGGCCTCACCGACCACGCGGAGGCCACGCGCCTCGCCGAGCAGGCACCGGCGGGCGCGGACGGGCTGCGCGTGCTGCCCTACCTGTCGCCGGCGGGGGAGCGGGCGCCGTTCCTCGACCCGGCGGCGAGCGGTCTCGTCGCCGGCATGCTGTTCGACCACGGCCGCACCCACCTGGCGCGCGCGGTCCTGGAAGGGCTCGCGCACGTCATCCGCGACTGCCTCGACGCCGCACCCGGACGCCCGGTCGAGCTGGGGTTGTGCGGTGGTGGCGCGGCGAGCGCGCTGTGGTGCCAGCTCATCGCCGACATCACCGGCGTGGTCGCGGTGTCCACGCAGGACACGCAGGTGGGGGCGAAGGGCGCGCTCGTCTTCGCGCTCACCGCGCTGGGTGACTACCCCGACCTCACCTCGGCGGCCGCCGCGCTGGTCCGGCGATCCGCCGTCTACGAACCCGATAACGCCACCCGCGACCTGTACGAGGCCGCGCACGCCGAGTTCCTCGAGACCCGTGCGCTCGCGGCGACCAGGTGGAGCCGGTGGCGGTGACCTGGGTCGGCGTCGACGTCGGGACGCAGAGCGTCCGCGCGCTCGCGGTCGACGACGACGGGCGGACCGTCGCGTCGGCGAGACGACCGCTGTTCGGCACCCGCTCCGGCGCCGGGCACGAACAGGACCCGGACACGTGGTGGGCACAGGCCGCGGACGCGTTGGCGGAGCTCGACCTGCGCGGCCGCGACGTCGGCGGTGTCGCCGTGTGCGCGACCTCCGGGACCGTGCTGCTGACCGACCGCGACGGCACCCCGCGCACGCCCGGTCTGATGTACGACGACACCCGCGCCAGCGCGGTCACCACCGAGGCGCAGGCCGCGGGCGCGCAGCTGTGGACGCGGCTCGGCTACCGCATGCAGCCCGCCTGGGCGCTGCCGAAGCTGTTGTGGTGGCGGGACCAGGGCATGCTCACCGCGGACGTGCGGCTGGCACACCAGCCGGACGTGATCATCGCGGCACTCGTCGGCCACCCCGTGGCCAGCGACGCCAGTCACGCGCTGAAGACCGGCTACGACCTGGTCGAGGACCGTTGGCCGAGCGAGGTCCTGTCCGTCGTGGACATCGACGAGACCGTGTTGCCCGATGTGGTCCGGCCCGGCACGGTGCTCGGCACGGTGTGTGTGCAGGCCGCGGCCATGACCGGCCTCCCGGTCGGGACGCCGGTGATGGCGGGCATGACCGACGGGTGCGCCGCGCAGCTCGCGGCCGGTGCGCTGGACGTCGGCGAGTGGAACTCCGTGCTCGGGACCACGTTGGCGCTCAAGGGGGTCAGCACGACGCTGCCGCACGACCCGACCGGTGCCGTGTACTCCCACCGCGCGCCGCACGGCGACCTGTGGCTACCCGGCGGCGCGTCGAGCACCGGGGCCGGCGTGGTGCGTGCGCTGTTCCCGGACGCCGACCTGGACGCGCTGACCGCGGCCGCCGCCGACGTGCGGGACGTGCCGGTGTGCTACCCGCTCACCGGGCACGGTGAGCGGTTCCCCTTCGTGGCACCGCGGGCGCGCGGGTTCCTCGGGGACGGGCCACTGACCTCATCCGGCGACCCGGCACGGGTCTTCGCGGCCGTGTGCACCGGCGTCGCGCACGTCGAGCGGCTGTCGTTCGCGCTGCTGGCCTCGGCGGGCGCGGACGTTGGCGGCACGGTGAGCTTCACCGGTGGCGGTGCGCGCAACGAGTGGTGGAACCAGCTGCGGTGCGACGTGCTCGGCGTGCCGGTGCGGCTGCCGGAGAACCCGGAACCCGCGCTCGGCATGGCGGTGCTCGCCGCCGGGGCCCGGACGGGGTCGATCCCGGCCGCGGCGAAGCGGCTCGTACGGGTGCGCCGCACGCTGGAACCGGACCTGACGCGGCATGCCGACCTGATGCCCGCGTACGAGTCGTTCGTCGCGGCGCTGATCGACCGCGGCTGGTGGGAAGGATGACTGTGCCAGAAGCAATCCTGTTGGCAGGCGACCAGTTCGTGCTGAACCGGTTGTTCGAGGCCGAGCTGGCCCCAGGGGCGTGGGACGTGCGGACGCTGGAGCTGCCGTGGCCGCACGTGCCGTTCGGCGCGGTCGCCGAGGTCGACGAGGCGTCCGATGTGGAGGACGCGCTCATCGACGCGCTGCACGGCGTCAAGGTGTGCCTGACGCAGATGGCGCCGCTGACCGCGCGCGTGCTGGCCGCGTGCCCGGACCTCGAGCTGTTCGCCGTGTCGCGCGGCGGGCCGGTCAACGCGAACCTGGCCGCCGCGACCGAGCACGGTGTCGCGGTGACGTTCGCACCCGGCCGCAACGCCGAGTCGACCGCCGAACACACGATCGGCATGGCGCTCGCCGCGATGCGCCGGATCCCCGCCGCGCACGGCAGCATCGTCGCCGGGCGCTGGGAGAGTGGGATGTTCGCGTACTCCGAGACCGGGCTGGAGATCGCCGGCAGCACCATCGGGCTCGTCGGCTACGGCGCGATCGGGTCGCGGGTGGCGGCCGTGCTGCGGGCGATGGGCGCGACCGTGCTGGTGACCGACCCGTACGCGGACGTCGAGTCGGTGCCGCTCGACGAGCTGCTGCGCCGGTCCTCGGTGGTCTCGCTGCACGCCCGGCTCACCGATGAGACCCGAGGCATCATCGGCGAGCGCGAGCTGGCGCTCATGCCCGAGGGGTCGGTGCTGGTGAACTGCGCCCGCGGCGGCCTGCTCGACTACTCCGCACTGGCCAAGGCGCTGACCGACGGCCACCTGTTCGCGGCCGCGGTCGACGTGTACGACGAGGAGCCGCTGCCCGCCGACCACCCCCTGCGCGACGCGCCGAACGTCGTGATGACCCCGCACCTCGCCGGTGCGAGCCGGGCCGTCGCCGCCCGCGCCGCCCGGATGGTCGGCGTGGAAGCGGCCCGCTGGCTGGCCGGTGAGCCACCCCTGCACTGTGCGAACCCGGAGGTGCTGTCCTATCAGGGTTCCCGGAGGTCTCGGCCATGAATGACGGCAGTCCCGTCGACAGAGCCCGTGAGGAGCGGTCGTGACCCGTCTGCTGTTGGCGCGTCACGCGGAGACCGTGTGGCACGCGGAGAACCGGTACGCCGGCGGCCGCAGCGATCCCGAGCTGACCGACCGCGGGTCGCGGCAGGCCGAACAGCTCGCCAGGACCGCGGTCGCGCTGGGCGTCGACGTGGTCGTCAGCTCGCCGCAGCGGCGTGCGGTCACCACCGCCACGCCCGCCGCCGAGGCGCTCGGGGTTCCGCTGAACCTGCACCCCGACCTGCGGGAGGTCGACTTCGGCGGCCTCGAGGGCCACACACTGGCCGAGATGGATCCCGAGGCCGTGCGCCGGTTCCGGGAGAACCCCGAGACGAACGCGTTCCTCGGCGCGGAACGGCTGGGCGCCGCGGGACAGCGGTGCGCCAGCGCGTTGCGTGAGCTCGACGCGGCACACGACGGCATCGTCCTCGTCGTCGCGCACAGCAGCCTGTTCCGCATCGGCCTGTGTGTCCTCATCGGACTTCCTGTGGCGCGCTACCGCCATGTCTTCCCCGTGCTGGAGAACGTCGCGCTCACCGAGATCCGGTTCCCCGCCGACCCGGTCCAACCAGCCGCGCTCTACTCCCTGAACCGCGTGCACTGAAACAAGCTCCGCTCGACACGACTGTCGCTCCGAAGCGAAAGGACTCACCCATGCGTCGACTCCCGGTCCTCGCCACGACGCTGACGCTCGTCGTCTCCGCCTGCTCGGCCGAGGGCGCCGGCGGTGGCGGCGACGCGTCCGGCGCCAAGATCGCCATCGTGATCGCCCCGGTCGCCCGCCGGTCGAGGGCCGCCCACGGGCGGGCCTGATGGACATGGACGGGTACCGGTCGCGGCACGCGGACCTGCACACCGGGTTCGCCACACCGGACCCGGCGTTCTCCCCGGCGCCGATCTGGTGGTGGAGTGGCGCGAAGGTCCGGCTGCCGGTGCTCCGCGCGCAGCTCGACACCCTCCTCGAGCAGGGCGTGCACAACGTCGTGGTGATCAACCTCGCGCCGTCCGGACCCAGCTATGGAGCGCTCGCCGACGAGCCGGCGCTGCTGAGCGAGGACTGGTGGGACCTGTGGGCCGGGCTGTGCCGGCACGCCCGCGAGCGGGGGGCCCGGCTCTGGTTCTACGACCAGATCGGGTTCTCCGGCGCCAACCTCCAGGGACGGATCGTCGCGGCGCGACCGGAGTTCGCCGGCGCCTCGCTGGAGTACCTGACCGGGCACGGCGAGCTGCGGGTGCCGGACGGCGGCGAGGCGATCGCCGCGTGGGCCGTGGACGACCGGCGACCGCTGGCCGTCCACGGTGGACGCGCCGAGTACGACGGGGAGATCCTCCTCGCCTACCAGCTGCGCCGCGGGTTCGACTACACCTCGCCGGAGGCGTGCGCCGTCCTGTTCGACCAGGTCCACGGCGAGTTCGAACGGCGGCTGGGTGACTACCTCGGCGACGTCGTCGTCGGCTCCTTCCAGGACGAGCTGCCGTCGCTGCCGACCTGGTCGCCGCGGTTCTCCGCCGAGTTCGCGCGGCGCCGCGGTTACCGGATCGAGCCGCTCATCGGCGCGCTCTGGCACGACTGGGGGCCGGAGTCGGCTCGCGTCCGGATCGACTACCAGCGGGTGCGGGCGGCACTCGCCGAGGAGGCGTTCTTCGCGCCACTGCACGAATGGCACGAACGTCACGGCATGACGGTCGGCGTCGACCAGCAGAGCCCGTCGCGCGCGGGAGAGCCACTGGGCACCGTCCGCCAGTACGCCGACTACCCGCGCACGCACCGCTGGTACAGCGCACCCGGCAGCGACCACTGGGGTGACGCCAAGCTCCACAGCTCGCTGGCCCACCACTACGGCCGACCACGCACCTGGATCGAGGCGTTCCACTCCACCGGCTGGGGCGGCACCCTCGAGGAGACCTTCGACTGGCTGCTGCCCTGGTTGCTCTCCGGCGCCACCCTCTACAACCCGCACGCCGTCTACTACTCGACGCGGGAGAACTGGTGGGAGTGGGCACCGCCGAGCACCTGCTGGCGCCAGCCCTACTGGCCGCACTACCGCCACTTCGCCGACACCGTCGCCCGGCTGTGCGCGTTGCTCACCCGCGGCGAACACGTCTGCGACGTCGGCGTGCTGTTCCCGGCCACCACCGTCGCCGCCGGCGCGCTGGTCGACGGCGTCCGCGCCGACGCGGCGGCCGCCCACCGCACCTACCTCGACACCGTCGGGCGCATGCTCTGGTTCGACTCCGCTCCCGGCGCCCTGCGCGCGGCGGGCCTCGACTTCGACGTCCTCGACGACCACACCGTCGCGACCGGACGGGTCGCCGACGGCGCCCTGCACACCCGGGGTGAGCGGTACCGGGTCGTGGTCGTGCCCGCCTGCACGGTGCTGGAGGCGGCCACCGCCCGCGCGCTGGTCGACCTCGCGGAAGCCGGTGGACAGGTGGTGCTGCTGGGCGCGCTGCCGCAGCACGCGGACACCCCCGACGGTGACGCGGCCGTGGCCCGGCTGCGCGAACTGGGACTGACCGAGATGCCCGTGGTGGAGCAGGCGGTGCGCGCCGACACCCCGGTCCTGCGGCGGCGTGTCGGCGACCGGCACGTGCTGCTCGTGACCGCCGGCGAGGCGACGGTCAACCCGATCCTGCCCGGCACCGCGTGGTCCGACGACGTCGAGGACCTGGACATGGCGCGGTACAACCAGTCCCTGCGCGACCGGGGTTACCGGTTCGACCCGTCCCGGCTGTCCGCCGCGACCACGGTGTGGCTGGCCGGCATGGTGACCGACGTCGAGCAGTGGGACCCGCTGACCGGGACCGCGGCCCTCGCGCCGTGCCGCCCTGCCGCGGGTGGCACGGAGGTCACGGTCACCTTCGGCTCCGCGCCCGCGGCCGTGCTCGTGTGGTCGGACCGGGTGTCCCCGCCGGTGGTGGCCCCCGCGTCAGCCGAGCTGACAGCCACGCCGCTGACCGGGCCGTGGCGCGCGGAGGTGGACGCTCGGACCGTGACGCAGTGGCGGCCCGAGCACCGCATCGGCGACGGCGAATGGCGGCGGGTGCTGGTGACCCACGGCGAGTTCGCGCGGGCCAGTGTGGACGGTGGCGAATGGCGACCGGTCGAGTACTCGCTCTCGCGCGGCATCGAGAAGGATCCGGGCCACGTCACCGCGCTCGGACCGAAGGGGCGGGTGCCGGAGGAGTTCTGGCACGTGGCGGCGGCGTCGACGGTCCAGTTGCGGACGACACTGCCCGCACCGCCCGGCCCGCGGACGCTCGCGGTCGCCGCGAACGGACCGGTCGAAGTGTGGTGGAACGGTACGCCGCTCCTCGACCCGGGCGGCTACCTACGGCTCTACGACGTCGAATGCGGTGCGGCGAACAGGCTGGACGTCCTGGTCCGGGCCGAGGAGGACGGTCCCCTGCGCGGGTACTGGGCGCTCACCGACGATCCCGCGGCGTTCGCCCGGCCGGAATGGCTGACGCCCGCCGACGGCAGCGTGCCGGGAACGACCGTGCGGGCGTCGGCGACCATCGAGGCCTCCGCCGGCCCCGTCGTGGTGCAGCTGGGCACGGAGGGCGCGGCCACGTTCCTGGTCAACGGGACGGAGGTCGCCGTGCAGGGTGCGTTCGACCCGTACGCGACGCGGCCCAACCCGAGAGTTCTGCCGCACGAGATCGAGCTGCGGACGGGGGAGAACCTGCTGGAAGTGGTGTTCCACGACAGGGGCGCCCCGGTCTCGCTGATCTTCGACGGACCGGCCACGACGTGGGCGTTCTCCCGGGACGGGGCGCCGGTGGCGACGGCACTGCGGCGACGCCGGTCATACGACCCGAGGTGGCCGCTGCTGCGCGCCCGCCCACACCCGCTGCCGAGGGCGACGTGGCTGGACGGCGCGCCGACGACCGGGGTGCTGGACGTGGTGCCGGACTCGGGGCACGAGCGGCGGGACGAGTGGTTCCGGCTCGTGGTGCCGCCAGGCGCGCACCGGGTGCGGCTGCCGATCGCGGCGACGACCGCGGCGTGGGTCGACGGAAAGCCGCTGACGGGTGAGGACCTGCCGCCCGGCGGCGAACTGCTGATCAGGGTGACCCCGACGGACGGCCGCACGGGCGGCGCACTGTGGGACGGCCCGGCGGAGTTCGCCATCGCCCCCGAGCCCGTCGCTGGTCGCGCCATCGACCTCGGGCCGTGGGAGGACGCCGGGCTCGGGTCCTTCTCCGGCGCGGTCAGCTACCACCGCGAGGTCGGGTTGAGTGCCGCCACCGGGCCCGTCGTGCTCGATCTCGGCGCGGTCCGCGGGACGGCCGAGGTGCGGGTCAACGGCCATGCCGCCGGTGTCCGGATCTGGTCGCCCTACCGGTTCGACCTGGCCGGGCTCGTCCGGGAAGGGGTCAACTCCATCACCGTCACCGTGCGGAACACGCTCGGCCCCCTGCTGGACGACACCTCGCCGACACTCGGGGTCTATGCCGGGCAGCGGGTCTCCGGCATCCTGGGCCCGATCCAGCTGTGGACTTGACCTGACCGCGTCGCCTGTTACAGGCTGTGTGATGTCGACGCGGAAAATGTTAAGAGGGTCATGAGCAAGGACACGAACAGCCGCATGGGGCCGGACGTGCGGCGGAAGGCACTCGCCGACCACGTGCTGTCCGCCGGCTCGGTGAGCGCGGCGGACCTGGCCGAGCTGTTCGCGGTCAGCCTCATGACCATCCACCGCGACCTCGACGAGCTGGAACGGCAGGGCCTCGTCCGCAAGTACCGGGGCGGGGTCACCGCGCAGCCGTCCGGCGTGTTCGAGAGCAACGTCGCCTACCGCAAGAAGTCGATGCAGCACGCCAAGGAGGCGATCGCCGAGCACGTGGCCGCGATGGTCGAGCCGGGGATGGCGGTCATGCTCGACGACTCCACCACGGCACTCGCGCTCGCGCGGCGGCTGACGGGGATCACGCCGTTGACCGTGGTCACGAACTTCCTCGAGATCATCAACCTGCTCTCCCGCGAACGCGACATCCGGCTGATGGCGCTCGGCGGGGACTACGACCCGCTCCACGACTCCTTCCTCGGCATGTCCTGCGTGGACGCGATCGAGTCGCTGCGCGTCGACCTCTGCTTCGTCTCCACGTCCTCGGTCTCCGGCGGCTTCGCCTACCACCAGGAGCAGCACATCGTCTCGGTCAAGCGGGCCATGCTCGACGCCGCCGCGCGCAGCGTCCTGCTCGTCGACCACACCAAGCTGGGCCGCGTCGCACTCCACCGGGTGGCGCCGCTCTCGGTGTTCGAGCGCGTCGTCGTGGACGACGGCGCGAGTGCCGAGGCGCTGCGTGAGCTGGACGAGCACAAGGTCGTCCACGAGGTCGCCACCGCTTCTTGACACGTTTCAAACCGCTATCTACGCTCCAGATCACATTGAAAGATGTGAACATCACATCTCAACGGTGACATGTGAACGGAGCGGGATGACCGACCAGCCCAACGCGACGGTGGCCCCCTACGGCCTTCGCCGCGAGCACCTGGTCGAGCCCGTCGGCATCGGGACGCGGGCACCGCTGCTGTCCCGGCGCCTGGCCTCCGGCCGGCGCGGCGACACCCCGGTGTCCTACCGCGTGGTCGTGTCGGCGGACGGCGGGATCGTCTCCGACTCCGGCGAGGTCGCCGGCTCGACGGCCGTATCGGCACGGACCACGGGAGGCCGACGCGGCAACGTCGTGTCCGTGCCGACCGCCCGCCCGCAGCGCGACGAACGCCTCGGCCGGCTCGCCGACGCCGCCATGAACTCGTTCAACCACGACGCGCTCGGCTCGGTCGGCGAGTGGCTCCACCGCGGGATCGCCGGGCTCGACCAGGCACCCGGCTCGGTGGGGTACCGCGACCTGTTGATCCGCCCACGTCCCCGCTCGCTGCACGACGCGAGCGCGCGGTACGAGTCGGTCCGCCGCACGCTTCGCACCGCGCGGTCCACCGTGGACGGTGTGCCGCGGCTCGCGGTCACCGTGCCGCCCGGCGCGACCGCCACCCCGCACGTGCCGACCGCCGACCCGGCCGGCGTGCGGGAACGGGGCCTGCGGGAACGGGGTCTGCGGGCGCGGGAAGTCGCCGGCGTCCGGGTGCGCCACGCCGAGCCAGGCGCCCTCGTCTGTCCGCTCACCTCGGGGGACTTCGATTTCACCTCGGCAGCGCCGCCACCACAGGAGTGAACATGACCATCCACAAACTGTCCCGGCGCGGGTTCCTCGCGCTCACCGGCGGGGTCGCCGCGACCGCGACGCTGGCCGCCTGCGGTGGCTCGGGCGACAGCGACACGCTGCGCCTCATCGGCGTCGCCGACCAGAAGAAGCCGCTCGACGAGCTCACCAAGGCGTACAAGAAGATCGGGTTCACCACCTCGTACGCGCCGACCGACCAGGTGCAGACGTCGGTGCGCACCCAGCTCGGCGCGGGCAACGCGCCGGACGTGCACGTCGTGTACCCCGGCAACGGCAGCGCGATGAGCATGGTGCAGATCGCCGACGCCCACCTGCTCGCCGACCTGTCCGACCAGGCGTGGACGAAGAAGATCCCGGCCAACTTCAGGTCCGCTTTCCAGCAGGACGGCAAGACCTACATCTACTCGGCGGGCGCCAGCGTCATCGGCGCCCTCTACAACACGAAGGTGTTCGACGAGGTCGGCGTTCGGCTGCCGACCACGTGGCCGGAGTTCCTCGCGGTGTGCGAGCAGCTCAAGCAGGCGGGCAAGGTCCCGATCGCGCTCGGCGCGCAGACTCCCTGGGTGACGCAGCTGATCACCTACGCGCTCGTGTCGTCCACCGTGTACGCGAAGGACCCGGGCTTCGACGAGAAGATGGCCGACGGCTCCGCCAGCTTCGCCGACTCGGGCTGGGTCGACGCGTTGGAGATGTACCTGGACCTGCAGAAGCGCGGGTACTTCAACGACAACCCCAACGGCACCACCTTCGAGCAACAGACCTCGATGGTGGCCACCGGCAAGGCCGCCATGGCGATCCAGGTCAGCGCGGTGCTCTCGGAGTTCCGCTCGGCCGCGTCGAACCCGGACGACCTGTCGATGTTCCCGGTGCCCGGCGCCGAGACCGCCGACGGCGTGTGGATCCCCGCCGGTGTCACCGTCGGCCTCGGGGTCAGCGCCCGCAGCAAGAAGCTCGCCGACGCCAAGGCGTTCATCGAGTTCCTCGGCGAGCAGAAGAACACCAACACCTGGGCCGAGGCGGTCGCGTGCGTGCCGCTCGTGCGGGACAGCAGCACGAAGATCGACCCGGTGCTCGACCCCTTCCTGCCCTATCTCGACAACGACAAGGCGGTGCCGTTCATGGACCAGGCGTGGCCCAACGCCGAGGTGCAGCCCGCGCACTTCGCGGTCGTGCAGGAGCTGCTCGGCGGGAAGACCACCATCCCGCAGGCGCTCGCGAAGCTCGACCAGACGTACCGGAAGAACTAGCCGGTGCGCAGTAGGTTCCTGCTGCCGCCGTGGTGGTTCGCGGTGCCCGCGCTGCTCGTGTACGCGCTCGTCGTGCTGTACCCGAGCGGCGCGGGGATCGTGTACGCCTTCACCGACTGGAGCGGCATCGGCGACTTCTCGTTCGTCGGGCTCCACAACTTCACGCAGTTGTGGAGCGACGATGCCGCGCGGGGGTCGCTGCTCAACACGATGTTGCTGACCATCGCGATCGTGCTGGTGCAGAACGGGATCGGGCTGCTGCTCGCACTCGGCGTACACGCGCGGATCAGGTCGCGAGCGCTGCTGCGGGTGATCTTCTTCGCCCCCGCCGTCGTGAGCCCGGTGATGGTCGCGTTCCTGTGGAAGTACGTGTACAACCCCGAACCCGACGCCGGGCTGAACGGGATCCTCGGCGCGGTCGGGCTCGGCGGCTGGCGGCACGACTGGCTCGGTGACCCCGACCTGGCCCTGTGGTCGGTGGCGTTCATGGTGGTGTGGCAGTTCGCCGGCTACTCGATGGTGATCTTCCTCGCCGGCCTCGAGTCGGTGCCGGACAACCTGCACGAGGCCGCGGCGATCGACGGCGCCGGGCGGTGGCAGCGGTTTCGGCACGTGACCTGGCCACTGCTCGCACCGGCGGTGACGGTCAACGTGATGCTGTCGACCATCGGCGGGCTGAAGCTGTTCGACCAGGTGTACGCGGCGACGGGCGGCGGCCCGGGGTACGCGAGCGAGACACTGTCCACAGTGCTCTACAAGCAGGCGTTCGTGTTCGGCAACTACGGCTACTCCACCGCGATCGCCCTCGTGCTCGCCCTGTTCGTCGCGGCTGTCTCGCTGGTCCAGATCCACTTCCTGCGGGGGAGGGAGGTGACGATCACGTGAGTATGCGCTATGGCCTCCGGACCTTCGGCCTGGAGATGTTGATGGTCGCCGTCGCGGTGGTTTTCCTGTTCCCCGTGTACGCGCTCGTCACGCTGTCCCTCAAGGACTCGCGACAGATCGCCGCGTCACCGCTGTCGCCGCCGACCGCGCCGACGTTGGACAACTTCGCGGACGCGTGGCAGCAGGCGTCGTTCGGGACGGCCCTGATCAACAGCACGGTGATCACGGCGGTCAGCGTGGTGCTGTTGATCGGGGTCGGGTCGTTCGCCGCGTACTTCGTCGCGCGCTGCCAGACCCGCCTGGGCTACGGCCTGTACGTACTGTTCCTGCTCGGCATCGTGCTGCCGTTCCAACTCGGCATGATCCCGCTGTTCTCGATGGTGGACGACGCCGGGCTGCTCGGCACCTACCAGGGGATGATCCTGTTCTACACGGGGATCCAGCTGCCGTTCACCATCTTCCTCTACACGGGGTTCATCCGCGCGCTGCCGGCCGACTACGCCGATGCCGCGCTGATCGACGGCGCGAGCCACTTCCGAGCGTTCCGGCAGGTGGTGTTCCCGTTGCTGAGACCGGTCACCGGCACGGTGCTGATCCTGAACGCGGTGTTCGTGTGGAACGACTTCCTCACCCCGCTGCTGTACCTCGGCGGATCGGAGCGGGAGACCATCCCGGTGCGCGTCTTCTCCTTCGTCGGCCAGTACGTGTCCGACTACGGCCTCGTGTTCGCCGGGCTCGTGCTGGCGGCGCTGCCGATCCTGGCGATCTTCCTGGTGCTGCAGAAGTACGTGATCAAGGGCTTCTCCAGCGGCTTGAAGGGTTGACAAGACCCACCTGAACACCCTGCTCCCCACCACAGGAGGTTGTCTTGACCACACCCATCTCCCGGCGCACGGCGCTGGGGCTCGGCGGTGCCGGTGCGGCCGCGGTGCTGCTGGGGACCGGCGACTGGAACGCCGCGAGTGCCTTCGCCGCGCCGAGGACCGGTGACGTCTTCACCCTCGGCGTCGCGTCCGGCGACCCCACACCGGACGGCGTCGTGCTGTGGACCCGGCTCGCCAGTGACCCGTTCGCGGTGGACGGCAAGGGCGGCATGCCGGCCACGCCGGTGCGCGTCGAGTACGAGGTCGCCGCCGACGAGCGGTTCCGACGCGTCGTGCGGCGCGGCAGCGTCGTCGCCACGCCGGAGCTGGGCCACTCGGCGCACCCGGAGATCCGCGGGCTCGCCCCGGACCACGAGTACTTCTACCGGTTCAGCGTCGGCGGTGAGCTCTCCCCGGTCGGACGCACCAGGACCATGCCCGCGCCGCACTCGAGCCCCCGCGAGCTGAACTTCGCCTTCGCGTCCTGCCAGGCCTGGCAGGACGGCTACTTCACCGCGTTCGACCACATCGCCGAGGAGGACCTGGACTTCGTGGTGCACCTCGGCGACTACATCTACGAGTCCGGGGTGAAGACCAACCGGCGCGGAGTGGTCACCGATCCGCGGTTCCACACCGAGGCGTTCGACCTGGCGCGCTACCGGTTGCAGTACTCGCTCTACAAGGCCGAGGCGCCGCTGCGGAACGCGCACGCGCGCCACCCGTTCATCGTCACCTTCGACGACCACGAGGTCGAGGACAACTGGGCGGGCGACATCTCCAAGGTCGACACCGAACCCGACCAGGACCCGGTCGTGTTCCGCCGGCGGCGGGCCGACGCGTTCCAGGCCATGTACGAGAACCTGCCGCTGCGCCGTGCCCAGCTGCCGGCCGGACCGGACATCCACATCTACCGGCGGCTCCACTACGGCAACCTCGCCGACCTGACGATGGTCGACACCCGTTCCTACCGCGACGACCAACCGTGCGGAGACGGCGACGGGGTCGACTGCGCGGAGCGCCTCGACCCGGACCGCACGATCCTCGGCGCCGCACAACGGGAATGGCTGCTGACAGGGTTCTCGCGGTCCCGCGCGCGGTGGCAGATCCTCGGCAACCAGGCACCGATCGGCCAGACGGACCGCGATCCGGGCCCGGCACTGGACGTCTGGTACGACCCGTGGGACGGCTACGTCGCCGAGCGAAACCGCGTACTGGCGGCGGCGCAGGACCGCCACGTCCGCAACCTGGTGGTGATCACCGGCGACCGCCACCAGAACTACGCGTGGGACCTCAAGCGCGACTACGCCGACCCGACATCCCCGACGGTCGCGTCGGAGTTCGTGGGCACGTCGGTCACCAGCGGCGGCGACGGCGCCGACATGAACGACGACGGCGTGAACTTCCTGGCGGCGAACCCGCACATGAAGTTCTTCAACGCACAACGCGGCTACGTCCGCGTGAACGTGAACCGGCAGCGGTGGCGCAGCGACTACCGGGTGCTGCCCTACGTCCAGCAGCCGGGCGCGCCGGTGTCCACGCGCGCGAGTTACGTGGTCGAGGACCGCGTGCCGGGCGTGCGGGAGGCCTGAGCTGCCTCGGGAAGGTCGCCTCCGCGCACTGCCCAAGCGAGCCTGCTTGCGGCTTGTCGTCGCGGGGCGCCCGAGCAGCGCAGACGCCGGAGCGGCACCGATCCGGCCACGGAACGTCCTGGCGGCTATTCGGCGGCGAGGGCGAGCCGGCGGGCCTCGGTGCCGCCGAGTTCCTCGGTGATCGCGGTGACGGCGCGGAGGAGGGCCGACTCCATGTCGGTCGCGTCCTCCCGCAGTGAGGACGTGGTGCCTACCAGCGCCACTGTGGCCGCGACATCGTGCTCGTCGAAGATCGCGCCGGCCAGGACCACGCCGTCGATCGCCGGCACGAGGATTCGGCACAGGCCTTGGGGGCGGCACCGCTCCGGTTGGCTCGTCAGCTTGGCCCGCGCCTCGGTGGGGAGTCGGGACAGGTATCGCTTGAACCGCTCCTCGTCGCGGGACAGTGCCACGAACAGGCGGGTCTGAGCCGAGTCGGGGCCCAGCGTCGAGCCGATCCGGACGGTGATCAGGATGGGGTGGGTGCCCGCCTCCGACACGAGTGACACGACTGGGCCGGACGCGCCCCACAGGGACAGCACCACGGACAGGCCGGTCTCGACCGACAGCGCGTCCATGTGCCGCGGGGCCACGTCCAGTACGCGCCGCTGCCCCTGCGCCACCGCACCGAGCTGCAGCAGCAGCCGGCCGGGCATGTACGCCGTCGCGTCGTCGGGGGCGCGATCCAGGATCTCGTCCAGGACCAT
>NZ_JBJMIE010000372.1:0-7020 GCF_045807065.1 Actinophytocola sp. | reverse complement strand
TGGAGAGCCGAGTACGACCGCGCGTTGCTCGCGGCGGCCGGGCCACCGCCCGATCTTTCGGCAACTGAGCAACTGGCGGCCTAAGCAGGGGGAACATCATGGGGAACGACCGTCACCTGACCATCGACGAGATCTGCGCTGATCTGGACATCGCCCGGTCCACCTTCTACGAGTGGCGGGCCAAGAGGCGTGCGCCACGGTGCATCAAGCTGCCCAACGGTGACATTCGCATTCGGCGAACCGAGTACGAGCGGTGGCTTGCTTCCCACGAGGAGGCCGCCTGATGGGCACCAGCTACGACGTGCGGGTCTACAAGATCGAGGTACGGAGAAACGCGGCCGGGAAGGTGACCAGTCACCGCGTTCCCTGGGACGTCGACGGCCAACGGTTCAGGGAGACCTTCAAGCTCGACGCGCAGGCTGACAGCTTCCGGTCGGAACTGATCTCGGCGCAACGCAAGGGAGAGGCCTTCGACACGAAGTCTGGCTTGCCCACGTCCATGATGCGGACCTCGGTCGATATGAGCTGGTTCGACCTGACCGTGATGTATGTGGATCTGAAGTGGCCTGACCTCGCGGCGACGGCACGGCAAACGATCGCTGAAGCGCTCATTCGCGTTGCTCCGGTGTTCATGCCGACCGGTAAGAAAGCGCCTGACGCCAAGGAACTTCGTTCAGCACTGAGGCAATGGGCGTACAACACCAAGGTGCGCACTAACGGAGAGGTGCCTGCCGATGTGCAAAAGATCCTCGACTGGTGCTCACGCAACACGGTCTCGGTTCGGTTGGCGAATGAACCGGACCGGCTTCACCGTCTGCAACGCGCTGTTACCCGTCAGCTGAATGGCAAGCCCTTCGCCCCATCCGTGGCGCGCAAGACCCGCGCGGTGCTGTCGAATCTGTTCGACTACGCAGCTGATCGGGATCTGATCGACACGAACCCGATTCCTGCGATGAAGTGGACCAGCATGCCGAAGGGTAAGAGGAAGGTGGACAAGCGGGCCGTGCCGAATCCCATACAGGCGCGGACGCTGCTCCAGGCGGTCCGTGAGGTTCAGCGGAGCGGCCCGCGTCTGGTCGCGTTCTTCGGAACGATGTACTACTCAGCCTTGCGGCCCGAGGAGGCGGCTGCGCTGAACAAGCGGCACCTTGATCTACCCGCACCCAAGTGGGACGAGGAACGGAGCCAGTACCGCTATGACTTCGGCAAGTTCCACTTGGACATGGCGGAGCCGCATGCGGGCGCCCGGTGGACTGACAGTGGCAAGCCGCGGGACACCCGGCATCTCAAGTCACGAGCTGCTGATGAGGGGCGGTCGGTTCCGGTTCCTCCAGAGCTGACCAAGCTGCTGTGGGAACACATCAACGAGTACGGCTACGGTCCGGACGGCCGGCTGTTCTGCGGTGACCGGGGCGGTCAGGTCCCAATGATCACCTACACCCGCGTGTGGCGGGCTGCTCGCCGGCTCGCGCTGACCGAGGAGGTACAGGCGACTCCTCTTGCAGGCCGGCCGTACGACCTCCGGCACGCTGCCGTGAGTACGTGGCTGACTGGTGGCGTGGATCCGGCGACGGTGTCGGAGTGGGCAGGGCACTCGTTGTCGGTGCTGATGGAGATCTATGCCGCGTGCCTGTACGGGCAGGACGTGGTTGCTCTCCGGCTGATGCACCAGTCGTTCGGCCACAAGCCAGAGGGATCGTGACGACTGCCTTCTGCCCAATGCCTGCCCACGGAGGGCAAACACCACGAATGCGGCCGTGTTTCTGCTGGTCAAAGGGCTCTGGCGACTGTGAGTCCTTACGTCCTCCGGAGGCAGGTGTCGCAGGTTCAAATCCTGCCGTGGGCGCTCCGTCTTCACCTGCGGATCTACGCGTTGACCAGGTCAAACATATTCCAGTGTTGATCATCACCGCCTGCCGCTGGCAGGTCCTCGTAGGGGCTTACCAAGATCAGAATCGGCACGGGCCGAACTGCAGGCGGCCCCGGCGTCCTGATTCTTGGTCCGGCTCTCCCCTCGTCGGCGCTTCGCCTGGTGGGTCGTGACAGGAGGCCGGGCTGTCACTCACTGTGACGGGACCACGGGCGCAAGCGAGCCCACTCAGGGGTAAGAGCTTGGTAGGCCCAGAGCACAGTCTTGGTTGGGACTGAGGGGGTGCTTGCGAGCCATGGCGACCTCCCGGACTGGTGCCCTCAGTGGATAGTGACTGTGTCGGTGTTGGCGCCTGACAGCGTGACCACCGGCCTTGTGCCGTGTAGGTCGGATGGTCTGTAGGTTGCCGTGATTGTTTGGGACTGGCCTGGCCACAGGACGATGTCGTTCTCGGTCCAGGTGGTCCAGGGGGCGTTCACGACGTCTGCGCGTAGGAAGAACGCTACCGTGTTGGAGTTGTTGGTGATGGTTACCTTTGTGGTTCCTCGCCTGGAGGTGGTTTTTGCGGTTACCTGGGTTTTGGGTAGCGTTTGCAGGGCGGTCAGGTTCGCGTACTGGGTCATCGTGGCCTGGGGGTTTCCTTGGGTGGCGGGCCAGTTCACGACGTCCGGTGTGGTTGAGCGCCAGTAGACGTTTCGGTCCACTACCTTTCCGTGTTGGGTCAGTTCCAGTTCTACGAAGTACAACTGGCCGGACGTGGGTAGTGTTGGGTTCAGGAGGTGGTTGGTCACCTGCTGGCTCGTTAGGGAGAATCCGCTTACCTGCTGGTCATCCAGTACGTTGCCGGACAGGTCGCGGACCCTCGATCGTATTGCGAGGTCGCTTTCCGTGGTGGCGCCCAGGTTGTCCACCGTGATGGTGTTGTCGTCGTAGGTCAGTAGGGCGTGTAGGGGTTTGTTCGCCTTCTGGGCGCCGTAGAAGGCGCCTGGTTGGTCGCCGTCCTGGTTGAACAGGGACCACAGGAGGGTTGGCCAGCCCTTGTTCAGTTGCCAGTACACCACGCCCGTTGACGGGTTCGACTCGTCCGTGGAGTGGTCTATGAATGCCTCGAACTGGGATCTCACGTTCTCGTAGTTCGCCAACTGTGCCAGCTGTACGTAGGTTTCCAGGTTGGACCATCGGCCGTATCGGTTCGCGAGCGCGGTGTCGAACGTGTAGAGCGTGCCGAAGGCGTAGCCGCCGTGGCCCGTTGAGTAGTTGGCGTGGTACTGGTTGTACGCCGGGTCCTGCCACAGTTTCTGTTGTTCCTCCGGCGAGAGGAAACGTTGCAGGGACGCCAGTGTCGGCACTGTGTGCCCGGCACTTTGTTCGCTCGCGAATCCCCACGCGCCGCCCACGTTCGTTCTCGTGGAGTCGTTGGGGTCGAAGTGGGTGGAGTCGTACCAGTAGGTCGGCGGGACCCAGTCGTACGGGCCTTCCTTCTCGCCGGACGGGCCTAGTTTGGTCGTCTTCTTGTACTCCGCCGAGGCGATGACGGGGACCTGGAAGTCCGCTTCGGCGAAACCTGCCAGGGACTCGGTTTCCTGGCGTGGCAGCGGTTTGTTGTCGCTCCAGCCGTAGGTGATGACGCTCGGGTGGTTGCGTTCGCGTTCGCCGATGGTGCGGGCCGAGTCGTGCATGATCCTGAAGTCGCGTTCGGTCAGGTTGGCTTCCGACGACGGTTCCCAGCCGTCGCAGCACAGGAAGCCGCCGAGGATCATCAGGCCCGCGCGGTCGAACTGGTCGTAGAAGTCCTGTGGCATGTCGTGGCCTTCCAGGCGGATGCCGTTCAGGCCCATGCTCTTGATGAGCGCGATCTGCCTGGCCACTTCTGATCTCGAGTAACGCAGGAACAGGTCCGGCATGTAGCCGCCGCCGCGGAACACGAAGTCCTTGCCGTTCACCGCATAGATGCGGGCGCCATCCGGTGCCTGTGGTGAGCCACCGACCAGGCGGCTGGTCACCGTGCGAATACCGAACGTGTCGGTCGAGGTCGTGGAGGGCCTGCCGTGCTGGGAGACCACTGTGCGCAGGGTGTAGAGGGGCTGGTCGCCCATCGAGTACGGCCACCACAGCTTGGGTCGGGAGATCGTCACCGGCGCGAAGGACACCGTCTCGGTGGTCGACGCCGGCACGGTGACGTTCTGCCGCAGGGTGATCGGCCGTCCTTCGCCGGGCGGGGTGATCGTCGCGTGGACGTCGCCGCGCTGTTCGGTGGTCGAGTTGTTGGTGACGTCCAGTTTCACCGTGAGCGTCGACGTGCTCAGGTCGGCGGCGTTCTGCTGGACGACGTGCGCGTTCGAGCCCGTCAGCGCGTCGGACAGCTGGAGCTGGACCGGGAACTGGATGCCGGTGTCGTTGTCCGGCGGGATCTGGCTCCAGTCCAGGTGGGAGACCGTGTACATCTTCTTCGGGTTGTTGGGGTACATCTTGATCGCCAACGAGTTCGCGCCCGGATGGACCAGCGCCGTGACGTCGAAGGTGTGTGCGGCGTAGGCACCGCTGACGACGCCGCGGTCCGCGACGAGCGTGCCGTTCACCCACACGTCGCCCTCCCCCACCACACCCGGCACGACGAGCTTCGCGTTCTGCCGCGCGGTGAGCGTGAAGTTCGTGCGGAACCACCACGGCACCGCGAACCGCGGGACGGTCACCGGGCCGCGCCTGGTCACGTAGCCGAAGCACTGCCGCATGTTGTCGCTGTAGAACACGTTCGGGCACTCGCCGTTCTGCAGCAAGGCGTTGATCTCCGTGCCGGGCGCGCCCGCGTCGTCGGGCTTCACCGGCAGCCAGCCGTCGGTGGCGTACGACGGGTTGGAGACCTGCTCGCCGGGCTCCGTGGCCACGGCGGAACTCTGCACCTGCCAGCCCCTGGCACCGAGCGTGACGAGACCGCCCGGCCGGTTCGTCGCGGCCGCTGGCGCGGTGAGCAGAGCCGACGCCACCAGCAACGTCGCTCCCAGTGCGATACCTCTGACCGGTGAGCGCATGGCACGCCTCCCTTGTGTTAGGAAAATTACTAACACAAACCTCACGCTGGACGGAAGCCCATAGCTCTTCCGCGAGTGTTCGGGCGTTCGGCGGGCGAGAACGTATCGTGTCGGCAACCGGCCGGGTTCGATCTGGGGAGTGCGTGTGGGATGGCAACGGAGTGTGCGGTGGCTGGTCACGGCCGCGGCAGCGGTTTCCGTGGGTGGGTGGCTGTTACGGCGCGGAGCTGAGCACGCACACACCGCGGCGGTGGCGAAGGTGGTCAACACCGACGTGTCGCGGCTTGCCGGTCCGGTTCGCGAGCATGCCGGTGCTGCCGGGGTGAACCCGGTTCTGCTGATGGCGATCCTGGCCAACGAGTCCTACAAGCCGCACATCCCGCTGCTCGAGCGGGCGTGGCAGAAGCTCCACCGGGACTCGGCGCTCGGGGTGGCCAACATGCACCGCGGCGCCTATGAACGCACTCGGCGTGGGCGTTCGTTCGCCCGGCGGTCCTGGAAGGAACTGGCGCACGACGAGAGCCTCGCCGTCGAGGCCGCTGCCTGGCACCTCCACGACCTGGCCGCGCGGCTTCCCGGCCGGGCGAGCGGCTTCACGGACGACGAACTCCTCGCGATGGGTTACAACGCGGGCGCGCGCAACATGCTCAGGTTCGCCCGGGGTACCAGGCCCGGGGCGCAGGCGCAGGCCTACCTCGACCGGCTCCGGGAGCACTGGGCGCAGGCGCGGGACGCGGTGGGCACCTCCAGCTCGGTGCGGGCCGGGAACTAGTACCAAAGGGACAGGACCTGCGGCGATTCTCGCGAGAGCAACCACCGGGCGCGACGTTGACCAGCCGCTTCCGCGACGGCGAAGTTGATCTGGCCTCGCACTGGCGCTGGTCGCACGGACCGCGTCGCTGATGGTGGTCATCAGCTGTCGCCAGTCCGGGGTTTGCCGGCAGTTGGTCAGGCTGTGGCGGCTGTCTGGGTGAACGCGCAGTCCGTGCTTCGGGTGCTTGCCGCGGTGATGATGCTGTCCAGACGCTCGCGGGTGGTGGTGAGGTCGCGGATCTGGGCGTCGATGCGTTCTCGTTCGGTGGCGAGGCGGGTGAGCATGGCGTCAGTGGCGACGCCGGTGTGTATGCACGGGAGCAGGCCGGTGATGGCCTTGCTGCTCAGGCCGGCCGAGTAGAGCGCCTGGATCCACCGGACCCGTTCCACGGCGTCGTCGTCGTACTGTCGTTGGCCGGACGGGCTTCGTTGCGAGGTCAGCAGGCCCTGCTCCTCGTAGTACCGCAGCGCGCGGGTGCTCACGCCGGCCGCCGTCGCGACGTCGCCGATGCGCATACCTCGTCCCCTCTGGTGATCCGGGCCACTTCTTGCTTGCCCTTGACGTCAACGTCAGGTTTTAGCGTAGCGGTCGTTCGCTCATCGGCAAAGGAGAGAGTCATGGACGTCAAGGGTTCGGTCGCGCTGGTGACCGGTGCCAACCGTGGGATCGGGCGGCACTTCGCGCGGCAGCTGCTCGAGCGGGGCGCCGCGAAGGTGTACGCCACGGCGCGTGCTCCCGAGCGCATCGACGTGCCCGGCGTGGAGGTCCTGTCACTGGATGTCACCGACCCGGCGTCCGTCTCGGCGGCCGCGGCCACGGCGACGGCCGTCACCCTGCTGGTCAACAACGCCGGGATCGCCGGACAACAGAACCTCGTCGTCGGGGACCTGGACACCATGCGGCTGGAGATGGAGACGCTTTTCTGGGGGTCGCTGCGCACCATCCGGGCGTTCGCGCCGGTGCTGGCACGCAACGGCGGCGGCGCGATCCTCAACGTGCTGTCGGCCATGTCGTGGTTCTCCTACGACGGCGCGAACTCGTACGCGGCGGCCAAGGCCGCGCAGTGGGCGTTGACCAACGGCGTCCGGCTCGAACTGGCCGGGCAGGGCACGCTGGTCACCGCCATGCACATGGGCGCGGTCGACACCGACATGATGGCCGGGTACGACATGGACAAGCTCGACCCGGCCGACGTCGTGCGCCTCGCCATCGACGGGATCCAGGCGGGAGAGCTGGAGATCCTCGTGGACGACGCCAGCCGGCAGGTCAAGGCCGCCCTCGCCGCCGACCCCAGCGCCCTGTACCCG
>NZ_JBJMIE010000371.1:0-3980 GCF_045807065.1 Actinophytocola sp. | reverse complement strand
GACAGGTCCACGATGACGTTCGTCTCGGTCGTGAGGTACCGGACCAGCTCCCACGACGCCTCGGGGTTCTTCGAGTTCTCGGAGATGCCCATCACGTTGCCCGTGACGAAACCCGCGCCGTAGCGGCCGGCCTGGTTGTCGGCGACGGGCAGGGGAGCGGTGCCGAAGTCGAGTTTCGGCGCCTGGTCCTCGACGAACGCCTCGCGGTACTCGCCGTCGATGGCCATCGCGAGCTTGCCCTGCTGGAAGGCGTTGTCGGCGCTCCACTCGTCACCGAGGCCGGCGGTGAACCGCTGCAGCTCGTCGTAGCCGTACCAGTCGACGAGGTCCTTGTGCCACTTGAGCATCGCGGCCCAGTTCGGGTCCGTGCCGATGGCGGACTTCTCGTCCTTGGTGAGCCACCTGGCGTCCCACTGCGGCGCGGTGTGCTGCGGCGTGTGCTCGTAGAAGTTCAGCAGGGGAAGGAAACCCGCGACCTCGATCGTGCCGTCCGGCGCACGCTTGGTGAGCTTCTTGGCCATGTCGGCGAGCTCGCTCATGGTCCTGGGCGGTGCGGTGTAACCGGCCTGCCGCAACAGTTCCTTGTTGTAGTACAGGCCGTACACGTCGGCGAGGAACGGCATCGCGCAGCGGCGGTCGTGGTAGGAGGTGTAGGCGCGGACGGTCTGGGGGAACTGGTCGAGGTCGATCCCGTCCCGCTTGATGTAGGGGGACAGGTCCCGCCAGGCGCCGGACGAGCAGAACTTGCCGACGATGTCGGTGGAGTAGGACAGGCCGACGTCCGGACCCTTGCCGGACGAGATGGCCTGCAGCATCTTGGCGTCGTCCTGGCCGGAGGTCACGTTGACGTGGATGTTCGGGTGCGCCTTCTCGAACCCGGCGATGGCCCGGTCGATGGCCGTGGCCTCGCGGTCGGTGAAGAAGTGCCAGAGCTCGACGGTGCCCTTGGCCTCCTGGCCGGCGGGCGCGATCTGGTCGCTGGCGTTGGTGCCGGGTGTGCAGGCCGCGACGAGTACGGCGGTCGAGGCCAGTGCGAGCAGGGTGCGGCGGAGCGCGGGAGCGGAGCGCGGGAGCGCGCGGCGGGCTGACTGAGGAGCGGGCTCGGCAGCGAGGTACGAGCGACGGGTCCGCGGCGGGGGAAGGAGCAGGCCGGCGGACGAGCGGTGCGACCGGATGAACACAGGGCCTCCTAGCGGCGGTCTAGCAGGGCGGTGCGGACCGCGGTGAGGGTGGTGTCGAGCGCGCCGAGCAGGACCGCGTCCTCGGTGAGGCCCGTGGCGGCGACCTCGGTCTCGAGCACGGACAGGTCCCGCAGCGCCGCGCCGACGGCGTCCGCGAGCGCGGGGCCGCCGGCCTGACCCACCTCACCGGCGAGGACGACGAGCGCGGGGTCGAGCACGGCCACCACCGCGGCGATGCCGACGGCGATGCGGGTGGCCAGTGCGGGGTGCAGTTCTTCGTTGGTCGCCGCGGTGGCGGCGCGTTCGGTCTCGATGCCGTGCTCACGGGCCAGCGCGAGGATCGCGGGCCCACCGACCAGGTCCTGGAAGTCGCGCACGTCATCGCGGCGCGGCAGGCTGACCGGCATGTAACCGATCTCGCCCGCGCCGCCCCGGGCACCACGCAGGATCGTGCCGCCCAGGTCGATCCCGAGGCCGAGACCCTCCTCGCCCAGCCACAGCAGGGCGAAGCTGTCCGCCTCGCGAGCGATCCCGCGCGACCGCTCGGCCGCCGCCGCCAGGTTCACGTCGTTGTCGACGCTGACCGGCGTGCGCAGCCGCGCGCGGATGTCGTTGATGAGCCCGGGCCGCGACCAGCCCGGCACGTCGACGTACCGGATGGTGCCGTCGTGGTGCGCGCCCGGCACGCCCAGCTGCACGTGGTCGAGGCGCTTGCGGGGGATGCGGGCCTTCTGGCAGGCCTGCTGCACGCCCTCGACGACCGACCGGACCGGGTCGTCGACCAGCTTGGTCGTGACCCGGGCGCGGACCTCGCCGGTCAGGTCGCACACCGCGGTGACCAGGCTGGAGTCCTTCTCCTGCAGGGAGGCCGCGGCGGCATAGCCCGCGTCCGGGTTGACGTCGTAGATGTCGGCGTTGGGGCCGGGGCCGCCGCTGGTGCGCCCGACGACCCGGACCAGCCCGGCCTCCTGGAGGCGCCGCATGACGTCGGACGTGGTCGGCTTCGCGAGCCCGGTCAGCTCCCGCAGGTCGCCACGGGTGAGCGGGCCGCGTTCGAGCAGGAGGCGCAGCGCCACGGACTCGTTGATCTCGCGGAGCAGTCGGGAGGAGCCGGCCTGTTGTGTCAACGTGGAGCCTCGCAGGTATTGGTTAGACAATCTGCCTAACTATCATCGAGCCCTGCTGGCTAGTCAATACACCGATCGGTTACGGCCGGGTCGCAGCGATATCCTCCACCACCGCGCACGTGCTGTCCACCGGGTCGAGCGCGTTGACGTGCGCGGCGAGCTGTGTGAGCAGCGCCTTCAGGTTCCGCTGCGCCTCCTCGGACAGCCCGGCCAGTACGTGCGCCTCCGCGTGCGCGAGGCGGGCGTCCAGGTCGGCGAGGCGTGCGCGCCCGGTCTCCGTCGCGACGACGTGCCGGGTGCGGCGGTCGGTCGGCGCCGGTTTCCGCATCACGAGGTTCGCCCGTTCGAGGTCGTCCAGCAGGTACGTCATGACCGTCCGGTCGATGCCCAGCTGCTGGCACAGCGCGGACTGGCTCGCCGGCCGGTCGCGGGTCGCGGCGGTGAGGACCTGGTAGCCGCGGTGCCCGCCGGGCAGGTCGCCGACCGCCGCGTTCGTCGCCTTGACGTACGCGCGGAAGACCACGCCGAGGGTCCAGCCGAGATCGCCGTCGAGTGCCGTCACCCGACCAATGATAGCCGCCACAGAACGTCTGCATGACAGAACATCTGCGTGGCATACTGTCGGCATGCCAGATTACGGCCACTCCCTCGAGTTCGGCGTGTTCCTCCCGCCCGCCGCCGACCGGTTCGGCGAGGCGCTCCAGATGGCGCAGACCGCCGACAGCCTCGGCCTGGAGCTCGTCAGCCTCCAGGACCACCCGTACCAGGCGTCGTTCCTGGACACGTGGACCTCGCTGTCGGTGCTCGCCGCCGCCACGACGAACGTGCGCGTGTTCCCCAACGTGGCCAACCTGCCCCTCCGGCCGCCCGCGGTCCTCGCCCGCAGCGCCGCGAGCCTCGACATCATCTCCGGCGGCAGGGTCGAGCTGGGGCTCGGCGCCGGCGGGTTCGCGGACGCCATCGCGGCCATGGGCGGCCCGCGCCGCTCCCCGGCCGAGGCGGTGGCGGCACTCGCCGAGGCCATCGAGGTGATCAGGGCACTGTGGACACCCGGCCGCGGCGTGCGGTTCCGGGGTGACCACTACTCGCTGAACGGCACGCATCCCGGCCCGTTCCCGTTGCACGACATCGGCATCTGGCTCGGCGCGTACAAGCCGCGGATGCTCCGGCTGACCGGCCGCGCGGCCGACGGCTGGCTGCCGTCGAGCCCGTACGCGCCGCCGGAGCGGTTGGCCGAGATGAACCAGATCATCGACGACGCGGCCGAGGAGGCCGGTCGCTCGCCGGCCGACATCCGCCGGCTCTACAACATCGGCGGTTCCTTCACCGGCGACGGCTTCCTGCAGGGGCCGCCGAAGGTGTGGGTCGAACAGCTGGCCGAGCTGGCGCTGACCGAGGGCATCAGCGGGTTCGTGCAGATGGTCGAGACCGAGGACGATCTGCGCCGCTTCGCCGAGGAGGTCGCACCCGGCGTGCGTGAGCTGGTCGAGCGGGAACGCGCGCGGGAGTCGCGGCCACCGGCACTGGACGTCGAGCCGGTCGTCGAGCGGCTCGGCGTGCTCCCGACCCCGGACGACGGCACCCGCCTGTCCCCAGAAACCCTGTGGGACGAGTCGACACGCCCGACCGCGCCCGCGGCCGCCCCGGACGCCGCCTACACCGCCGCCGGCCG
>NZ_JBJMIE010000370.1:0-21093 GCF_045807065.1 Actinophytocola sp. | reverse complement strand
CCCACGACCCCGTCTCCCGTCGTGACCGGAGCCTGTGACCGCCGCACCGGCCGCGCACTTGCCGGTGCGCGCGGCCGGCCGAGCGATCAGGGCGTGGTGACGAGGAAGTTGTCGAACAGAACCGAGCCACCCTCCCCGGTGTCGAGCCCGTCGATCACGCTGATGCCGGTGAACGGTGCGGCCTGCCTGGTCTCGATCCCGGTGCAGCTCGTCCCCGCGCCGTTGACCAGCACGTCGAACGTGTGCGGCAGGACGGTTTCGTGGACGCGCAGGGTGACCGTCGACCAGCTGCCGCGCACGAGCGGCCCGCAGTCGGTGAGTCCCGTTGGCGACGTCAGTGCCACCAGGGTGTTCGAACCGGGATCGAGCCGCAGGTTGAGGTGGCGCGAGAAGTAGGAGTTCCCGGTGCCGTTGAGCTCGGTCTGGAACGACGAGCCGGCACTCGGGTCGACGGCGAAGCTGAACTGGACCTCGGTCGCGGCCGACGAGAAGGGGTCCGTCGCGACCAGGGAGTCCGGGATCGTCTTGCTGCCGCGCAGGTCCAGCACCTTGCCGTGGTCAGGGGTGGCCACCACGACGGCGGTACTGGCGCCGTGGATGTCGACGGTCCAGGGCGAGCCGAGCGGACCCGTCGGCGTGGTTCCGAAGTTCTCGTTGAGCAGGGCCGTGTCGGCGGCCGCGATTCCGTTCGACAATGCGAAACCGACGGCGACGACAGCGGCGGCCATCTTCGAAACGGTGAACAACATGCACGTCTCCTCGTGGAAATATACGGCCCACCCAGATACGCACCCTATTTCAGGCAATTCCGCGGCGATACTCACATGTCTGTGCGACGGATAGTCGTCGGCATTCCTCAAGCAGGGCACCGTGAAGTCGGCGGTTACGGCGAAGATGTTCTGTGGCCAAACCGGATGGTGGATCGCCAGCACCGGCTCCGAGCTGTTCGGCGGACTGGGCTGTACCGACGACATGCCGGTCGGGAAGCTGCTCCGCGACATGCGCTACGTCTCCATCGTGGAAGGCGGCGACGACGTGTTGCGGGACCTGGTCTACCACCGTTACGTCATCCCGGTGTTGCGCCGGGCCTGGGCGGACGGGCTGGCAGGTCGAACCCGCCGCGGGGCAGGCCTGCCTCACGCCTCGTGGACGGTCACGCCGGCGGCGCGGAGGGCGGACAGTTCCTCGGGGGGTGCGCAGCTGTCCGTGACGAGGACGTCGAGGTCGGTGATCGGGGCGACGACCGCGAGGGCGGTTCGGTCGAACTTCGAGGCGTCGGCCACGGCGATGACGCGGCTCGACGAGCGCATGGCGGCTCGTTTGGCGGCGGCGTCGGCGAGGTCGTAGCCGGTCAGGCCGTGTGCGGCGGTCAGTCCGCAGCAGCCGATGATCGCGGTGTCGAAGCGCAGAGCGGCGAGCGATGCCTCGGTCAGCGGGCCGGTGAGGGCGAGCTCGCCGGGCCGGGGCGCGCCGCCGGGGAACAGCAGGGTCAGGGAGGGCGCGCCGACCAGGGCGTTCGCCGCGTGCAGGGACAGCGGCATGACGGTGAGGCGACGGTCGCGCACGATCTGGGCGACCTCGACGCAGGTCGTGCCGCTGTCCAGTACGACGGACTCGCCGTCGGCCAGCAGCGACGCGGCGAGCCTCGCGATCCGGCGTTTGGCGTCGACGCTCTCGGTGGCGCGCAACGCGAACGGCGGTTCGCTGCCCCGCAGCAGCAGGCTCCGCGCGCCGCCGCGGTAGCGCTCCAGCACCCCCTGCGCCGCCAGGACCTCCAGGTCGCGGCGGATGGTCATCTCGGAGGCTCCGGTCATGGTGGCCAGGTCGGCCACGGTCATCTCGCCCGCCGTTCGGGTGGCGTCGACGATCTGCTTGAGGCGCTCAGTGCTCACGAACACATTGAACAGGAAGCGTGTTCGTAGCGCTAGCGGATGAACATGAGTTATGTTCGATCTCGTGATCAGACGCGCCCGACTCGCCACCTTCGCCTTTTTCGCCCTGAACGGGTTCGTCATGGGCATGTGGGTGGTCCACATCCCGGTCATCGAACACCGCGCCGGCGTCGACCACGCCACGTTCGGCCTGCTCCTGCTGCTGCTCGGCGGTGGGGCGTTCGTCGGCATGCAGGTCGCGGGCCCGCTCGCGGACCGGTTCGGAGCGCACCGGGTGGTGCCGGTGTCCGCGCTGCTGTGCACGACGCTGCTGATCCTGCCGGGCCTCGCCACCAGTGGTCTCGCGCTCGGCGCGGCCCTGCTGGCGCTGGGCTTCGGCAACGGCTGCCTCGACGTGAGCATGAACGCGCACGCGGTCGAGGTCGAGCACGCCTACGGCCGCACCATCATGTCCGCCTTCCACGCCGTCTGGTCGGTCGGCGGGTTCGCCGCGGCACTCGTCGGCGCCCGCACGCTGAGCTGGGGCTGGGCGCCGGCCACCACGTTCGCCCTCGCCACCGGTCTGACGCTGGTGGCCGCGGCCGTCGCCAGCCCCGCCCTGCTGCGCCGCGCGACCGCGAAGGTCGAGAAGGGCCCCAGGCCGCGCCGGAAGACACCCGTCCGCATCTGGGCGCTGGCCGGGCTCGCGTTGTTGCTCATGCTGTCCGAAGGCGTGGCCAACGACTGGAGCGTGCTCCACCTGAGCACCGTCCTCGACGCGCCCGCCGCCACCGCCGCGTTCGCGTACGGCTCGTTCGCCGCGGCGATGACGATCGGCCGGCTGCTCACCGACCGCGTGGTTGGGCGGTTCGGTCCGGTCGCGGTGGTCCGCTACGGCGCCGCCGTCGCCGCGGTGGGCATCGTGGTCGCGTCGCTCACGCCGTGGATCCCGCTGGCGCTGGCCGGCTGGACGCTGTTCGGCATCGGCCTGTCCGGCACCGTGCCGCAGCTGTTCAGCGCCGCCGGCCACACCGACCGCGAGTACGCGGGCGTCTACGTCTCGCGGGTCGCGGGCCTCGGCTACCTGGGCATGCTCGCCGGTCCGATGATCATCGGACCGCTGACCCACCTCGTGGCGCTGAACCTCGCGTTCCTGCTCATCGCGGTGTTCTGCCTGGTCGCGGTGGGTGCCGCCGGGATCCTCGGTCCGGCCGGGACGGGTGCCGCTTCACCAGAAGCGCCCGCTCCCGAGCACCGGGAAGCCGCGACGCGGCGGCCGTGACCGCCACGGCGATCATGGTTGCCCACCGACCTGCCGAGGTGCCTTCCCGGTGGGTGTGATCGGGTCAGTCGGTCGCGGGTGTGTGGAAGTAGTGGCCCGCGTCGAGGTCGGCGATGAGTCCCGGGTGCGTGGGGTGCCAGTCGAGCAGGCGCTGGGTCAGTACCGAGGTGGCCGGGTTGTCCAGCTGCACGATCCTGCCCAGGAAGCCGAAGTAGTCGTTCGCCTCCTCGGCGGGGATGCCGCGGACCGGCATGCCGAGGTTGCGGCCGATGGCGGTGGCGATGTCGCGGAACGGGACGCCCTCGTCGGCGACGGCGTGCAGGCGGGAGCCGGCCGGGGCGCTCTCGAGCGCGAGCCGGTACAGGCGCGCGGCGTCGAGCGTGTGCACGGCGGGCCAGCGGTTGGCGCCTTCTCCCACGTACGCGGCGTAGCCCTCCCGGCGGGCGGCGGCGATGATGCTGGGGACGAACCCGTAGGCGTCGAGGTCGCTGTGCACGGTCGGGGTGAGGCGGATGACCGACGAGCGGACACCGCGGGTGGCCAGGTCGACCACGAAGTTCTCGGCCTGGATCCGGTAGCCGCCGTCGAGGGTGTCCTGCTCGGTGAGGGGGTGGCCGAGGCCGCCCGTCATGGCGTAGACGGCCGTGCCGGTCGTGTTGACCAGCGGCCTGCCGGTGCCCTCGAGAGCCTCGGCGATGGCCTCGAGGGCGGCGAGGTCGACCTCGCCGGCGCGGGCCAGGTCGCCGGTCTGCAGCAGGTCGTGCCGGAAGGCCAGGTGAACGACGCCGTCGGCGGACGCCGCGGCCTCCCGCAGGCCGTCCAGGTCAGCCAGGTCACCGCGCAGGGGCTGGGCGCCCAGCTTCTCGATGGCCGCGGCGGCCGCGTCCGAGCGGGCCAGACCGGTGACCTGGTGCCCGGCGTCGAGGAGTTCCGGCAAGACCGCCGAGCCGAGGTGGCCGGACGCGCCGGTGACGAGAACACGCATGATGGTTCCTTCCCGAAAGGTGATGTCACCTTGCGACATTGAAGGTACTCCGTGATGTCACCATGCGACATCTCTGGCCGTGTGTTTGATGTCATAAAGCGACATCGAGGTATCATCATCGCCATGCCCCGTTGGCAGCCCGGAGCACGCGACCGCCTGGCGGCGGCCGCGTTCGAGCTGTTCCTGGAGCGTGGCTTCGAGCAGACCACCGTCACCGACATCGCTGCCCGCGCCGGCGTGGACAAGCGCACGTTCTACCGGATCTTCGGCGACAAGCGAGAGGTGCTCTTCAGCGGCGGCACGGACCTGAAGGAGCTGGTGGCGCGCGCCACGGCCGAGGAGCCGGGTGCGGCCGCGGATCCGTTCGGCGCGGTGATCGCCGCGTACGGGGTGGCCGCGCGGGAGATCTTCGCCGGTCGGCTGGAGTTCGTGCGTGCCCGGCAGTTGATCATCGCCGGCAGCCCGGAGCTGGTGGAGCGCGAGCTGCTGAAGATGGGCTCGGTCGCTGCCGCGCTGGCCGAGGCGCTGACAGCTCACGGTGTGAGCGAGGCCGCGGCGTGGCTGGCCGCCGAGTCGGGCACCACGGTGTTCCGGGTCGCGTTCACCCGGTGGATCGCCGACAGCGACGAGCAGCCGTTCGAGGAGCTGATCACGAAGACCGCACGCGATCTGCGTTCTGTCACCGCCCCCGGCGTGCCGGCGGTCTGAGCAACGCCGGCGAGCGGGGCGCACGCCGGCGCCGGCCCGCTGCTCGGCGGCCTTCGGGGACCGGCGCTCATCGGTGACCCACGCTGGAGTGCGGCGGATGCCCCAACGCCCGCGCCACGGCGTCGGCCAGGGCGTGGGGCGTGGCATGGGTGGCGCGCCAGGCGACCACGTGGTCGGGGCGGACCAGCAGGGCGCCGTCCTCGGCGGTGTCGCAGTGGGCCGTTCGGCGCGGGAGCTGTGCTACGTCGAGGAAGGCGCCGGTCGGATCGGCCTTGCGTGCGGCCGGTGTCCAGGCGTGTCCGGCGGGGCCGGTGAGCAACAGGTAGCGGCCGTCGCGGACGAGGTCGAGTGTGGAGGTTGCGGTGAGCCGCACGTGCGGCAGCCGGGTGCCGGGTTCGCCGCCGAGACGGGGGTGTCCTACTCCACCGTGCAACGCCGGATCACCGAACTGCGCGACACGGGCGTCCTCTACTTCGACGTCGACACCGAACGCGCCCGCCTCGGCCTGCACGTCCGCACGCTGCTCTGGCTGACCGTCCCACCCGCGCGGCTCGAGGCCATCGGCACCGCGCTCGCCTCCCACCCCGAGGTGGCCTTCGCCGCGGCGATCACCGGCAACCGCAACGTGTTCGCGTCGGTGGCCACCCCCGGCGTCGCCGGGCTCTACGGGTACCTGACCGACACGATCGCGACCCTGCCGGACGTCCAGGGGGTGGAGAGCGCACTGGTCCTGCACACCGTCAAGGGCCCACCCGGCATCCCGACCTGACCACGGGCCGACCCCCGGGTCGCTTGGCCGCTGGCGGTCACTGCGGATCCGCCTCACCGAAAGGAACCCACGGATGAGGCGGCTAGAGGTTCGCCTGGTCCACCGTGTCGTAGCGGGTGAAGAACTCGCCGAGCCCGATGGTGGCGATCATCTTGGTGGTCCGGGCCGGGACGGCGGCGAGCGCGAAGGTGGCGCCGAAGGACGCGGCGTGGTCGCGGGCGTTGATGAAGGTGGAGATGCCGCTGGAGTCGCAGAACTCCAGATCGGTGAGGTCGAGAACGAGTTCGTGGCCGGCTGTGTAGGTCAGGTCCTCGTAGACTTGTCGCAACCTGGGGGAGGTGTTCACGTCCAGGGCGCCACGGACGGTGAGGACGTGGCCGTGCGGGGCGGTGCGGGTGGTGATCGTCAGGTCGGTCACTGGACGACCCTGTCTGTTGTCGACGGGGTGGGGACGGTGAGGACGAGCAGAGCGGTGTCGTCGGTGAGTCGCTCGCCGAGGTCGTCGAGGACCGCGGCGAGGGTGTCCACGATGGTCTGGGCATCGTGGCCGCGGAAGCCAGCGGCGAGGACGGCCAGGTGTTGTTCGCCGAACATGGTGCCGTCGGGGCGGCGGGCCTCGGTGAGGCCGTCGGTGTAGAGCAGCAGGCTGTCACCGGGGCCGAGGCGCGTGGTGGTGACCGCGATGTGCGCGTGGGGGAGGATTCCGATGAGCTGTCCGCCCGGGGTGTGCAGGGTTTCGACGTCGCCGTCGGCTCGGGTGACGAGGGCGGGTAGGTGCCCGCCGCTGGCGAGGGAGAGGCTGAAGCCGTCGCCGTCAGGGGTGAGCAGTCCGAAAAGGACGGTGCAGTATCGGGCGTCGCGGGCGTGGCGTTGTTGGAGCAGCACCTGGTTCAGGTTCGTCAGCACGGCGGTCGGGTCGGGGTCGTAGACCGCGGCGGCGCGCAGTGTGTAGCGGGTCAGGGAGGTGATGACGGCGGCGTCGGGGCCTTTGCCGCAGACGTCGCCGAGGAAGAAGCCCCACCGGTCGGTCGTGAGGGGGAACAGGTCGTAGAAGTCGCCGCCGACGTGTTCGTGGGTGGCGACGTGGTAGTGCGCGGCGGCGTCGATACCGGGCACGGCGGGCAGCACCGGTGGCAGCAGGGTGCGTTGCAGGGTCTCGGTCAGCCGCTGCAGGCGTGCGCGTTCCCGTTCGACGGCTTCGCGTTCGGCGTCGGACTGTTGGCGGGCGCGCAGGAGTTCGCGTTCGTAGGCGCGGCGTTGGCGGGCGTCGAAGATCGTGGTCCGGATCAGCAGCGGTTGTCCCTCGGCGGTGGTCCGGACCGTCGAGTTCACCAGGACGGGCAGTCGCCGGCCGTCCGCGGTCCGCAGTTCGAGGGCGATCTCGTGCGCCTCGCCCTGCATCCGCAGGAGTGGGGCGTAGTGGGTCTCGTGGTAGAGCCTGCCGCCGACGGTGAGCAGGTCGGTGAAGCGCCGGCGGCCGACGAGGTCGTCCCGCTGGTAGCCCAGCCAGGCCAGGAGCGTGCCGTTGATCTTGGCGATGCGTCCGTCGAGGAGGGTGGAGAGGTAGCCGCACGGCGCGTTCTCGTAGAGATCGGTGGCGTCGTCCTCGAGCAACGCGGAGAACGCGGCGTCCGCACCGTCCCGACCGCCGCTGTCGGTGCCGCTGTCGGTGCCGCCGCTGGTGGCGCTGTCGGTGCCGTCGTCGGTCTGGTCGTCGTCGGCGTAGCTCATCATCGGGGAGCGGCGAACGTGGTGGTGAGGAAGTCGCGGAGGGCGGAGATGGTCTGCTCGGGAGCGCTGAGGTGCGGACAGTGCCCGGTGGCGTCCAGCACCACCAGTGTGCTGCCGGGGACGCGGTGGTGGACGTACTCTCCGACGGCCATCGGGGCGATCAGGTCCTCGCGGCACTGCAGGACCAGTGTGGGGATCTCGACCCCCGGCAGGTCGGCGCGGTTGTCGGCCAGGAAGGTGACCCGGGCGAAGTGGCGGGCGATGCTGGGGTCGGTGCGGCAGAAGCTGTTGGTGAGCTCGGCGCCCAGCTCGGGCCGGTCGGGGTTGCCCATGATCGCCGGGGCCATCGCGGCCGACCAGCCCAGGTAGTTGCTGTCGAGCGAGTCGAGCAGCTCGTCGATGTCCTCGGTGCTGAACCCGCCGAGATATCCGTCGTCGTCGATGTAGCGAGGCGAGGGGCCGACCATGACCAGGGCGGCGAACCGGGACGGCTCCCGGGCCGCGGCGAGCACACCGATCATGGCGCTGACGGAGTGCCCGACGAACACCACGTTCCGCAGGTCCAGCTCGGCGCAGATCTCCAGGACGTCGGTCGCGTAGCCGTCGAGCGTCGAGTACCGGTCGGAGTCCCAGGCCGTGAGATCGGAGTTGCCGGCACCGACGTGGTCGAACAACACCAGGCGGTAGCCCTCGGCGAACGCGGGCGTCACCAGCCGCCACATGTTCTGGTCGCACCCGAACCCGTGCGCGAACAGCAGAACCGGGCGCTCACCGTGGTCGTCATGGTCACCGATGATCGTGACGTGGTTCCTGCCGCGTACGTCCATTGCCGGCAAGTATGGCACCGATGCGCCGGTGAGGTGTATCCGTCGCCGCACCGGCGCAGGGGCTGCCGCACGGGCAGGATCCGGACCTGTCAGTCCGCTGCCGCGATGGTGAGAGCGTCATCGACGGACGCGACGACGGCGATCGTGTCGGTCAGGCCCGTGACCTCCATGGCGCGGAGCACCGGGCGGTGGGCGGCGACCACGATCAGCCGGCTGCCGATGGTGGCGCACCGTTGCGAGTGCTTGATCAGTTCGGAGAGTCCGGCGGAGGCGAGGAACTCGACACCCGTCAGATCGAGTACCAGTGGGGTGGGCGGGGTGAGCTGCTCCTGTGCGCGGCACAGGTGGGCGTCGAGGGCCGGCGCCGTGGCGAGGTCGACGTCGCCGACGACACGCACGACGACGGCACCGCCGCGGGCCTCCTGGTGTACCCGCAGTAGTGGGTCGTGCGATGAGCCGGTGTCGGGCTCGACGGTCAGGTCTGCCACTCAGCCTCCATGTTCGCGCCTTCGTGAAGTCTACGCAGTGTCATACCGGTGGTCATATCAAAGATTTTCGACGGGACCCGTGCTAGTCCTTCCGGGTGAAGCGCGCCCACACGGTCTTACCCGCAGTGTGTTGGTGACGGGTTATTCCCCAGGTGGTGGCCAGCTTGTCCACCAGGACCAGGCCGTTGCCGCGGTGGCTGGCCGCGCCGAAGCGGGACACGCCGATCGTCGGCAGCAACTCGTTGGCGTCCTCGACCTCGACGATCACCAGCCACGGGCCGTGCGAGCGGGTCAGCCGTACCGACGACGGACCGCCGCCGTGGTCGTAGGCGTTCGAGACCAGTTCGGTGATCACCAGCAGGATGTCACCGAGGATCTCCTGACCGAGTCCGTTCAGCTCCGCGTTGGCCCACCGGCGAACGGCGGCCACCATGTGCGGGTGGCTGTCACGCAGGTTCAGCGTCGACGAGGCAGCGGGATGGTGGGGCGGCTCTGCCAACGAACCCTCGCTTCATCAACGACCTTGAGTTCCAGGGGTGGCTACCCGCGGCAGTACCTTTCACACCCAACTTTCGTCGGCCGTCCGCCCTCGCGACGGCCGGTTTCCAACATCCACACAACCTACCCCTACGTGACGCTCGCCCCACGGCTTGACGACGTCCTCGGGCTTCGCGGGTTCCTGGGGATAAACCCGGATACCGACTGGTACTCACCGGAACTGTGACGGACCGGCCCGGCGGGCCTTCACCCGCCGAGCCGGTCCGTGTCCTGCCGGGTCAGCCGCAGGAGCCGGAGATCCACTGGTGCGAGCGCACCTTGTAGGTTCCGGCCAGGTTCCCGCTCTGTCCCTGTCTGGTACAGCCGATCCGTCCGCTGTAGTTCGTGCCGCTGTAGAACGCGACGCCGCTCGCCGAGCTGGTACCCCGGTTCCACACCGACTTGACGTTCGTGGTCCGCGCCCACGAACAGACGATGCTGCCGGTGGCCCAGTCCGGGTCCGCGACACTCCACATGCACCGCGAGCCGGTGCCGTCCGGACCCGTGTAGAAGCACACGTTGCCCGAGCTGCACGACCACGCCGCCAGCTCGGCACCGGTCTCGTCGTCGACCGCCGTGCCGGCCGGGGCGACGGTCGTTGCCCCGGCCGCCGCCGGGGCCGCCGCCGCGATGCCGCTCGTGCCCACCAGCAGTCCGGTGAGCAGGACGAGCCCGGCCAGCACCCCCGTGAACAGGCGGGACAGTCCAACACCCTTCACCGTCATCAAGCGCTTACCTCCTGGAAAGGTTGCCACACATCATCGTGCGCACCATCCACTCCGGACCGTGCTGGAACGGAGCCGCGCAGCAGCGAGGCTAGGAACGGGGCTTGCGGGACGGGAGGGCCTTTGCGCTAGGGTGAAAAATCACCGGTCAGAGACACTTTCGGTGAACAACTGGCGAAGCAGGCGGTGGTCCACCATGCTCAGGATCCACTTCACCAGCGAGGACCTCACCAGGGTTCGTCTCACGGCGGGGATGGACCCGATGTGGGAGATCGTCCTCAGCAGGTTCCGCCTGCACGATCCGGACCTGCCGCTGGCCTTCCGCCCGTGGCGGGCCAAGCTGCGCGGTGTGACCGGCCTGCGCGCCAGTGCCGGGGTGCTGGCCACGCTCGCGCCCAAACTCCCCTACTTTCCCGACTTCCTCACCCCCGCCGAGGGTGAGGAGACCCTCGACGCCGGCCTCGACGCGATCATGACCACGCCACGCGAACGGCTTCACGCCGAGCTGGCTCGCCTGCGCACCCAGACCGTCCTGCCGGCCTGGGTCGACTCCGTCGCCGACGGCACCGGGTTGCGCGCCGTCACCGAGGCGCTGCGTGCCTACCACGACGTGGCCATCGCGCCGTTCCGTCCCGTCATCGAGGGGAGCATCGACGCCGATCGCGCGCATCGGACCCGCAGTCTGCTGAACGGCGGGATCGAGGGACTGCTCGCCACCCTGCGTCCGTTGGTCCGGTGGCGGCCCCCTGTCCTCGAGGTAGCCTGCGACGTCGAGCGGACGGTGCGGCTGCGGGGGCGTGGTCTGCGGTTGCGGCCGTCGTTCTTCTGCCAGCGCAATGCCGTGTCGCTCGCCAATCCCGACCTGCCGCCCGTGCTCGTCTACCCGATCGCCCAGGAGTACCGGTGGGTCCGGCCCGGAGCTGGCGATTCGGCTCTGCCCGCGTTGCTGGGACGGGCACGCGCCGCCGTCCTCCGCACTGTCGACGACGGACGGACCACGTCGCAGATCGCGGGGATGTTGGGGATGTCCGTGGCTTCCGCCAGTCGTCACACCGGGGTTCTGCGGGCGGCCGGCTTCATCGACTCCCGACGCGATGGACCTGCCGTCCTGCATCGGCTCACCCCGCTCGGGGCTGCCCTCCTGTCCCGCGTCGGCCGAGATTCCTAGGGGGAGATGTGCGCGCACGCGGCGTGCTTGCCGTGTTGGCGTGTGCATCGTCATCGTCATCGTCGGGACGGCCGATGATCTGGGACTGCTGACGTTGCTCGGCGCCTGAATCACCAGCCATATCGGGAATGTCGGGGTGGGGTCAGAAGAACGTGCCCTATCCGCCCATCTCCCTCCGAGCTGGACACGGTGACCTGAACGCGGTACGTTCCGGCGGAATGTTAACGTGAACATTTACCGCGAGGAACGACGATGACGTCGCCCCGGACCACTGTTCGCCCGCGCGGTTCGCGTCGGCGGCACGACCGGCGTGGCTGGGTCTTCGTGGCGCCGTTCCTGGTCGTGTTCGCGCTGACCTTTCTCGCACCCATCGGTTACGCCGTCAAGCTCAGCCTGTTCCGGGAGCAGGCCTTCTTCGGTGGCACGACCTTCGTCGGTGTCGACAACTACCTGCGGCTCTTCGGGGACGGCCGGTTCTGGAGCGGGTTCCTGCGGGTACTGGTCTTCCTCGCGGTCCAGGTGCCGATCATGCTGGTGCTCGCGCTGGTCGCGGCGCTGGCGATCGACAGCGCCCGCCTGCACGCGGCCGGCTTCTTCCGCATCGTGATCTTCCTGCCCTACGCGGTCCCGGCGGTCGTCGCCACGCTCATGTGGGGCTACATGTACGGCACGAACTTCGGTCTCGCCGCCGACCTCAACGACCTGTTCGCCACCCACGCGATCCGGCCGCTGTCGCTGAACTGGGCGCTCGCCTCGATCGGCAACATCGTGACCTGGGAGTTCGTCGGCTACAACATGATCATCTTCTATTCGGCGCTGCGGGTCGTGTCCCACGAGCTGTACGAGGCGGCCGCCATCGACGGTGCCGGGCCGTTCCGCACGATCCTCGGCATCAAACTGCCCGCCCTGCGCGGCGCGGTCGTGCTCGCGACCATCTTCTCGATCATCGGCAGTTTCCAGCTGTTCAACGAGCCGAACATCCTGCGCGGCCTGATTCCCAACGTGCTCACGACGGACTACACGCCGAACATGTACGCCTTCTACCTGTCCTTCGGCGGTCAGGAGTACGACTACGCGGCCACCGTCGCGATCGTGATGGGTGTGATCACCGCGGTCATCGCCTACGTGGTGCAGCTGCGCGGCGCGCGGAAGGGCATGTGATGGCACGCGAGGCGCTGATGCCCGGCAGGTCGAAGGTGCTGACCGCGGTCGCGTCCCTCTACCTCGTCTACACGCTGTTGCCCCTTGCCTGGCTGGTGATCAACGCGACCAAGTCCCAGGCGGCCCTGTTCGCCACGCCCGGGCTGTGGTTCGGCGGCCCGTTCGCGCTGTTCACCAACATCGCCGGGACGTTCACCTACGACGGCGGCATCTTCCTGCGGTGGCTGGGGAACACGCTCCTCTACGTGGTGGCCGGCGCCGGTGGGGCGACCCTGCTGGCCACCGCGGCCGGGTACGGGCTCGCCAAGTACCGGTTCTCCGGGCGGCGCGCGGTGTTCGCCGTGATCCTCGGCGCGATCGCGGTTCCCGGCACCGCGCTCGCCGTGCCGACGTTCCTGATGTTCAGCGCGGTCGGCCTGACCAACACCCCGTGGGCGGTGATCGTCCCGTCGCTGGTGAGCCCGTTCGGCCTCTACCTGATCTGGGTCTACGCCACCGACGCGGTGCCCGACGAGCTGATCGAGTCGGCGCGGATCGACGGCGCCGGTGAGCTCCGGATCTTCTTCGCCGTGGCGCTGCGGCTCCTCGTCCCCGGCATCGTGACCGTCGCGTTGTTCACCGTGGTGTCCACGTGGAACAACTACTTCCTGCCGCTGGTCATGATCAACGACCCGCGCTGGTACCCGCTGACGGTGGGGCTGAACCAGTGGAGCGGCCAGGGCCGGGGCGCCGGTGCCGAGCCGATCTACCACCTCGTGATCACCGGATCACTGCTCACGATCATTCCGCTCGTCGCCGCTTTCCTGCTCCTGCAACGGTTCTGGCAGTCCGGCCTGAGCGCGGGCAGCGTCAGGCAGTGAGTACCGCACAGCGAAAGGACTTCTCATGACCCGGACCCGACGCCGCGGCACGGTGGCCGCGGCTCTGGCGACCGCACTGGCGGTCCTGTTCGCGGGATGCTCGTCCGAGGCCGCCGGCTCCGGCGGCAACGCGTCGCCGGCGGCGCTGGACGCGGCGTTGAAGAAGGGCGGCACGATCACCTACTGGAGCTGGACACCATCGGGCAAGGAGCAGGCGGCCGAGTTCGAGAAGGAGTACCCGAAGGTCAAGGTCGAGTACGCCAACGTCGGCACCGGCGAGGACCACTACACGGCGGTGCAGAACGCGATCAAGGCCGGACGTGGCGGCCCGGACGTGGCGCAGATCGAGTACCGCGCGCTCCCGCAGTTCGCCCTGCAGGGCTCGCTCGTCGACCTGACCGGGTACGGCTTCGACAAGGTCAAGGCCGACTACACGGCGTCCACCTGGGAGTCCGTGCACGTCCGCGACGGCATCTACGGCCTGCCCCAGGACTCCGGTCCCATGGCGATGTTCTACAACAAGGAGGTCTTCACGCGGTACGGCATCGAGGTGCCGAAGACCTGGGACGACTACGTCGCCGCGGCGCGGAAGCTGCACGCCGCCGACCCGACCAGGTACATCGCCTCCGACGCCGGGGACGCCGGTTTCACCACGAGCCTGATCTGGCAGGCCGGCGGCCGGCCGTTCAGGACCGACGGCGACCGCGAGGTCACGATCAACCTGCGGGACAAGGGCACGAAGAAGTGGACCGCCATCTGGAACCAGCTCATCGAGGGCAGGCTGGTGACGAACATAACGGGCTGGACCGACGAGTGGTACCGGGCGCTGGGTGACGGGACGATCGCCACCGTGGTCGCCGGCGCCTGGATGCCCGGCATCCTCATGGAGTCGGTCCAGGCCGCCGCCGGCAAGTGGGCCGTGGCCCCGATCCCCACCTACGACGGCAGGCCGACCACCGCCGAGCACGGCGGCAGCACCCAGTCGGTGCTCAAGCAGAGCGACAACCCCGACCTGGCCGCCGCGTTCGTCCGCTGGCTCAACCACGATCAGCGCAGCATCGGCATCTTCCTCGACAGCGGCGGCTTCCCCGCCACCACCGCGGATCTCGAGTCGAGCCAGTTCAAGGAGTTCTCCGCACCGTACTTCGGCGGGCAGAAGATCAACGAGGTGCTGACCACTGCGGCCACCCAGGTCTCGGCCGGCTGGGAGTACCTGCCCTACCAGCTCTACGCCGAGACCATCTTCAGCGACACGGCGGGCCAGGCGTACGTGAACAACGCCGACCTCAACACCGGCCTCCGCGCCTGGCAGGACGCCCTGGTGAAGTACGGCAGACAACAGGGGTTCACCGTCAACGAGGGGTGACCCGACCAGTCAGGCCCCACTCGATCGAAGGAGATGGAATGACCGCGTACGGCACTCGCCGCGCGGGGAAGGTCGCCGTTCTTCTGACGGCCCTCACGCTCCCCGCGACACTGTTGGCGCCCCCCACCGCCGCCGCCGCGAGCCTCGGCATGCTGGGTGCGGACGTCTCGTCGCTCCAGCGGGCGCTGGACCTCGGCGCGAGGTACTACGACGCGAACGGCACCGCCAGGGACCCGCTCGACATCCTCAAGGGCGCCGGCGTGAACTACGTCCGGTTGCGGATCTGGCACAACCCGCGCAGCGGCTACAACAACAAGGACAAGGTCCTGCGGTACGCGCGCGCGGTGAAGGCCAAGGGACTCAAGCTGCTGGTCGACTTCCACTACTCCGACACCTGGGCGGACCCGGGCACGCAGACCAAGCCCGCGGCGTGGTCCGGCCACGGCATCGGCCAGCTGCGGACGGACGTCTACGACTACACCTACGACGTCTGCGACAGCCTGAAGGCCCAGGGCACGGCGCCGGACAGCGTGCAGATCGGCAACGAGATCAACACCGGCATGCTGTGGGACGACGGCAAGGTGGTCAACAACAACTTCACCAACCTGGGCCTGCTGCTCAAGGCCGGCTACAACGCCACCAAGGCGTGCGACAGCGGCACCCAGGTGATCATCCACACGGCGGACGCCGACAGCGACGCGAACGCACGCTGGTTCTACGACGGCATCCGGGCGCAGGGCGTCCAGTGGGACATCACGGGGCTGTCCTACTACTGCTACTGGCACGGCACCATGTCCACCATGGCCGGTGTGGTGTCCGACATGCGGTCCCGCTACGGCAAACCGGTGATCCTCGCCGAGACCGCGTACCCGTACACCACGGCCAACGACGACGGCACCGCGAACGCCATCTCGTCCGCGCAGCCGTGCTCGGGCTACCCGGCGACACCGGCGGGCCAGGCGGCGAACTTCACCGCGGTGCAGAACACCGCACGCGACGCCGGCGCGATCGGCATCTTCTACTGGGAGCCGACCTGGTACGCCGTGGCGGGCAACGGCTGGGACCCGGCCGACATCAACAACTCCGGCGACGGCTGGGAGAACCAGGCCGTCTTCGACCGGACCGGCCGGCTCAACCCCGCCATCCGCTGGACCGCCTGACCACCGCGTCTCCACCCGCGTTCGGACCAGGGGGCCGGCACACCGTCCTGAAGGAGTACGACAGGACCAGATACCGCCCACGAGCGTGCGCGACGCCGCGGTGACCGCGAACCACGCCGACTCCGGCCCGCGGTGACCCGGGCGCTCGGCGCGCGCGAACGTGCCGGTCTCGGCGAGCCGGAACATATCGTCGGCGTATCGAAAACCGGATACGTGCTGGCAACACGCCGCTGCCTTGACTGGCGGCATGACCCACAGCGAACCAGGACGAACAGCGGCTCGCCGCGCCCGATCGCTGGCGTCGGTGACCTCCTCGGCCTTCCCGACGACGGGCATCACGATCTACGGGTGCGGGGAGGACGAGGCGGTCCTGTTCCGGAGGTTGGCGCCCCGCATCGGCGTGGTGCCGACTATCACGCGGGCACCGGTATCCGAGGCCAATGTCGACCTGGCATTCGGCAATCGCTGCATCAGCGTTGGTCACAAGACTCAGGTCACGAACTCCACCCTGCTCGCGCTCAGCCAGGCTGGCGTGGCGTACGTCTCCACGAGGAGCATCGGGTACAACCACATCGATGTGGCATACGCGGAGAGTGTCGGCATCTCCGTCGAGAACGTCGCCTACTCGCCGGACAGCGTTGCCGACTACACGCTGATGCTGATGCTGATGGTGTTGCGACACGCCAAATCCGTCATCCGCCGCGCGGAAGTCCATGACTACAGGCTGAACGACGTGCGCGGGAAGGAGCTGCGTGACCTGACCGTCGGGGTGGTCGGCACAGGACGCATCGGCGCCGCGGTCATCGACCGGCTGCGTGGGTTCGGCTGCCAGATCTTGGCCTACGACATCAACCCGCAGACCTCCGCCGACTACGTCCCGCTCGACGATCTGCTGATGCAGAGCGACATCGTGACGCTCCACACGCCACTCGACACGGACACGTACCACCTCCTGGATCGTCAGCGTATCGAGCGGATGAAGCGCGGTGCGTTCGTCGTCAACACCGCACGCGGGTCACTTGTGGATACCGAGGCCCTTGTCTCCGCCTTGGCGAGCGGCAGGCTGGACGGAGCGGCGCTGGATGTTCTCGAAGGGGAGGAGGGAATCTTCTACGCCGACCACAGAGGTGACGACATAAAGAGCGAGTCGTTGCTGCGGCTGCGAGAACTCCCGAATGTGCTCGTCACTCCGCACACCGCGTATTACACCGACCATGCCCTGAGTGACACCGTCGAGAACTCCATCATCAACTGCCTGAAATTCGAGAGTGGGAGGTACCATGGATAGGTTGAAGCTTGGGATCGTGTTCGGGGGCTGTTCCGAAGAACATCCGATCTCCATCAAATCGGCGCAAGAGGTCGCGAAGAACCTCGACACCGAGAAGTATGAACCGTTCTACATCGGGATCACGAAGAGCGGTGCCTGGAAGCTCTGCGACGGCCCCGCCGCGAACTGGGAGAACGGCGCCTGTCGGCCGGTCGTGCTGTCCCCGGACCGAGGCGTACGCGGACTGCTGGTCCTGGAGCGGGGACGGTACGAGACGATCGGCCTGGACCTGGTGTTGCCCGTTCTGCACGGCAAGCTCGGCGAAGACGGCGCGATGCAGGGCCTGTTGGAGCTCGCCGGCATCCCCTACGTGGGCTGCGATGTCCAGAGTTCCGCCCTGTGCATGGACAAGTCCCTCACCTACCTCGTCGCCAGGAGCGCGGGGATCGCCACGCCGAACTTCTGGACCGTCACGCCGGACGAGAAGGTCGAGCCCGAGCGGCTCACCTACCCCGTCTTCGTGAAGCCGGCCCGTTCGGGTTCGTCCTTCGGCGTCAGCAAGGTGTCTCGCGAAGAAGAACTGTCGAGCGCGGTGGAAACCGCACGGCAGTACGACTCGAAGGTGTTGGTCGAAGAGGCCGTCGTCGGCAGCGAGATCGGCTGTGCGATCCTGGGAAACGATCTGGACCTGGTCGCGGGCGAGGTGGATCGGGTCGCGCTCTCCCATGGCTTCTTCAGGATCCACCAGGAGGACGAACCGGAGAGCGGGTCCGAGAACTCGACCTTCATCGTTCCCGCGGACATCCCGGCGCAGTCGCGCACGCTCGTCCAGGAGACGGCGAAGACCGTGTACCGCGCCCTGGGATGCAGAGGCCTGTCACGGGTGGACCTGTTCCTCAAGGAGGACGGCACGGTGGTCCTCAACGAGGTCAACACACTGCCCGGCATGACCTCCTACAGCCGTTACCCGAGGATGATGGCGGCCGCGGGCCTGCCGCTTGCCGAGGTGATCGACCGGCTGGTGTCACTGGCGTTGACGGGAAAAGCCCAGTGAAGGATGACTTCTTCTTCCTGGACGAGTTCGCGCCCGGAATTCGCTGGGATGCCAAGTACGCCACGTGGGACAACTTCACCGGCAAACCGGTGGACGGATACCTGGCGAACCGGATCGTCGGTACGAGGGCACTGTGCGCATCCCTGGCAAGAGCGCGGGAGAAGGCCGAGTCCCTGGGCTTTGGCCTGCTGCTGTGGGACGGCTACCGGCCGCAACGCGCCGTGGACTGCTTCCTGCGCTGGGCGAGGCAGCCGGAGGACGGCCGGACGAAGCCACGGTACTACCCGAACATCGCCAGAGCCGAGATGTTCGACAGAGGTTACGTGGCGGTCAAGTCGGGTCACAGCCGGGGCAGCACCGTCGACCTGACGCTCTACCACCTGGATACCGGCGAGCTCGCTCCCATGGGTGGGGACCATGATCTGATGGATTCGATCTCACACCACGGTGCGAGTGGAATCACGCCGGTGGCAGCGAGGAACCGGGAACACCTCTGCGCCATCATGGAGGCCAGCGGTTTCCGGCGGTACGACTACGAGTGGTGGCATTACACGCTGAACGACGAACCCTATCCGGACACCTACTTCGACTTTCCCATAACCTCGTCGAGGCAGCCAGCGAATTGTTGACAGGGGAGAGCATGCGGATACGACTGGCACGCCCGGCCGACGCCGGGGTCGTCAACGAGCTGCTTCGGCAGCTGGGCTATCCCCAGGGCGACATTCCGGCGACGGCGGCCCGAATCCAGGCCTGGCGCCACGATCCCGCCAGCGCGGCCTACGTGGCCGAGGTGGACGGCGACCTCGTCGGCCTCGTCGCGGTCCACATCTGCCCGTTCTTCGAACGCACCGGCGCCTGGGGTCGGATCGTCGCTCTGGTCATCTCCGATGGAGCACGCCGTCAGGGCGTGGGCGGTCGGCTCGTGGCGGAGGCGGAGTCGTTCGCCATCCGTCGTGGCTGCGTCCGCATGGAGGTCACCAGCTCCTACCGCCGCGATGACGCACACGAGTTCTACCGACGCTCCGGTTACACCGACCAGACAGGAAGGTCGTCCCGGTTCCTCCGCGATCTCGTCGAATCCCGCGCCGGCGAGATCGCTCGGTGACAGTGCGGGCCTGACGGCACCGCGCGCCGGTGGCCGATCCCGGCACCGGCGCAGCTCAGCCAGGTTCACCATCAGGGGCATCGCCCCGGCAGACCTCGACGACCTCGCCGCTGGTGGTCGTGCCGCGGGCGGGCGGCGTCAGCTGCCGGGGCGCGGTGGTGCGGCGGGTAGTCGCACCGTGACGCGGAGCCCGCCGGCGGCCCGGGGGGTGAGGATGAGGGTTCCGTCGTGTGCCTGGACAATGCTGTTGACGATGGCGAGGCCGAGCCCGACGCCCCCGTGGTCGGTGTGGATGCGTTTGGTGCCGCGCTGAAACGGCTCGACAAGCGTGGGAACCAGCTGCGGGGCGAGCTTCTCGCCGGTGTTCTCGACGGTGAGCACCACGGTCTGGGGGTGGACGCTGGTCGTGACCCACACTGTGCCCCGCTCCGGTACGTTGTGGACGATCGCGTTGTGCACGAGGTTCGTGGTCATCTGCAGCAGGAGCGCGGGTGAGCCGACGGCGTGGCTCACGTCGCCGGAAGTCCTGATGGTGACGCCGCGTTCCGCCGCGAAGGGGAGCAGAGTTTCGGCGGCTTCCTCCGCCATGAGCGACAGGTCGACGTGTTCTCGGGGGAAGGACCGTTGGTCGGCGCGGCTGAGCAGGAGCAGTGCCTCGGTGAGGTCGATCGCTCGGGTGTTGACGGCATGGAGGCGGTCGACGAGCTCACCGTTGTCGCGGTCGCGATCGTCGCGGACCACGTCGAGAAGCGTCCGCATGATCGCCAGTGGGGTGCGCAGTTCGTGGGAGGCGTTGGCCGCGAACCTCCGCTGTTCGGCGACGTGTGCTTCGAGCCGGGCGAGCATCGTGTCGAAGGCGTCGGCCAGCTCGCGGAACTCGTCCCTGCGGCCGGGCAGCCGGATTCGGTGGGAGAGCGATCCGTTCCCGGCCCTGCGCGTGGCTTCGGTGATGTGGACCAGCGGGGTGAGCATGCGGCCGGCGAGGACCCACCCGCCCACGAGACCGAAAACCAGCAGGAACGCCAACACCAGGACGGCCGCCGCGGCGAAGACGGACGGGCCGAAGTTGGTCGGGTCGAAGACGCGCCGGAAGTCGGCGGGGTTGGGCGCGAGGATACGGGCGGGCGAACCTCGCACGAGGAACACCCACACGGCCGTGAGCAGCAGGGTACCCGCGAGCATGAGGAACCCGGCGTAGCTGAGGGTGAGTTTGAGGCGAACGCTCATACCAGGCGCCCTGTCCACGATCTGCTCCCCTTCACCAACGCCGTGCGCATCACCGTCTCGTCCCCGCGCCAACGGTCTCGCCATCCTACGAGCCGGAACCTATCGCCGGCGTATCAGAATTCGCATACGTGCTGGCAGCACCGCCCTGCCTTGACTGGAGGCATGACTTCCGCGTCCTCCTCGGCAGCATCACCCCTCGGCACTCCGCGCGACGACCACCACCGTGCACTCGGTGTGGCGGATGGCACCGTCCCTGACGGCGTGACGGTCTTCGACGAGCGGGTTCCCGCCGTGGCCAACCTCGACGGCGAGCTGCTCCGCGCCCTGCGCCGGGCCGCGACCGATGCGGCGGCCGACGGGGTCGAGTTCCTCGTCAACGGTGGCTGGCGTTCCCCGGCGTACCAGGAACACCTACGCCGTCAGGCGGTTTCCCAGTACGGGTCCGAAGAGGAGGCTGCCCGGTGGGTGGCCACCCCGGAGACGTCCGCGCACGTGTCGGGAGCCGCGGTCGACATCGGACCCCACGACGCCAGGGCATGGCTGTCCGAACACGGCGCCGCGTACGGGCTGTGCCAGATCTACCGCAACGAACCCTGGCACTACGAGCTGCGCCCCGAAGCCGTCCGCCACGGCTGCCCGCCCATGTACCCCGACCCCACGCACGATCCGCGGATGCGGCTTTGACCGTGGTGGAGACGAGGTGGTCCATGGGCTGGGTGCGGCCGTGCTCGACGCCCGACCGGGTGCGCAGGCGGCGGAGGCAGTCGGCGCTGTGGACGTCGGGGCTGAACGTCGACGCGGT
>NZ_JBJMIE010000369.1:0-3601 GCF_045807065.1 Actinophytocola sp. | reverse complement strand
TGCACCGGGCCGAAGCTCTTGTTGATCCCGATCAGCTCGAGAAGGGGTTCACTCATGGGGGGATGTCCTCCTGCTCAGGCCGGTCGCACCCGTCGTGCGGGTGCGACCGGCCCGGGCGGCTTACTGGATCAGGAGATGCCGAGCTGGGTGCAGACGGACTGCAGCTCGCCGGTGCAGACCTCTTCGGCCTTGACGTAGCCCTGGTCGATGACCTGCTTGACCTCGTTCTTCGTGATCAGCTTCGGCTCGAGCAGCACGGAGGGGACGTCACGCTTGCCGACCGGGTCGTTCTCCTTGTCGGTGGCGATCTTGTCGGCGTCGGCCTTGCCGGCGGAGCCCTTGGCCAGCGCGGCCGCGAGCTTCGCGGTGGCCTCGGCCTCCTGCTTGATCGGCTTGAAGACGGTCATGTACTGGTCACCGGTGAGGATGGCCTTGAGGCCGTCCGCTGTGGCGTCCTGGCCGGTCACCGGCACCTTGCCGTTCAGCTGGTACTTCTTGAGCACGGTGATGATCGCCCCGGCCAGGCCGTCGTTCGCGGCGACCACGCCGTCGACCCTGCTGTTGTTCGAGGTGAAGATCTGCTCGAAGGTCGTGCCGCCCTTCTGGTTGTCCCAGTTGTCGATCGGCTGGGACTGGACCAGCTTGAACGTGCCGTTCTCGTACAGCGGCTTGAGCTTGTTCTCCTGGCCGTTGTGGAACAGCGTCGCGTTGTTGTCCGTCGGCGCGCCCTCGATCTCGATGATCTGCGAGCCCTTCGGCTTGTCCTTCAGGGCGTCGATCATGCCCTGGCCCTGCAGCTCGCCGACCTTCACGTTGTCGAAGGAGACGTAGAAGGAGGAGCTGCCGCCCAGGTTGAGGCGGTCGTAGTCGATGGTCGGGATGCCCTGGGCGTTGGCCTTCTGGGCGACCGTGCCACCGATCTCGGAGTTGATCGAGGCGATGATCAGGACCTTGACGCCGTCGTTGATCATGCCGTCCGCCAGGGTGGAGAACTTCTGCACGTCACCCTGGGCGTTCTCGATGTGGGGGTTGAGCCCCTCGGCCTCCAGCGCCGCCTTGAGCATGGGCTTGTCGAAGCCCTCCCAGCGCGCGGAGGAGGCGGTCTCCGGCAGGATCACACCCACGGGGATCCCGCCACCGGACGAGCTGGCGGTGTCCGAACTGCCACTCCCGGAGCCGGAGTTGGAGTTGTCCGAGTTGGCGCCACATGCCGACACGGCGAGGGTCAGACCCATGCCCGCGGCGATGAGAGCAAGCCTTGTACTGCGCATTCAACGGTCCCTTCACGGTCGGTCCTGGTGGCTCGCGCCGACCCCAAGCCGAAATGTTGCGGTGCACAACATATGCCGGGAAAGCCGGTGAGGGAACCCACAGGCCGTTTCTGAACGACACAGTTTGGCAACGAAACGGCCATCTGCCGGTCATGCGAGTGCACCCGGATGATGGACACGAAGGGTAGCGGGGGTTGTCCTCGACCGCGAGTCCCGGCCAGGAATTCACCAAATCGAGTCCTGGCCCGGCAACCCCTTCACCAGCGAGAAGTGTACTTGGGTGCTCGTTCACACGATCAGCGACTGGTGTAGACCACGGCGGGGAGCGCGACTACCGAAAGTCGCGACATCCGATCAACGCGTGCTGACCGGAAAGGGCCGTCCGAAACGTTCGACGTCCTGACGGCCCTTCCGGGATGGTTGTTCGGTTGTCACGAGTAGACCGGCGCGCTCGATCGTGGTTCACCAGCTGCGGATCGTGGCGATGCGTTCCTCGAGCTGTTCCACGCTGGCCATGGCCGTCGGCGGGCCGGCGCAGACGCGGCGCAGCTCGCTGTGGATCATGCCGTGGGGCTTGCCGGTCCGGTGGTGGTACATCGCCACCAGGGTGTTCAGCTCCTTGCGCAGGCCGGTCAGCCGCTCGGCCACCGACTGCTGCCGCGCGGACGGCGGCGCGGCGGGCTCCGCGGCGGCCGCGCGCCTGGACCGCTCTGCCAGTTGCCGGTCCTGGCGCTGCCGCAGCAGCGCCCGCACCTGGTCGGGCTCCAGCAACCCCGGCAGTCCCAGGTACTCCTGCTCCTCATCGGACCCCGCGAACGCCGCGGTGCCGAACGAGGATCCGTCGTAGATCACCTGGTCCAGCTCGGCCGACGCGGACAGCGCGGTGAACGCCTTCTCCTCCTCGCCCGGCTCGTCCTTCTGCCGGTTGGCGTCCGCGAGCAGGTCGTCCTCCCAGCCGTCCTTCTCGCGGTGCGGCTTGCCGAGCACGTGGTCGCGCTGCGCCTCCAGCTGGCTCGCCAGCTCCAGCAGCACGGGCACGCTCGGCAGGAACACGCTCGCCGTCTCCCCCGGGCGCCGCGCACGCACGAACCGGCCGACGGCCTGGGCGAAGAACAGCGGGGTGGACGCGCTGGTGGCGTACACGCCGACGGCCAGGCGCGGCACGTCGACGCCTTCCGACACCATGCGGACCGCCACGAGCCACCGGTCGTCGGAGTTGGCGAACTCCGCGATCCGGCTCGACGCCTTCGGGTCGTCGGACAGCACCACGACCGGCTCGCGGCCGGTGATGTCCGCGAGGATCCTCGCGTAGGCCTTCGCCGCGATGTGGTCGGACGCGATCACCAGGGCACCCGCGTCCGGCACGCTCTGCCGCAGCTGCGCGAGCCGCAGGTCGGCGGCCCGCAGCACGGCGGGGATCCACTCCCCCTCCGGGTCGAGCGCGGTACGCCACGCCCGCGCGGTCTGCTCGACGGTCATCGGCTCGCCGAGCCGGGCGGTGAACTCCTCGCCCGCGCTGGTCCGCCACGACGCCTCGCCCGAGTACGCCAGGAAGATCACCGGCCGGACCACGCCGTCGGCCAGCGCGTCGGAGTAGCCGTACGTGTGGTCGGCCTTGCTGCGCATGAACCCGCCGGTGTCCGGCTCGTAGCCGACGAACGGGATCGGCGAGTCGTCGCTGCGGAACGGGGTACCGGTCAGCGCCAGCCGCCGCACGGCCGGGGTGAACGCCTCGCGGATGCCGTCGCCCCACGACTTCGCGTCGCCGCCGTGGTGGATCTCGTCGAGGATGACCAGGGTCTTGCGCTGCTCGGTCCGCACCCGGTGCAGCATCGGGTGCGCGGCGACCTGCGCGTACGTGACCGCGACGCCCTGGAAGTCACCCGCGGTCTGACCGGCCCCGTTGCGGAAGTTCGGGTCGATGGCGATGCCGGCCCGCGCGGCCGCCTCCGCCCACTGGTACTTCAGGTGCTCGGTCGGCGCCACGATCGTGACCCGCTCGACCACCCGGTCGGCCAGCAGCTCGCTCGCCACCCGCAGCCCGAACACCGTCTTGCCCGCGCCGGGCGTGGCGACCGCGAGGAAATCCTGCGGCTTGCTGGTCAGGTACTTGGTGATCGCCCTGCGCTGCCACGCACGCAGCGGTCGGGAGCCCCCCGGCTGGACCGCCTGTTCTGTCCCCTGCACCGACGTCATTCGTCCGGCAACTCCTCCCTGGACGCACTCCTGGCACAACGAAGCCCTCAGCGAGGCGACGACGTTGAGGGCGCCGACGACTCTACCTCCCCGGGCCCGGGGAGGCCCGACGCGACACCTGCGTCACGAATCTC
>NZ_JBJMIE010000368.1:0-20795 GCF_045807065.1 Actinophytocola sp. | reverse complement strand
TGCGCGCGCCCGGCATGACGATGTTCCGGATGCCGATCTTCACCTGGAACATCATGATCACCACGATCCTGATCCTGGTGGCGTTCCCGATCCTCACCGCGGCCCTGTTCGGGCTCCTCGCCGACCGGGTCATCGGCGCGCACGTGTTCGACCCGGCCAACGGCGGCGCGATCCTCTGGCAGCACCTGTTCTGGTTCTTCGGCCACCCCGAGGTGTACATCGTCGCGTTGCCGTTCTTCGGGATCGTCACCGAGGTCATCCCCGTGTTCAGCCGCAAGCCGCTGTTCGGCTACCGCGGCATGATCTACGCGACGATGGCCATCATGTCGCTGTCGGTCGTGGTGTGGGCGCACCACATGTTCGCGACCGGGGCGGTGCTGCTGCCGTTCTTCTCGTTCGCGACCTTCCTGATCGCGATCCCGACCGGCATCAAGTTCTTCAACTGGATCGGCACGATGTGGCAGGGCTCGCTGACGTTCGAGTCGCCGATGCTGTTCTCGATCGGGTTCCTGGTCACGTTCCTGCTCGGCGGGCTCACCGGCGTGCTGCTCGCGTCCCCGCCGATCGACTTCCACGTGCACGACACCTACTTCGTGGTCGCGCACTTCCACTACGTGCTGTTCGGCACGATCGTGTTCGCGACCTTCGCCGGCATCTACTTCTGGTTCCCGAAGATGACCGGCCGGTACCTGAACGAACCCCTGGGGAAGCTGCACTTCTGGACCACGTTCATCGGCTTCCACACGACCTTCCTCGTCCAGCACTGGCTGGGCAACGAGGGCATGCCGCGCCGCTACGCCGACTACCTGGCGTCGGACGGGTTCACCACGCTGAACACCGTCTCCACCATCGGGTCGTTCATCCTCGGCGCGTCGGTGCTGCCCTTCGTGTGGAACGTCTTCCGCAGCTACCGCTACGGCGAACCCGCGACCATGGACGACCCGTGGGGTTTCGGCGGTTCCCTCGAATGGGCGACCACGTCCCCGCCGCCGCGGTACAACTTCCTGGAGCTGCCGAAGATCCGCACCGAGCGGCCGGCGTTCGACCTGCACTACCCGCACCTGGTCGAGAAGATCCGGGCGGACAAGTACGTCGGCCCGTGGGGCGGCCATGCCGACGAGGCGCCACCCGCGCCGTCGGAGAAGCTCACGGAGGGCGCGAGCTGACCGGCGATCATGGTGGGATGGTGGTCGCAGCGCCGACCACTGGAGTGACCATGAAGATCGAGGACCTGTTGACCCGTGCGCGGGAGACGTTCGACGCGCGGACGGTGTTCGCGGAGCCGGTAGAGAGGGACGGCGTGACCGTCATCCCGGCCGCGCGCGTCGTCGGCGGCGGTGGCGGCGGGAACGGCGAGGACCAGCAGGGGCGCCGCGGCAGCGGCGGCGGCCTCGGCCTGCTCGCGCGACCGGTCGGCGCCTTCGTCATCAGGAACGGCGAGGTGTCGTGGCAGCCGGCCATCGACGTCACGCGCATCATCGCGACCCTCGGTGCCGTCGCCGTCACCGGCCTGTTCGTCGGGAGCCGGGTGCGGCGCAAGCGCTGATCACACGACCGGGTGCCCGTCGTCGCGCCCACCGGCGCCGCCGGCGCGGTAGGGTGTACCCCTACCGGGTATCTGTAGGAGGTGTGTGGTGCTCGTTCTGGCGGTCGCCTCGCTCCTGTTGGCCGGCGCCGCGTACGGCGTCGCGTCCCTGGTGCGGCTGGGCCGCACGGTGACGGAGGTGCGCCCGTTCCTGTCCGGCCACGAGCCGGCGGAGCACGCCGTGTCGCGGTTCCACGTCCGCTGGTACGCCGTGACGATGCTGTTCCTGGCGTTCGACATGGAGATGGTGTTCATGTACCCGTGGGCGCTCGTCGTGGCCGAGGAGGGGACGACCGCGGTGGTGGAGATGTTCGTGTTCCTGGCCGTCCTGTTCGCGGGCGTGACCTACGCCTGGCGAGAGGGCGCCCTGCGGTGGGCGTGACGTCGTGGCTCCTGCGGTGGACGCGGCCCCGCCTGCTCGTGCTGACGGCCCTGGGCGGCACGGGCGCGCGACTGGCGGTGGAGCGGTACGCCCGCGAGCACGGCTGGCACCTGGCCCTGACCCCAGCCGAGGCGAACGTCCTGGTCACCGCCGGCACCGACCTGGAGCCCTACGCGACGCGCGTGTGGCAGACGGTCCCGGCCCCCAGGGTGCGGGTGGAGGTGGCCGACGACGCGGCCGCACCAGGTGCACTGGCAGCGGCCCTGACAACCCTCCACGACCTCGACGAACAACGAAGGCAGGCCCGCTCGGCGGCGGACCACCCCGCCGCGGCGCCACCGGAACCGCCCCACACCGGGACGAGCCATCACGAACACGGCGACCCCGACGACCATCACGAGCACTCCGGCCACGCCGAGCCCGCCGCCCACCACGAACGGGCTGCCCACCACGGCCACGCCGAGCACACCGCGACGGATCACGGCAGCCACCTGAGCCACGGCCAGCACGCCAGCCACCACGAGCATCCCAGCCACCACGACCACCACGAACAGGCCGCCCACCACGGCCACGCCGAGCACACCGCGACGGATCACGGCAGCCACCTGAGCCACGGCCAGCACGCCAGCCACCACGAGCACGCCGACAACGCCGAGCACACCGAGACGGGCCACGGTGGGCATTCGAGCCATGGCGGGCACGATCACCACATGGCCGGTATGGACATGCCCGGCGGTGTGCCCATGGCCGACCGGGCCCCGGATCGTGACGGGCTCATGCTCGACCAGCTCCACGTCCCCCTCGGTCCGGCGCTTCCCCTCTGGCCGCCCGGCCTGATCGTCCACACGACCCTCCAGGGCGACGTCATCCAGGACGCCTCCGTCGAGCGCCTCGACGGCGTCGACGACTTCTGGGCGCCGCACCCCACCGCCCGCCGGCTGGATGCCTGCGCCTGCCTGCTCGCCCTCGCCGGCTGGACCGACGCCGCGGTCACCGCCCAGCGACTGCGCGACGCCGCCCTCCTCGGCCGTCTGTCCGAGGCGGCACACCAGCGGTGGGCGGGCAAGGTACGCCGATCCCGCACCCTCCGCTGGCTCCTGGCCGGGCTCGGGACAACCCCCGCGGGGGACGCCCTCGACCGCCTCCACCGCTGGCTCGACCTCGCCGACCACGAGACAACCGTCGAGGACCTACCCGACCTGCTCAACGGCACAGAACTCGCGGCCGCCCGGCTCATCGTCGCGAGTCTCGGAATCAACCATGGTTGAGACAACCGCCCGATGGCACACCCCCGCACCACTCGACACGCACGCCATCCACGCGCCCCTCGGAACCCACCACGACCGAAACGACGCCTGGTGCCGCTCCGCGCACACGCCACCTTCGGAACCCACCATGACTGAGACAACCGCCCGGTGGCACACCCCGCACCGCTCGACACGCACGCCATCCACGCGACTCTCGGAACCCGCCATGACTGGGACAACCACCCGCTGGCGCACCCCCACACCGCTCCGCGCACACGCCACTCTCGGAGCCCACCGTGGTTGAGACAACCGCGTGGTGGGGCGCCCTCGTGCTGGTCGGCGTACTCGCCATCCTCGCCGCCGCCGCGACGGCCTTCGATGCGGTGCTGGCCGCGCGGGTCGCGGGACGAACCGTCCGGACCGCCGCCGTGGAACCGCTGCGGGACGTCGCCGGGCTGCTCCTCCAGCAGCGCCGGCGCACGCTCGCCGCCGACGGTCTGCTCTGGCGGTCGGCCGGCGTCGTCCTGCTGGTGGCCGCCGTGTTCGCGTCGGCGGTCACGCCGCTCGGGCGGTGGGCGGTCGCCGATCTCGACGTCGGCGTCGTCTGGTTCAACGCCATGGAGATCCTCGCCTGGGCCGCGGTGTGGCTCGCCGGCTGGGGGCCCAACTCGGCGTTCTCCCTCGTCGGCGGGTACCGGTTCGTGGCGCAGGGGCTCGCCTACGAGCTGCCGCACATGTTCGCGCTCACCACCGTCGCGGTGGGCGCCGGCTCGCTGCGGGTCGCGGACGTCGTGGGAGCGCAGGGGAAGCTCTGGTTCGTGGTGTGGATGCCGGTCGCCTTCGCCGTGTACCTGGTTTCCGTGCTGGCCATGTCGTTCGCCAGGCCGTTCGACCAGGCCGTCGGGTCCGACCTCGCCGGCGGCGCGGTCGCCGAGCTGTCCGGTGTGGACCGGCTGGTGTTCGAGGCCGGGCGGAAGGTGCTGCTGGTGTCCGGTGCCGCGATGGCCGTGCCGCTCTTCCTCGGCGGCGGCGCCGGGCCGCTGCTGCCGGACTGGTCGTGGTCGCTGGTGAAGACCGCCGCCGTGCTCGCGGTCCTCGTGTGGGTGGGCCGCGGGACGCCCACCATCCGCCTGGAGCGGTTCATGGAGGTCGCCTGGATGGTGCTCATCCCCGCGACGCTCATCCAAGCCCTCGTCGTGTCCGTCGTGGTCAGCTGAAGGAGGATCATGGACGTCGTCTTCTGGGTCTGCGCCGTCGGTGCCGTCGCCTCGGGGGTCGCGGTCTTCCGGGTGGACTCCATGGCGCGGGCGACCTTCGCGCTCCTGGCCTCGTTCGTGTTCGCGGCCGTGACGGTCCTGCTCGTCGGCCTGACCTACCTGGGGGTCCTCGTCATCCTGATGATGGTCATGGAGATGGTCATCATGGTCGTGTTCATGGTGATGTACATGATGAACCCGGCCGGGCTGATGCCGATGTCCATGCTGCACAACAAGAAGGGCGCGCTCGTCATCTCCGGCGCCACCTTCCTGGTGCTCGCGGCCGGCAGCGTCCTCGTCGACTGGCCGACCACCGGCGCCGAACCGCCCCGCGACCCCACGACGGCGCTCGGCCAGGCGCTCATGGGGCCGAAGATGCTGACAATGGTCGTCCTCGGTCTCGCCCTGTTCGCCACGATCATCGCCACCGTCGTGCTCGCCACCCACCGCGGTCGCTACGACCGCTACGGCGACCGCCTCGACCGGAGACCTCCCGACGACCCCGTCCGAGGAGGGCTGGGCCGGTGACCGGGTACCTCCTCCTCGCCTCCGCGCTGTTCAGCGTTGGGCTCTTCGGCGCGCTCTCCCAGCAGTCCATCGTGATGATCATGATGGGGCTCGAGCTGATGGTCAACGCGGTGATCGTCGGCGGGGCCGCGTTCTGGTACTACACCGCGCCGCAGCGGCCCGACGGCCAGGTCGTGGTCGTCGTCGCGGTCACGGCCATGGCGATCGAGATGGCCGCCGGTTTCGCCGTCACCACGGCCATCTTCCGGGCCCGGGACGTCGACATGACCGACATGGCCGCGGACCTCGGGGACTGACGTGTCCACCCCCTACCTCAACGGCATCTCCTTCGGGCTCGGGATGGACGGGCTGTCGGCGGTCATGGTGGTGACGGTCGCGATCGTCACCCTCGCGGTGCTGGTGTTCGCGGCGGGCGAGTTCCGGTCGGTCCGCTTCTTCGGCCTGGTGCTGTTGTTCGCGGCCGCGATGCTGGTGACGGTCACCGCGACGACGCTGCTCACGCTCCTGATGGCGTGGGAGGTCATGGGCGCCACCTCCTACGCGCTCATCGGCTTCTGGTGGCGGGAACCGCGCCGCGCCACCTCCGGGCTGGTGGCGTTCCTGACCACACGCGCCGCCGACCTCGGGCTGTACCTGGCGGCGGGCGCCGCGCTGGCGGGCGGGGCCCGCGGGCTCGACCTCGACCGGCTCGCGAGCCTGCCGGACGGCTGGCGTGACGTCGTCGCGGCCGGTCTGGTGGTCGCCGCGCTCGGCAAGTCGGCCCAGCTGCCGTTCAGCTTCTGGCTGTCCCGCGCGATGGACGGCCCCAGCCCGGTCTCGGCGCTGCTGCACTCGGCGACCATGGTCGCGGCCGGCGCGTACCTGTTGCTCCGCATGGAGAACCTGCTGGACGCGACGTCCTGGGCGGCGGTCACCGTGGCGTGGGCCGGTGCGGCCACGGCACTGCTGCTGGGCGCGGTCGCGGTCGTGCAACGCGACCTCAAGCAGTTGCTGGCCGCCTCCACGTGTGCGCAGGTGGGCCTCATGGTCCTCGCCGCGGGCACGGCCGGTGTGGCGGCCGGGACCTGGCAGCTGGTGGCGCACGCCTTCACCAAGAGCCTGCTGTTCCTCTGCGCCGGCGCGTGGCTGACCGCGTTGGGCACCAAGGACCTCACCGAGCTGCGGGGCGCCGCCCGGCGCCACCGCTTCGTCGGCGTGATGTTCACCGTCGGCGCGGCCTCGCTGGCCGGGCTGCCGCCCCTGTCGCTGTGGGCGGCCAAGGACCAGGTGCTCGCCACGGCGGCGCGGGAGTCGGTGCCGCTGTACGTGGTGGGACTCGCCGCGGCGGTGCTCAGCGCCGCCTACGCCGGCCGGGCGCTGGCTCTCGTCTGGGCGAACACGGACGGCACGGACTCGGTGGACCGGGCGGCGCGGGCGCTGGCCGTCGCCCCGCCGGGCGCCGGGGAGCAGGGCGAGAGCACGGTCCGCTACGGCAGGGCGGGCGGGGAGGAGCGGCCCGCCCGGCCGCAACTGGCGGCGCTGCCGGTGCTCGCGGCCGGCGCCGCGGGCCTCGGGCTCCTCGCCCTGCCCGGGCTGTGGGCGCGGGCCGCCAGGGTCGTCCCGGGCGGCGCCGGCCCTGCCTGGTGGGAGCTGGTCGTCTCCGGCGTGCTCGCGCTGGTCGTCACCGGGCTGACGGCACGCGCGGTGAGTCGCCGCGACCTGCCCGCGCCCGCTCCCCTGCTCGGCTGGCTGGGTCTGGAGGGCCTGACGAGGACCGTCGTCGTGCGCCCCACCCTCGTCGCGGCCGACGCCCTCGCGCGGTTCGACGACCGGGCCGTCGCCGGGAGCGTGCGGGCGACCGCCGCGGTCGGGACGGCGTTCGCGCGGCTGGTCGACCGGCGCGTGGAGTGGTCGGTGGACGGGGCCGTGCGCCTCGTCGCGCGGTGGTTCCGGGCACTGGGCCGGCTCGCGCGGCGCCCGCAGACCGGTCAGCTCCACCACTACTACGCCCAGGCGGTGGTCGTGCTCGCCGCACTCGCCGTCCTCCTACTCCTGGTGAGGTGAGCGTGCTCAGCACCGTCGTGTTCCTGCCGGTCGCGGTGGCCGTGGCACTGCTGGCCGTGCCGAGGGTCAGCGACGCCGTCGTGCGGTGGACGTGGGTCGCCGCCAGCGCCGTGGAGCTGGTGGCCGTGGTCGTGCTGTGGCTGGGTTACGACGGTCCCGGCTACGGCTACGAGGTGAACCGCCGGTGGATCCCCAGCGTCAGCTCCGGCTACCACATCGGCGTCGACGGCCTGAGCCTGCCGCTCGTCGCGGTGACCGCCGTGCTGTTCCTGGCCTGCGCGGTCTACGCGCTGCGGCGCACCGCGCCGGGTACGGGCCGCGAAGCGCCGAGCGGAGCGAGGCAAACCAGCACGCTGCGGTCCTTCGCGGCGCTGTTCCTGCTCCTCGAGACCGTGTGCATGGGTGTGTTCGTCTCGCTGGACCTGGTGCTGTTCTTCGTCTTCTTCGACCTGTCCATCGTGGTCATGTACTTCGTGATCGCCGGCTGGGGGCACCGGGACGCGGCCAGGGCGGCGCTGCAGTTCTTCCTCTACACGTTCCTCGGCTCGCTGGCGCTGCTGCTCGGGTTCATCGGCCTCTACCTCGCCGCGACGCCCCACACGTTCGACATCGCCCGGCTCGCCGCGCAGAACCCCCTGCAGGGCAGGGGAACGGCCGCCACGCTCGTGCTGGTGGCGATCGTCGTCGGGTTGGCGATCAAGACGCCGACCGTGCCGTTCCACACGTGGCTGCCGCCCGCGCACACCGAGGCGCCGGCCGAGGGCTCGGCGATCCTGGCCGGGGTGCTGCTGAAGCTCGGCACGTACGGCTTCGTGCGGATCGCCATGCCGCTCCTGCCGGGTCCCTGGCGCGACTGGGGCGCGGCGATCGTCGTGGTCGGTGTGGTGAGCGTGCTGTACGGCGCGCTGGTCGCCCTGGCGCAGCGGGACTTCAAGCGGATGATCGCCTACACCTCGGTCAACCACATGGGGTACGTCATCCTGGCCCTCGGGGCCGCCGGCCTGTTGTCCACTTCGGACAGCCAGGCGCACGACCTCGCGGTGACGGGCGCGGTGACGCAGATGGTCAGCCACGGCCTGATCACCGGCGCGTTGTTCCTGCTCGCCGGTGTGCTGTACGAGCGGGGCGGGACCTACGACCTGGACGCGTACGGCGGTCTCGCCGCGAGCGCGCCCCGCTTCGCCGGGCTCACCGCGCTGGCCGCGTTCGCCTCGCTCGGGCTGCCCGGGTTCTCCGGGTTCATCGCGGAGTTCCAGATCTTCACCGGCTCGCTGCCGGGCGCACCGGTCGCGACCGCGTTGGCGTTCCTCGGGATCCTGCTCACGGCAGCGCTGTTCCTCCGCGCCTACCAGCGGCTGTTCCTCGGCCCGCCGGCGTCGAGGGTCGGCGACCTGACGCTGGCCGAGACCCTGTCGATCGCGCCGCTGATGGCGCTCGCGGTGGTGCTCGGGCTGTTCCCCCGGTTCCTGCTCGACCTGGTCGAGCCGGCCGCGCGGGTGCTCGGCACGCTGGTGCGCCGGTGAACGCCGGCACGGACATGGCGGCCGACCTCGGCCGCCTGCTGCCGGAGATCATCCTCGCCTGCGCGGCCGTCGCGGGCCTGCTCCTGGGCTCGTTCCTGCCGCGCCGGCGCCAGTGGCCGGTCCGCGTGCTCGCGGGCGCCGCGTGCGTGGCGGGTCTGGTGTGGACGGTCATGGGCGGGACCGGCACGGTGTTCGCGGGCACCTACGCCGTCGACACCGCCACGGGCGCGACCCGGGCCGTCGTCCTCACGTCGGTCCTGCTGGTGCTGGGGATGACGCGGATCGGCGGCCACGCAAGGGAAACCGAGTTCGTCGTCCTGCTCCTGCTCGCCGCGCTCGGCGCGGTCGTGCTGGCCGGCGCGAACGACCTGCTGCTGCTCGTGGCCGCGTACCTGCTGGCCAGCGTGCCGCTCTACGCGCTGACCGGGTTCGCCAAGGACGGCCCGGGCACCGAGGCGAGCCTCAAGTTCTACCTGCTCGGCGCGCTGCTGGGCACCACGATGCTGTTCGGCGTCATGCTGGTGTCCGGGGTGGGGCGGGGCAGCGACTATCCCACCCTGCACCACACGTTGCCCGACGCCCCGGCCGCCGCGGTCGCGGTCGGTGCCGTCGCCGTGCTGGCCGGCCTGGTGTTCAAGGCCGGCGCGGTGCCGGGGCACTTCTGGGTGCCGGACGTCACCGAGGGCACGTCGCCGGCGGTCGGCGCGATCGTCACCACGATCCCCAAGATCGGCGCGGTGGTCGCGATCCACCGGTTCGTCGCGGTCGCGCCACTGAACTGGCCGCTGCTGATCGCCGTGCTGGCCGCGGTGACCATGACGCTGGGCAACCTGGCCGCGTTCTTCCAGCGCGACGTGCGCCGCCTGCTCGCCTACTCGACGATCAGCCAGGTCGGATACCTGCTGATGGCCCTCGCCGCCGCCCGCGCGTCCCTCGCGCTGCCCGGCCTGCTGCTCTACCTCGCCGCGTACGCGGTCACCAACCTGGGCGCGTTCGCGGTCGTGTGCGCGCTCCCCGAGGCCAGGACCCTCGACGACTACGCGGGTCTGCGGGGGCACCGGCCGTGGCTGGCGGTGTGCCTCGCGGTGTGCCTGCTGGGACTCGTCGGCACGCCGCCGACCGGGGTGTTCGCGGGCAAGCTGACGGTCTTCACCGCTGCCTTCGACGCGGGCCTCGGCTGGCTCGTGGTCGTCGCGGCGGTCAACACCGTCGCGAGCGTCTTCTACTACCTGCGGTGGCTGGCGCCGGCGCTCCGCACGCGGGACGAGTTCCCCCGCGCCGGCCGCGCCGCCAGCATCACCGCCTATGTCGCCACCCCGGTCTCGGTCGCCGTCGGCGTGCTCGCGGGCCCGCTGCTGGCGGTGTTCCTGGCAGGCGCGGGCTGACCAGCGGGGAGCTGCCGAGCCCGACGAGTCGTGCGTGGCGCAGCTCACAGGGCAGCTTTCCGGCAATACCGACATCTCGGAGTAACACCGGCGACACGCTCGAGTTACATAGGTGTCTAATGGACTTGCACGTTCAGTAACAGCCTGTGCACCAGGAGGGGACCATGTGCGGGATCACCGGCTGGGTCGCGTTCCGGCACGATCTGCGCGACGAGCGGGAGACGCTCGACGCGATGACCGAGACCATGGCGTGCCGCGGACCGGATGACCGGGGCACGTTCACCACCGAGCACGCCGCGTTGGGGCATCGGCGGCTCGCGATCATCGACCTGCCGGGCGGACGGCAGCCGATGCGGGTGGACACACCGGGCGGCCCGGTGGCGCTCGTGTACTCCGGCGAGTCCTACAACTTCACCGAGCTGCGCGACGAGCTGCGCGGCCGCGGCCACCGGTTCGAGACCTCCTCCGACACCGAGGTGGTCCTGCACGCCTACCTCGAGTGGGGCGTGGCGCTCGCCGACCGGCTCAACGGGATGTACGCGTTCGCGATCTGGGACGGCCGCGACGACAAGCTGGTCATGGTCCGCGACCGCATGGGCATCAAGCCCTTCTACTACTACGAGACCGCCGACGGCGTGCTGTTCGGCTCCGAACCCAAGGCGATCCTCGCCAACCCCGGTGTCGAGCCGACGGTGACGCTCGACGGCATCCGTGAGCTGTTCGGGTTCGTCAAGACGCCCGGCCACGCGGTGTGGGACGGGATGCGCGAGGTCGAGCCGGGCACGGTCGTCACCGTGGACCGCAACGGGCTCCACACGACGCGGTACTGGGCGCTGCGGACGCGCGAGCACACCGACGACCAGGCCACGACCGTCGCCCGGGTTCGGGAGCTGCTCGACGACATCGTGGCCCGCCAGCTGGTCGCGGACGTGCCGCGGTGCGTGCTGCTCTCCGGCGGCCTCGACTCCTCGGCCATGACGGCGATCGCGGCTCAGCAGCTCGACGAGCGGGTGCGCAGCTTCGCGGTGGACTTCGTGGGTCACGCCGAGAACTTCGTGCCAGACGAGATGCGGGCCACGCCGGACGCCCCGTACGTGCACGACGTCGCCGAGCTGGCCGGCACCGACCACCAGGACATCGTGCTCAACTCCGCCCAGCTCGCCGACCCCGAGGTGCGCGCGCAGGTCATCCGCGCCCGCGACCTGCCCAACGGGCTCGGTGACATGGACGCCTCGCTCTACCTGCTGTTCAAGGCGATCCGCGGGCACTCGACGGTCGCCCTGTCCGGCGAGTCCGCCGACGAGGTGTTCGGTGGCTACCAGCAGTTCTTCGACCCGGAGGCGCGCAAGGCGGCGACGTTCCCGTGGCTGGTGCGGTTCGCGCGGCACCGCGGCGAGCGGGGACAGATCCTCAACCCGGCGCTGCTGAACAACCTCCGGATGGAGGAGTACGTCGGGGACGCGTACCGGACCTCGGTGTCCAGGGTGGAGCCGCTGCCCGGCGAGTCCGCGCTGGAGTCGCGCATGCGCGAGATCTGCTACCTGCACCTGACCCACTTCGTGCGGATCCTGTTGGACCGCAAGGACCGCACGTCCATGGCGGTCGGCCTCGAGGTGCGCGTCCCGTTCTGCGACCACCGGCTCGTCGAGTACGTCTACAACACGCCGTGGTCGATGAAGACCTTCGACGGCAGGGAGAAGTCGCTCCTGCGGGCCGCGACGGCCGACGTGCTGCCTCAGTCGGTGGTGGAGCGGGTCAAGTCGCCCTATCCGTCCACACAGGACCCGGAGTACGCGAAGAAGCTGCGGGAGCACGTCCGCGGCTACCTGTCCGCCGACCACCCGGTGTTCGACATCGTCGACCGCGACTGGATCCGCCAGGTGGCCCACGGGGAGGAGATCGACCAGGCGGTTCGTTTCGGGCTGGAGCGCACACTGGACATCGCGATCTGGCTGGACATGTACAAACCGGTGCTCAAACTGTCGTGATCGGGTGTTGTGGCCCCACCCGCGGGTAGGCCACGCTCTGGCACATGGACAACGACAGAACGGTGGACGTCCTCGTCGTCGGTGCCGGGCCGACCGGGACCGCCCTGGCGATCGACCTCGCCAGGCGCGGTCTCGACATCCGCGTGATAGACCGGGATCCGCGCGCCTTCGAGGGATCCCGGGCCAAGGGCGTCCAACCGCGCACCCTGGAGGTCCTCGACGACCTCGGTGCGGTCGACGACGTGCTGGCGGGCGGCGGCGAGTACCCGAAGCTCGGCGTGCACGCCTTCCGGTGGGTCATCCCGTGGCGCATGTTCCCCCACCGCGAGCCGACCGCGGCGGTGCCGTACCCCAACACGTGGCTGGTCCCGCAGTTCCGCACCGACCGCGCCCTCCACGCGCGGCTGGAGAGCCTGGGCCACCACGTGGAGCTCGGCGCCGAGCTGGTCTCACTCAGCCAGGACGCCGACACCGCCACCGCCCGGCTGGCCAGCGGCGAGGAGATCACCGCTCGCTACCTCGTCGGCGCCGACGGCGGTGCGAGCACGGTCCGCCACGAGCTCGACATCGGCTTCCTCGGCTCCACCGACGAGGTGGAACGCGTGCTGTTGCTCGACGCCGTGACCGAGGGCCTGTCGCGCGACCGCTGGCACGTCTGGGCCAGGATCAAGGCCGGCGCGTGCCCGCTGCCCGGCACCGACCTGTTCCAGTGGATGTTCCAGCTGAAGCCCGACGAGGAGCCACCGGCCAGCGAGGACGAGATCAACCAGCGCCTGCGGCCGTACGACGTCACGGTGCACGACATCCGGTGGCAGTCGCTGTTCCGCCCCAACATCCGGCTGGCCGACGCCTTCCGCCGCGGCCGCGCCTTCATCGCCGGCGACGCCGGGCACGTGCACACCCCGGCGGGCGCGCAGGGCCTGAACACCGGCATCCAGGACGGGTACAACCTGGGCTGGAAGCTCGCGCAGGTGCTGGCCGGCGCGGACGAGGCGCTGCTGGACACCTACGAGGCCGAACGGCTGCCGATCGCGGCCAGCGTGATCGGTCTGTCCACGAAGAAGTACGAGGGCATCGCGAAACTGGACCCGTCGAGCATCAAGCGCGGCAAGGAGGTCCAGCAGCTGGCGCTCACCTACCGCGGCGGCCCGCTGGCACCCACCGACGCCGACCACACCGCCACCCTCCACACCGGCGACCGCGCCCCCGACGCGGAACTGCGCGACGCGGACGGCACACCCGTCCGCCTGTTCGACGCCTTCCGCGGCACGCACTTCACCGCCATCGCCCACGGCCCCACCGCCGCCGAGGCGCTGGCCCGCCTGGACTGGCCCACGGCGGGCGCCGAACTGAAGCGGATCACGACCGGCGAGGCCCCCGAGTTCGCCCACGCCTACGGCCTGACCGCCGACACGCTGCTACTGATCCGCCCCGACGGCTACGTGGGCCACATCGCGACCCACGACATGCTGGACACCACCCGAGCGGCCACCCAGACGATGACCCCCAAGGTGGGTACCTGACCACCCCGGCACCCTCGCGTGTCCAACGCCCACAACCCGCGTGTCCAACCGGCCGGACCCGCGAGTTCGACCGGCCGGACCCGCGAGTTCGACAAATCCGGCCAGCCTCTGCCGACCATTTCGAACTCACCGGCCGCGCCCGCCGCACCGCAACCACAGCCCGGCGCAAGGGACCCGCTCGGCGCGGCGCGGCTGGCTGGTGACCACCCCGCTACCCGGCGCGTGTGCCGAGCCAGTCCAGCGCCGCCTCCGCGTGGTTCAACACCGAGATGTGCCCTTCGCCGGGTCGCAGCCACAGCTCGGCGGAGGGGATCCGCTCGGCGAGCCAGACGCTGTGGGAGGCCGGTATCATCCGGTCCGCGTCGCCGTGGAGCAGCAGGGTCGGCGCGCTGACGTCGGCGGGGTCGAACCCCCAGGGTCCGACGTTGGCGAGGTCGTCGTCGACCTGTGCCGCCGGTCCGGCCGCGACCGCGGGCCCGACGACCTCGCTGAACCAGCCCCACGGTCCGTCGAACGCGGCGTGGTCGGCCGGCGTGAACGTCTCGGGGTCGAACTCGGCCCGGTCATGGAACTCCCGCGCCGCGGCCCGCCCCTGCGCGGCGGCACGCAGGGCCGCCGCGCTGCCCCGTGCCATACCGGCGAACCAGTCGAGCCCGGGGGCGCCGAGGGGCGCGAGCCCCGCCACGCTGACCACGGCGAGCACGCGCCCCGGCAGCGACGCGGCGGTGGCGAGGGCGTGCGGACCACCGCTGGAGTGCCCCATCACGGCGAACCGGTCGATCCCCAACGCGTCGGCGACCGCGGCCACGGAGGTGCCGGCCGAGGCCATGTCGCGCCCGGGCGCCGGTGTCGAGCCGCCGTAGCCGGGCCGGTCATAGGACACCCACCGAATACCCAACCGCTCGGCCGCGTCGAACAACGGCCGCGGCGGCGCGCCGAGGTTCGGCGTGCCGTGGTGCCAGAACACACTCAGCCGGCCGCCGCCCGTGTCGTAGACGTGCAGCGTGCCCCCACCGGGCAGCGCGAGATCAGTCTCCACCGGGCGCAGCCTAGAGAACTCCCACAGCGCGCCGAGGACGCCGTGCCGGCGGGTCCTCGCGGTCGTGAGAGCCTGACCGCGTGCGAGTCGGGCTGCTGGGTGCGCTGGAGGTGCACGACGACGACGGCCGCCCGGTCGAGGTGCCCGGGACGCGTCTGCGTGCGTTGCTGGCCCGCCTCGTCCTGGCCGGTGGGCGTCCGGTGTCCGGTGACGAGCTGATCGACGCCGTGTGGGGCGCACGGCCGCCGGCGGGTGCCGTGAACGCCCTGCAGACGCTGGTGTCCCGCCTGCGCCGCACCCTTCCCGACCTCCAGCTGGCGCACTCGGCCGCCGGCTACCAGCTGGCGGGGGTCGACACGGACGTCTCGGCGTTCGAGCGGCTGGTGGCCGCCGGCCGGGCGAGCTGGGACGCCGGGGACCCGCGCGCCGCGCGGGACCGGTTCGTCGAGGCGTTGCGGTTGTGGCGGGGCGATCCGCTGACCGAGCTGGCCGACGCCGGCTTCGCGCCCCCGGTCGTGGCCAGGCTCGTCGAGCTGCGGCTGGGCACGGTCGAGGACCTGGCCGAGACCGGCGCCACCGACGACCTGGGCGAGCTGGCCGCCCTGGTGGCCGCGCACCCGTTGCGGGAACGCCTGGTCGCCGCCCACATGCGGGCGCTGGTGGCGGCGGGACACCCGGCGCGGGCCCTGACCGCGTACGAGGATCTGCGCCGCGCGCTCGCGACGGAGCTGGGCACCGACCCCGCCCCCGAGGTCCGCGACCTGCACACCGCGATCCTGCGTGGCGGCACCGGACGGCGGCCCGGCCCGGGCGCGCCCGTGACCAGCTTCGTCGGCCGCGAGGACGACCTGGACCGGGTCCGCGCGCTGCTGGACCACGCCCGGCTCGTGACGCTGGTCGGTCCCGGCGGCGCGGGCAAGACCCGCCTGGCCGGTGAGGTCGCCGGTCGGCACGAGGACGTGGTGTGGGTCGAGCTGTCCGACATCGCCGACCCGGACCGGTTGCCGGCGGCGGTGTCCGGGGTGCTCGTGCCCCGCAACGCCGGACTGCTCACGCGCGCCGGTGATCCCCTGGACGTGCTGACCGCGGCCCTCGGCGACCGCGAGGCACTGCTGGTGCTGGACAACTGCGAGCACCTCGTCGACGCGTGCGCCGGGCTGGCCGACCGGCTCCTGGCGTCCTGCCCGCGGGTGCGGCTCGTCGCGACGAGCCGGGAGCCCCTGGGCATCGGCGGGGAGTTCCTGCACCCGGTCGGACCGCTGGCCGCACCGCCGGAGGGCGTGGGCTGGCCGGACGCGGCCGACTTCCCCGCGGTGCGGCTGTTCGCCGACCGGGCGGCCGCCGCACGGCCCGGTTTCCTCGTCACCGCGGAGAATGCCGCGCGGGTCGCGGAGATCTGCCGGCGGCTGGACGGGCTGCCGCTGGCGATCGAGATGGCGTGCACGCGGCTGCGGTCGATGCCGCTGGCCGAGGTCGCGACGCGGCTGTCGGACCGGTTCCGGTTGCTGACCGGCGGGAACCGCACGGCGTTGCCGCGGCACCAGACGCTGCTCGCGGTGGTCGACTGGAGCTGGCGGCTGCTGACCGACGCGGAACGGGCGCTGGCCCGCCGGCTGGCGGTGTTCGCCGGCGGTGCCACGCCGGCGGCGGCGCGGGCCGTGTGCGGCGCGGACGACGAGCTGCTCTCCGGGTTGGTGGACAAGTCGTTCCTGCAGCTGCTGGACCTCCCGGGAGAGCCGGCGAGGTACCGGATGCTGGACACGATCGGCGCGTTCGCGGCCGCCGAGCTGGCGGACGACGAGGCGGCGCGGGTGCGCGGGGCCCATGCCGCGTACTTCCTGGCGCTGGCGGAGGAGGCGGCGCCGAACCTGCGCGGCTCGGCGCAGCTGCGGTGGTTCGGCGAGCTGGACCGGGAGTACGGCAACCTGTCCGCGGCGCTGCGGTGGGCGGTGGACATGGGCGACACCGACACGGCGCTGCGGCTGACCGCGTCGCTGTGCTGGTTCTGGTTCCTGCGCGACACCCACGACGAGGCGGCCGGCTGGCTGCGCCGGGTGCTGGCGCTGCCGGGTGCCGGGTCGGCATCCGCGGCCGTGCACGCGTTCGACGCCATGTACCACGTGAAGACCGACCAGGCCCGCAGCCGTGCCGCCGGCGAGACCGCCCGCCGGTGCGCCGGCCCGGACCGGCGGTCGTGGCACCCGGCGGTGGCGTTCATGACGCTGATGCTGACCGGCATGACCGACGACGACGTGACCGCGGAGCTGACCGGTCACCCGGACGCCTGGGTCGCCGCGCAGGCCGAGCTGGTGGCGGGGTACGCGGCGGCCGGCCGGGGAGGGCTCGCGGCGGCGGCGACGCACTACGCGGTGGCGCTCAAGCGGTTCGAGGCGGCGGGTGACCGGTGGGGCATCGCGGTCGCCGCGAGCAACGTGGCGGGCATCCACAGCCTGCACGGCCGCCACGAGGAGTCCGTCGAGGCGGCCAGCAGGGCGCTGTCGCTGGCGGAGTCGCTCGGCGCGGTGTCCGACGCGGCGTGGCTGCGGGCGCAACGGGGCCGCTACCGCCTGCGTGCCGGCGACCTCGACGGCGCCCGGGCCGACCTGACCCGTGCTGGCGAGGAGGGTCGGGACATCCCCGTCGCGGCGGTGGCCGTGACGGCGGAGGTGGGCTTGGCCGTGCTGGCCCGCCGCGCCGGCGAGGCGACGATGCCGGTGCTCACGGCGCTGCTGGCCGAGGTGGCGGGCGGCGACGCGGGCTGGATGGAGAACCACCTGCTGGTGCAGGTGTTGACCGAGGCGGGCCGTGCCGCCGCGCGGTCCGGTGACGCGCGGGCGGCTGCCGGATATCTGAGCCGGGCGCTGCGCCTGGCGGAAGGCAGCCTGGCCGGCGGTACGGCGATCGCCGAGGTGGCGGAGGCGCTGGCGCAGACCGCGGCGGACCCGCGCGCGGCGGCCAGGTTGCTGGGCCTGGCCGCCGCGGTGCGTGGTGCGCCGGACGTGGGCAGCCCGGACGTGCGCGACACGGAGACGGCGGCCAGGGCCCGGCTGGGCGCGGCCTTCGACCGGGAGTTCACCGCCGCGTCCACGGTGGACTCAGCGACCGCCCGCGTCGAGCTGCTTCAGCCCGCCGAGCGTCGGCGGTAGGCGGCCACCGCCAGCGGCGCGAACACGATGATGATCCCCGCCGTCCACAGCAGACAGGCGACGACCGCGTTCCCGGCTCGCTGGTCGAGCACGAACGCCCGGACGGCGTCGGACTCCTGGGTCACGGGGTTGATCCGCACCCAGGCCTGGAGCCAGTCCGGCAGCTTGCCGGTGGGCACGAACACGTTGCTGCCGAAGGTGAGCGGGAAGACCAGCACCAGGCTCAACGCCTGCACGGTCTCCGGGGCCCGCGCGAGCACCCCGATCACCGTGGCGACCCAGCACATGGCGAACGCGAACGCGAGCAGCAGCCCGAAGGCGGCGAGCAGCCGCCACGGGTTCCCGTGTGACCGGAAGCCGAGCACCGCACCGAACCCGAACACCAGGACGATGGAGAGGATGTATTTCAGCGAGTCCCCGAGGATGTGCCCGACGAGCGGCGCGGACCGGGCGACGGGCAGGCTGCGGAACCGGTCGAAGACGCCGGTGCGCAGGTCGGCGTGGAGGGACACGGCGGTCCCGAGGGTGGCCAGCATCAGTGCCTGCACGGCGATGCCGGGGATGACGAACTGGAGGTAGGTGTGCCAGTTCCCGGCCACCGCGTTGCCGAAGAGGAACACGAACATCACCACGAACGTGACCGGCATGAGCAGGACGTCGAGCAGCTGGTCCGGCGTGTGCCGGAACTTCGTGAGGTTGCGCCGGGCCAGCACCAGCGCGTGGCGGGTCGCGCGCAGCGGGCTCATGCCGCCGCCCCGGTGAGCGCGAGGAACACCTCGTCGAGGCTGGCCAACCGCACGCCCAGCTCGGCGACCTCGATCCCGGCCGCCGCCAGCCGGGCCGCCACCTCCGCCAGCACGGCCCCGGCCGAGCGACCGGGCAGCAGGGCTGACGAGATCTCCCCGCCGTCACCCGGCTCATCCGGCCGCCCCACACCTCCCACCACCGCGGCGACGATCCGTTCCGCCTCCGCCAACCGGCCGAGGTCCGTCGGCCGCACGTGCAGGGTCTGTCCCCCGACCGCCGCCTTCAGCTCCGCCGGCGTGCCGGTGCGCACCACTCGTCCCTCGTCCAGGACCACGATCCCCTGGGCCAGCTGGTCGGCCTCCTCGAGGTACTGCGTCGTCAGCAGCACGGTCGTGCCCTCCCGGACGAGTGCGCGCACCAGGCCCCACACCTCGCCGCGGGAGCGGGGGTCGAGGCCGGTCGTCGGCTCGTCGAGGAACAGCACGGACGGCGCCGCGACCAGGCTCGCGGCGACGTCGAGACGCCTGCGCATGCCGCCGGAGTACGTCCGCACCAGCCGCCCCGCGGCCTCGGTCAGGCCGAACCGGGTCAGCAGCTCGTCGGCCCGCGCCCGCGCCGTCCGGCCGGCCAGCTCCAGCAACCGCCCCACGAGCAGGAGGTTCTCGTACCCGGTCAGCGCCTCGTCCACCGCGGCGAACTGCCCGGTCAACCCGATGAGGCCGCGCACCCGCTCGCCGTCCCGGGCCACGTCGAAGCCACCGACACGCGCCACGCCGGCGTCCGCGCGGAGCAACGTCGCGAGGATCCGCACCACGCTCGTCTTCCCGGCGCCGTTCGGTCCGAGCAGCCCCCACACCGTGTTCGCCGGCACCTCGAGGTCGACCCCCGCGAGCGCGGTCGTGCGGCCGTACCGCTTCACCAGCCCCGCGCACTCCACAGCAACAGTCATGCGCCCACGATCACGACCACCGCTGACACGCCACGCACACGGCGGTCACACGGCCGAGCACGCGGGGCGATACCGTCCGCGTACGTCGAGGAGAGGAATGCGCGTGACCGTCGTCGCGGACGTCCTGGTCGGGCTGGTCGCCCTGATCCACGTCTACATCCTGGTGCTGGAGATGTTCCTGTGGACCGCGCCGCGGACCCGCGCGAGCTTCGGCACGACCGCCGAGCTGGCCGAGGCCACCAGGACACTGGCCGCGAACCAGGGCCTGTACAACGGTTTCCTCGCCGCGGCCCTGGTGTGGGGCCTGATCGCCGACGACTTCCAGCTCACGCTCTTCGGCCTCGCGTGCGTAATCATCGCCGGGCTCTACGGTGCGGCGACGGCCACGAAGCGGATCCTGCTCGTCCAGGTGCTACCGGGCGTCCTCGCGCTGGCCGCCCTGCTGCTCGCCCGCTGAGGCGGCACCCGCCTCGGCATCTCCACGCTCCGCGCGATCGTGGCGGCCGCGGTCCGGCCCACCGCGGTCAAGGCGGCGTGACCACGGCCATGTGGCAGACCGGGCCGGTTGGGCGCAGAGTAACGGGGATCGGAGTTGATCTGCGGGAGGACGTGCAGTGCGGTACGTGGCGATCGGTGACAGCTTCACCGAGGGTGTCGGCGACGAGCAACCGGACGGGTCGGTGCGGGGCTGGGCCGACCTGGTGGCCGCCGGCCTCGCGGCGGCCGGCGGCGAGCCCGTCGAGTACGCCAACCTCGCGATCCGCGGCCGCCTGCTCGAACCGATCGTCACCGAGCAGCTCGACGCCGCGCTGGCGCTGCGACCGGCCCCGACCCTGATGACCCTCAACGGCGGCGGCAACGACATGCTGCGCCCCCGCGCCGACGTCGACCACCTGGTGTCGCTGACGGCCACCGCGGTCCAGCGCTGCGCCGCGGCCGGCGTGCGACTGGTGCTGCTCAGCGGCGGCGACCCGTCCGACAACCTCCCCTTCGGCAAGACCCTCCGCCGCCGCGCCGAACTGCTCACCGCCGGCGTCGCCGAGCTGGCCGCCGCCAACGGCCTGCCCCTCGTCGACTGCTTCCACGACACCGAGCTGCGCCGCCCCGGCTACTGGTCGGCCGACCGCCTGCACCTCAACGCGGCCGGTCACCGGCGGGTCGCCAGCCTCGTGCTCACGGCGCTGGGCTATGAGGCACCACTGCCGAACCGCGCGATGTCACCCCTGGCCCGCGGCGCCCTGGTCGAGGCGAGGTACTACTGGGAGCACGTGCTGCCCTGGATCTACCGCCGCGTCCGCGGCCGCTCCTCGGGCGACTCCCGCACCGGCAAGCACCTCGACTGGACCGTCATCGAGGACGTGCACGCCCAGTAGCTCTCCGGCTTCCCGGCTTCCCGGCTCCTCGGCTCCTCGGCTCCTCGGCTCCTCGGCTCCTCGGCTCCTCGGCTCCTCGGC
>NZ_JBJMIE010000367.1:0-9317 GCF_045807065.1 Actinophytocola sp. | reverse complement strand
GCGACTCCACCTCCCCGGAGTCGCGGCGCTTCTGTTCGATTGGGAAAGCGCTTACCACAACGAAACAGATCCACTCATTGACCGGTTCAGAACTTGTCGGGGTGCGGCTGCTCCGAGTAACGTCTCGCAATCAGAGCGCATACATCCGATGTCTATGGCTCTGGGAGGCGGCAATGGCGCGGCGTCGATTGGGCAGAATTCCGACTGTTCTGGTGGTGGTCCTTGTCATCGCCGCCTCTCTCCTCACTACCGCGAGCGCGGAGCTGGAGCATCCGCGACAGCAGTTCCTCCGCGACTCGCAGGCTGGTCTCTTCATCCACTGGGGGCTGCGCACCTCGCCGGCCCACACCAGTTGCTCCGCCTGGGAGAACGACGTCACCAGTGGCGGCTGGAACGCCCAGTACTGGGTCGACGAGGCCAAGAAGCTGCACGCGCGGTACATCGTGCTGGCCGCGTTCCACAGCCGGCTCGGCTACGCACGCCCCTGGCCGTCGGCGATCCCCGGCAGCTGCCACACCAAGCGGGACTTCCTCGGCGAGCTGATCAACGCCACGAACGCGGCCGGCATGCGCACCATCCTCTACATGACCGACGATCCCCAGTGGTGGAACGAGGGGCTCCCGTCGGGGCAGAGCTGGCTCGACTCCGACGCGTACTCCAACTACAAGGGCCACGACGTCGACCTGCACACCCGCGACGGCTTCGGTGAGTTCGGCTACGACAACTTCGTCGAGGTCATGCAGCGGTACCCGAACCTGTCCGGGTTCTGGATCGACAACGACAACGCCTACTGGGAGGACCACGGGCTCTACGAGCGGATCCGGCAGGACCGTCCCAACTGGACACTCAGCAACAACAACGAGGACACGCCGATCATGGACATGATCAGCAACGAGCAGAAGACCGGCATGTCCCCGTCCTACGACTACCCGCAGGCCGTCTACACGGCCGCGCCCCGGCTGATCGAGGCCGACTACAAGCTCCCGTCCAGTGGCGCGTGGTGGTACGACGGCTCCAACTCGTCGGTGGACTACCGGCTCACGCTCGGCCGCTTCATCACCAACGCCGGCTCGTCCATCAAGTCCCTGATGGCCGAGACCGCACAGGTGAACGGCCGCTTCCCCAGCAACCAGGAGGCGTTCAACAACTTCGCGAACACCTACCTCGACGCGATCTGGGGCTCGATCAACGGCACCGAGGGCGGCGGCTACTCCTACGGCGGCCTCCAGCCGGGCTTCTGGAACGACGGCGCGCACGGCGTGACGACGGTCAGCAGGACGAACCCCGACCTGCACTTCGTCCACGTCGTGACGAAACCGTCGGGGAGCACGCTGCGCCTGCGGGACAACGGGTACCGGGTGACCGGCGTGACCAACTTCCGCACCGGGGCCCCCGTCTCCTTCAGCCAGGCCAACGGGTACCTGACGCTCACCGGAGTGTCCACCTGGGACCAGTACGACACCGTCTTCCGGGTGACAACGAACGGGCGGCAGGGCATCTACCCGGCGGCGACGATGAGTGCGAGCGCGTCGGCCAGCGGACACCCGGCCTCGGCCGCGGCGGACGGTGACTACCGGACCTACTGGGACAGCGACAAGACCACCCCCGTGTCGCTCCGGTTCGACCTCGGCTCGACCAAGCCCGTGCGGTACATCGGCATCAACCAACGGGAGGACTCGGTCGCCTACGCCCGCTCGGACACCGAGCAGTCCGCGCGGATCAAGGAGTACCGCGTCTATGTGAGCGCCAACGGCACCGACTGGGGCAGCCCGGTGACCTCCGGCACCCTGCCCAGCCACCGCGGTGTCGCGTTCGTCGACCTGCCCGCCGGCACGACGGCCCGGCACGTGCGGCTGGAGGTCGTGAGCACGTACGCCGCGTCCAGCGACTCGACCCGGTACAAGCGCCTGCGCGTGGACGAGGCCTGGATCGGCGGCGAGTACGCGGGCAGCGGCGGCGGCACCGGACCCGTCGGCGTCGAGGCGGAGTCCGGGGCACTGTCCGGGAAGGCCGTCACCGCGGCCTGTGCCGGCTGCTCCGGCGGCGCCAAGGTGCGGTTCATCGGCAACGGCTCGGCCAACTACGTCACCGTCACCGTGCAGTCGACGGCCGGCGCCCACCAGCTCACCCTCGACTACACCGTGGACGGCACCCGCTCGTTCTACATGAGCGTGAACAACGGCGCGGCCACGGAGGTCCCCGTGTCCGGCACGGGTTGGGACACCCCGGCGAGCCACGCGGTCACCGTCACGCTCGCCGCGGGCGCCAACACCATCAGGTTCTTCAACGACGGGGCCAACGCGCCCGACCTGGACAGGATCACCCTCAACTGATCACAACGGAAACCCTGCGAGGAGCGATGATGCTCAGACGTCTGATCGGTGTCGCGTCGGCGCTGGCGCTGGCCACCGGCGGGCTCCTGGTCGCGCCCGGCGCGGCCGGCGCGGCCACGTACAACGTCCGCGACTACGGTGCGACGGGCAACGGCTCGAGCAACGACACGCCGGCCATCCAGCGCGCTATCGACGCCGCGGCCGGCGCCGGCGGCGGGACCGTGCAGTTCCCGTCCGGCACCTACCAGTCGCGCAACACGATCCACATGCGCAGCCACATCACCCTGCGGCTGGACTCCGGGGCGACCGTCCGGGGCGCGAGCAACGACGACTACGACTCACCGGAGAGCAACCCCAACGACGAGTACCAGGACTACGGCCACAGCCACTTCCACAACGCGATGATCTACGGTGACCGGCTCACCGACATCGGGTTCGTCGGCGCCGGCGTGATCGACGGCGGCGGCAACCTGATCACCGGCAACCCGAAAGACGGCGAGGCCGACAAGATCATCTCGCTGACCCGCTGCGACGGCCTGCGGGTGGGCGACGGCCTGACGCTGCGCCGCGGCGGTCACTTCGCGATGCTCATCAACGGCTGCACCAACGTGACCTCCGACCGGCTGCGCATCGACACGGCCAGCGACCGGGACGGCTGGAACGTCATCAGCACCACGAACGTCCGCATCACCAACGCGAACATCGCGGCCAACGACGACGCGCTCGTGTTCAAGAGCGACTACGCCCTGGGCGCCAAGCTGTCCAACGGGAACGTCGTCGTCACCGACTCCCACCTGTCCGCGCGGTGCTGCAACGCCCTGATGTTCGGCTCGGAGACGTGCGGCGACTTCACCGGCTACGACTTCCAACGCATCACCATCGACGGCGCCGACAAGTCCGGCCTCGGCATCGTGTCGATGGACGGCTCGGTGATCTCCGACGTGCACTACCGGGACATCACCATGACCAACGTGCGCGCGGCGATCACGCAGAAGATCGGCACGCGACGGCGCTGCGGCAACAGTCCAGGGGTGGGCCGGATCCACGACATCACCTACGACAACATCACGTCCTCCGGGCAGGCCGACAACAACTTCACGGCCACGCTGTGGGGCGAGTCCGGCTCGAACAGGATCAGCGACGTCACCTTCAACAACGTCAACCTGAACGTGCCCGGCGGGAACGGCGCGGTGTCGACGGGCGTGCCGAGCAACGACCCGAGCGACTACAACCCGAAGAGCATCGGCACGCGGCCGTCCTACGGCTGGTACATCCGCAACGCCGACAACATCCGCTTCACCGGTGGCTCGGTCCACTTCGAGGCCACCGACGCCCGACCGGCGGTGATCGCCAACAACAGCACCGGCGTGGTGTTCGACCCGTTCGTCGCGGAGCGCGGCTCCGCGTCGACGGACATGCTGTTCCAGACCGTCACCGGCTACTGCGTGCGCAACGGCACCAACACGACCGGCGGCGCGCTGCGCGTGAGCCAGACTGGCTCGACGGAGTCGTGCGGCACCCAACCGCCGCCGACCGGCCGGTTCGAGGCGGAGGCCGGGCTGTGCCAGGGCACGATCGACGCCAACCACGCCGGGTTCTCCGGCACCGGCTTCTGCAACACCACGAACGCCGTCGGCAGCGCCGAGGAGTGGACGGTGCCCCGCGCCGCCGCCGGCACCGCCACCCTGGTGTTCGGCTTCGCCAACGGGACGGCGGACGCCCGGCCGATGGACGTGACGGTCAACGGAACGTCGGTGGGCACGCTCACATTCGACGGCACCGGGGCGTGGACGACGTGGCGGACCGCGTCGGTCCAGGTGCCCATGGTCGCCGGCGACAACACGGTGCGGCTGACGTCCGGCACAGCGGGCGGCGGTCCGAACGTGGACTACGTCGACGTGGCGTGAGACCTCGCCGACCGGGGCTCCGCGCTGGCGGAGCCCGGGCAGGGAGCGCCGTGGTGCGGGTGGCGCCGCACCACGGCGGCCCCGGCCGCTGACCTCCCCGCACGCCGGCCACGAGGGCCCGACTGGAGCGCTGCCATGCGAAGAATCGCCTCACTCCTCACAGTATTCGTCACCATCGCGGCCGGCGCGGTCGCGATGGTGACGAGCCCAACGCCGGCGCTGGCAATCGAGAACGGGTTGGCCCGCACGCCGCCGATGGGCTTCAACAACTGGAACTTCACCCACTGCACCGGCACCTTCAACGAGGCCACGATCAAGGCCGTGACCGACGCGTTCGTCGCGAAAGGACTCCGCGACGCGGGTTACACCTACGTCAACCTCGACGACTGCTGGGCGCTGCCGCAACGGGACTCGCAGGGCGACCTGGTCCCGGACCCGGTCCGCTTCCCCAGCGGCATCAGGGCGCTCGCCGACTACGTGCACGCACGCGGCATGAAGTTCGGCATCTACACCAGCGCCGGCACCAAGACGTGCAACACCGCCGGCTTCCCCGGCGGCCTCGGCCACGAGCGGCAGGACGCCACCCTGTTCGCGAGCTGGGGCGTCGACTACCTCAAGTACGACAACTGCAACAACCAGGGCGTCGACGCGGTCCAGCGCTACACGGCCATGCGGGACGCGCTCGCGGCGACCGGCCGGCCCATCGTGTTCAGCATCTGCGAGTGGGGCCAGAGCACGCCGAAGGTCTGGACCTGGGGCGCCGGCACGGGCAACCTGTGGCGCACCACCGGGGACATCAGCGACAACTGGTCGAGCATGATCTCCCGCGTCCACACCAACGACGACCTCGCCCAGTACGCGGGACCCGGGCACTGGAACGACCCCGACATGCTCGAGGTCGGCAACGGCGGCATGACCGACACCGAGTACCGCACGCACTTCAGCCTGTGGGCCATGCTGTCCGCGCCGCTGCTCGTCGGCAGCGACGTCCGCACCGCGTCCACGGCGACGTTGGCCATCCTCGGCAACACCGACCTGATCGCCGTCGACCAGGACCCGCTCGGCCAGCAGGCCAGGATCGTCTCGTCCAGCGGCGGCCTGGTCACCTACCGCAAGCCGCTGTCCAACGGGGACCTCGCCGTCGCGCTGCTCAACGAGACCGGCTCGACCGCGACCGTCAGCACCACGACGGCCGCGATCGGCGCGTCGGGCGGTGCGTCGCTGAAGGACCTGTGGAGCAAGCAGGTGCGCACGACCACCGGCACGATCAGCGCCTCGGTGCCGTCCCACGGCACGGTCGTCTACCGGGTCACCCCGACCGGCGCCGGCGCCCCGCCGGCCGGCACGAGCCAGCTCTCCGACCGCACCATGCTGTCCGCCACCAACGGCTGGGGGCCGGTCGAGGTGGACCACAGCGTGAACAGCCAGACGGCCGGCGACGGGCGCACGCTCACCATCGGCGGCACGACGTTCGCCAAGGGCCTCGGCGCGCACGCGCCCAGCAGCGTCACCTACCACCTCGGCGGGCGGTGTAGTGCGTTCACAGCAGACGTCGGCGTGGACGACGAGGTCACGGCCGGCCGCGTGGTGTTCCAGGTGTGGCTGGACGGGGTGAAGGTCGCGGACAGCGGCTACGTCACCGGCAGCCAGGGCACGCGGCACCTGACCGCCGACCTCACCGGCGCGACCACGCTGCTGCTGGCCGTGACCGACGGCGGCGACGGCATCAACTCCGACCACGCCGACTGGGCGAACCCGCGGATCACGTGCGCGGGTGCGGCGGCGGCACCCGCCAGCCCGCCGGCCGCACCGCGGTGAGGCCGGCCCTCGATGTGATCGCCAACAGTCAGGGAGGAGCAGAACCATGAGACGTCGAGGTCGACCGCTGACCGTGCTGGTCGCGGTCGCGTTGCTGCCGGTCGGGGTGGCCGCCGCGGAACCGGCCGCGGCATCGGCCGCGGCAGCCACCAGGTACGAGGCGGAGAGCGCGACCGTCTCGCAGGGTGTCGTGGAGTCCAACCACGCGGGCTTCAGCGGCACGGGTTTCGTGAACGTGGACAACGTCGTGGGCAGCTACGTCGAGTTCACCGTCGAGGCGCCCACCGCCGGCAACGGCACGCTGGCCATCCGGTTCGCCAACGGCACCACGACCGACCGCCCGATGGACATCGAGGTGAACGGCGCACCGGTCATCGCGGCGCAGTCGTTCCCGGGCACCGGCGCCTGGACCACCTGGGAGACGGTCACGATCGCGACGCCGCTGAAGGCAGGCGCCAACACGGTCCGCGCCACGTCCACCACCGCGAACGGGGGCCCCAACCTGGACGCGGTCGACGTCGCCGTCGCCGCCACCACGGACTACCAGGCGGAGAACGCGACCATCTCGCAGGGTGTCGTGGAGTCCAACCACGACGGCTACACCGGTTCCGGCTTCGTCAACATGGACAACGTCGTGGGCAGCTACGTCGAGTTCACCGTGGACGCGGGAACCGCCGGGCCGGCGAGCCTCACCCTCCGGTACGCCAACGGCACCACCGCCGACCGCCCGATGGACGTCGCGGTCAACGGCACCGTCGTCGCCGCGGGCCGCTCGTTCGCGGGTACCGGCGCGTGGACGACGTGGGACGAGAGCACGGTCAACACCACCCTGGCGGCCGGCGCCAACACGGTTCGCTTCACCTCGACGAGCGCCAACGGCGGGCCCAACCTCGACGTGCTGCGGGTGGGGCCGCCGGCCGACACCCAGCACCCCACGCCGCCGGGCCAACCGGTCTGCGGCGACATCAGCTACGACTCGCTGACCCTGAGCTGGCCCGCGTCGACCGACGACGTCGGCGTGGTCGCCTACGACATCTACTTCCTGGGCCAGAAGGTCGCCGAGGCCCCGCGGTCGCCGTTCCGCGTGACCGGCCTGCAACCCCACTTCGAGTACCGGTTCTCGGTGTTCGGCCGGGACGCCGCCGGCAACGAGTCCGAGTCCAGCCCGGAGGTCGTCTGCACGACGACCGCCGACCCCGGCGACCCCACCCCGCCGTCGGCGCCGGGCAAGCCCACGGTGTCGGCCGTCGGCCAGACGGGCGCGACCGTCAGCTGGGCCGCGTCGACCGACAACCGCGGCGTGGTCCGCTACGACATCGCGACCGACGGCGCGGTGCTCGACTCGGTGACCGGCACCCCGCCCGCGACGACCAGGGCCGTGACGGGCCTGGCGTGCGGCACGTCCTACACCGTGCACGTCGTGGCGAAGGACGCGGCGGGCAACACGTCGCCGTCGAGCCAGTCCACCACGTTCACCACGTCCGCGTGCAGTGGTGGGAACAACCCGGGCACCCCGGCCCAGGTGTCCAGCGGCTGGTCCATCCCGTGGGACCTCTCGTGGGCGCCGGACGGCACGTTCGGGCTGGTCACCGAGCGCGACACGTTCACCGTCTACAAGATCAACAAGAACGGCACCGGCAAGACGCGGGTCGGCACCGTGCCGAACAGCGAGACCACCGACGGCGAGGGCGGCCTGATGGGCGTCGCGTTCTCCCCGACGTGGAACGGCACCAGCGACCAGGAGGTGTTCTTCATGCACACCTCCAGCGAGGGCAACCGGATCGCGAAGATGAACTTCAACGGTTCGACGCTGTCCGGCTACACCGCGATCGTCACCGGTATCCGGAAGAGCCGCTACCACAACGGCGGCCGCATCCGGTTCGGGCCGGACGGGTTCCTGTACGCCACGGCCGGCGACTCCCAGCAGAGCGATCTCGCGCAGGACAGGGACTCGCTCAACGGCAAGATCCTGCGGGTCACCAAGACCGGCGCACCCGCGCCGGGGAACCCGTTCGGCACCAGGGTGTACAGCTACGGGCACCGCAACCCGCAGGGCCTCGCGTGGGACTCGGCCGGCCGGTTGTGGTCCTCGGAGCTGGGCAACTCGGCACAGGACGAGCTGAACCTGATCCAGCCGGGCCGCAACTACGGCTGGCCGACGTGCGAGGGCTCGTGCGACGTGTCGGGGATGACCAACCCGAAGCACACGTGGACGGTGTCGCAGGCGTCGCCCAGCGGCCTGGCGTACGCCAACGGCGCGTTGTTCATGTGCGCGCTGCGGGGCGAGCGGCTGTGGCGGATCGTGCTGAACGGCGAGGACGTGGGCACGGTCAGCTCGCACTACGCCGGCACGTACGGCCGGCTGCGGGCGGTCGTGAAGGTTCCCGGTGAGAACGCGATCTGGTTCGGCACCACCAACGCGGACAACAACGGCGACGGAGGCGCCGGGTCGGACGGGTTCTACCGGGTGAACCTGGGCTGAGAATCCACACTGGACCTCGGGGGCGCCGCGTCGCCCGCCGCGTCGCCCCCGAGCCACCTCGCCCCACGCCGCGTTGGGGGATAGTCACTTGTCTTGAGAAGACTTGGTGGATGTCTTTCCGGATGGTTTCTCCGGTGCCGGCCCGATCGGGAACCGCCCCGGGGGGACCGCCGAGAGGCAGGCGGCCGGCCCAGCGGTGACAATGGGGCGGTGATCGATCCGGGTGACGAGTTGCTGGTGATGTCGTTCAACCTGCGGCGCGGCTCGGAGGACGCGTGGCCGCGGCGGCGGCCGGTGATGGCGGAGCTGCTGAGGCGTGCGCAGCCGACGGTGCTCGGCACACAGGAGGGGTTGTACGAGCAGCTCCGCGACATCCACCGTGATCTGCCGGACCACTACGACTGGCTGGGTGTCGGCCGCGCGGGCGGCAGTCGCGACGAGTTCGCGGCCGTCTTCTTCGACACCCGGCGGGTGGAACCGGTGGCGTTCGACCACTTCTGGCTCTCCGACACGCCGTCGGTGATCGGCTCGCGGACGTGGGGCAACGACGTGATCCGGATGGCCACCTGGGTGCGGTTCGCGGATCTGCGCACCGGCAGGGAGTTCGTCGTCCTCAACACCCACTTCGACCACCGGTCGGAGAACGCCCGGCGGCGCGGTGCGGCGCTGGTCCGCGACCGCGTCAACGAGTTCGAGGTGCCGGTCGTGGTGACGGGGGACTTCAACGCCCCGACCGGGTCGGTGACCTACGACATCCTGGTGAGCGGGGCCGGGCTC
>NZ_JBJMIE010000366.1:0-16970 GCF_045807065.1 Actinophytocola sp. | reverse complement strand
GACCACTTCTCGTCGTAGGTGTCGGCCTCCCAGTCGTGGTACAGCACGTTCGCGAGCTTCGGGTCGGAACGCGCCGCCTCGACCTCCTCGACGCTCGCGTGCGGGTTCGGTGCCGGATCACTTGCCCGATCACTTACCACTGAAGGTCGCCTTTCCCGGCCCGTTCTCGATGAACGACCGCATGCCCGTCTTCTGGTCCTCGGTGGCGAACAACGCCGCGAACAGCTGGCTCTCCAGCCGCAGCCCGCTGTTCAGGTCGCCGTCGAGCCCGCCGTCGATGGCCGCCTTGGCCGCGGCGAGCGCGACCGCGGGCCCGTTCGTGAACCGGGACGCCCAGCTCCTGGCCGCCTCGTACACCCCGTCCGGCGCGACGACCTCGTCGACCAGACCCATGTGGAGAGCCTCGCCCGCGTCGATGAAGCGACCCGTGTAGACGATGTCCTTCGCCTTGCTGGGGCCGACGAGCCGCGCGAGCCGCTGCGTGCCGCCGGCGCCGGGGATGATGCCGAGCAGGATCTCCGGTTGGCCGACCTTCGCGTTGTCGCCGGCGATCCGCCGGTCGCAGCACAGGGCCAGCTCCAGGCCGCCGCCCAGCGCGTAGCCGGTGACGGCCGCGACGGTCGGCTTCGGGATCGCGGCGACGGCCGAGAACGAGGACGACAGCTCCAGGGCGCGGGCGGCCATGTCCGTGTAGGACATGTCGGCCATCTCCTTGATGTCCGCGCCGGCCGCGAACACCTTCTCGCCGCCGTGGACGATCACCGCGCGGACGTCCTCGCGCCGGGACGCCTCCTGCGCCGCGGCGCGGATCTCCTCCTGCACCTGCCGGTTGAGCGCGTTCATCGGCGGCCGGTCCAGCCGGATGGTGCCGACGCCGCTGTCGACCTCTAACCTGACGAACTCACCCACGGGCTGCCCCTCCTACTGTTCAGTAGCCATGAAGTCTAGGGCCTGTCCTGGATCTTTGTGCGAAGTCCATGCCCGATCAACAGCGACCTCGGGGGAACGTGACGGCACCCAGCCACAATCCACCTCGGCACCCGCACCGACGCCGGGACGCGACCCACACATCACATTCCGGGGAGGCGGACTAGTCGCGGCGACGCGCGAAGTAGCGGTCGCCGATGCGGTCCAGCTCGAGTTCCTGGCCGAACGTCTTGGACAGGTTCTCGCTGGTGAGAACGTCGTCGATCAGCCCCTGCGCGACGATCCCGCCGTCGGCGATCAGAAGCAGGTGCGTGAAGCCGGGCGGAATCTCCTCGACGTGGTGGGTGACCAGGATCGACGCGGGCGCGTCCGGGTCGCGGGCCAGCTCGGACAGCCGGGCGACCAGGTCCTCGCGGCCACCCAGGTCCAGGCCGGCGGCCGGCTCGTCGAGCAGCAGCATCTCCGGGTCGGTCATCAGCGCGCGGGCGATGATCGTCCGCTTCCGCTCGCCCTCGGACAGGGTGCCGAACTCGCGCTCGGTGAGGTCGCCGATGCCGAGGCCCGCGCACAGGTCGAGCGCGCGGCCGGTGTCCAGCCGGTCGTAGGCCTCGCGCCAGCGGCCGAGCACCGCGTAGCCGGCGCTCACCACCACGTCGAGCACCTTCTCCTGCGGCGGCACGCGGGCGATCACGGCGGCCGAGCAGAAGCCGATGCGGGGCCGCAGCTCGAACACGTCCACCCGGCCGAGCTTCTCGCCGAGGACGTGCACCTCGCCCGTGGTGGGGTGCAGCTCGGCGGCCGCGAGCCGGAGCAGCGTCGTCTTGCCGGCCCCGTTGGCGCCGAGGATCACCCAGCGCTCGTCCAGCTCGACGCTCCAGTTCACGTCCGCCAGCAGGTGGTTCTTCCCGCGGCGGACACCAACGCCCGACATGTGCACAACAAGGTCGTCAAGCTCGGATCCCGTCACGGTGCCCTATTCAACAGCAGGCTTTGCGCAGCCGTGCTCTCGGTTTGCCTCCGTGCGCAGCCCCGGTGGTCGCGCGTGAACTCCGCCGCGAGACTCGCCGTCATGACCGGCTACACCGTCAACACCGCCAGCCTCGCCATCCGGGTCGGCGAGCTGAACGCCGTCGCCGACCAGGTGGGCGCCGTCGTCGGCGCGCTCGACCTGGCCGGCGGCGACCTCGGGCCCGGGGAGATCTCCGCCGCCGTCGCCGACGTGGCCGGCGAGTGGCGCGACAACCTCGACGACATGCGCGGCAAGATCGAGAAGATCGCCGACAACGTGCGGGGCGCGGTCGCCAACTACGAGGTGGTCGAGCAGGGCGGGTACGACCGCATGCGCGCGCTCGCCGAGGGCACCGTCCGCGACGCGGTGTTCGAGACGCTACGGGACGCGCGGCCATGACGCGCGCCTTCCCCGCCCTCGGGTTCGATCCCGCGCGCGGCGAGGCCGGCGCCGTGCAGACGCTCATGCTCCAGCTGGCCACGGCCGGCGAGCTGGTCGGCGCGACCCTCCCCCGCCTGGAGGAGGCCGTGAAGATCACCGACGACGCCGAGTGGGGCGGCAGCGCGGCCGAGGAGTTCTCCGACCACGGCGACGACCTGCCCCAGGGCCTCGGCAAGGGCGGCGAGGCGATCAACGCCGTCGCGAAGGCCCTGTCCAGCTGGTACGGCACGCTGGTGGCCAACCAGGCGCGGGCCGACGTCCTGGAGGCGGCGGCGCGGAAGCTGAAGGCCAAGCTGGGCACGTTCGACACGTGCACCCCGGAGTCGACCGCGGTGAGCACCCAGCTGAGCCGGGTCATCGACGACGCGCGGCGGCTCGAGGCCCGCCACCTGCGCCAGGCCAACGCCACCGCCGACGTCATCCGCGGCGGCAGCGACGGCGACCCCTTCGAACCGGAGAACGACGCCTGGTACGTCCAGGCCCTCGACGGGATCGCGGTGAGTGCCGACGGCGTGTCGCTCGCCACGGGCACCCTCGCGGCCGGCCTCGCCGCGACCGGTGTTGGCGTGGTGCCGGCCGCGGCCCTGGAGGTCGCGTCCACGGGAACCGGCGCGGTGGGCTCGCTGGCCGCCCTGGGCCAGCAGCTGGCCGGGTCCCGCAACGCCCCCGGCTGGGCGTCGGTGGTCCTCGGCCTGGGCACGACCGTCGTCCCCGGCGGCGGCACGGCGGCCGCCGCGGTCCGCTCCGGCGGCCGGGTGGCGCTGAAGCGGGGGTCGAAGGCGGCGGTGCGCGCGGCTCGCAAGGACATCACGGCCGCGGCGACCGGCGGCGGCGTGCCCGGCGTGGTCACGGGCGTGCGCAAGATCCGCGACCACGGCCTGTCGGGCAAGGTCTCGCGCGACCTGACGGCGGCCGGCCGCGAGGTGGCCAAGCGCGAGGGCGTCGACCTCCCGCGGAACCTGGCCGACCGCAAGGCGGAGCTGCAGCGCCTGGGTCTGGAGGCCAAGCAGCGGGAGGCCTACGCGAACCTGGTCGACAAGGGCACGGCGATCGCGGACAAGGCGGGCGTCGAGCTGACCCCCGAGCAGAAGGCCGAGCTGAAGCTCCTGCAGCAGGGCATCAACCCCACGCCGAAACAGCTGGACAAGATGCTGGAAGCCATGGCCAAGGACGCCCTGAAGTGATCATCGACCTCCCCGACACGGTGTGGCGCCTGCCCCTGGAAGACCCCGACCTGGCCGTGCGCGAGTACGCCGCCCTGGCCGACCAGCTGCGTGGCGGCACCGGCGCCTACGCCGACCTGGAGGCCGCGGCCACCGAGGCGGTGGACACGGCGCTGCGGGCGGGCGCGCTCCTGCTCGCGGTGGTGGCTCCGCCGGACGCCGCCCCCGCCGTGCTCACGGGTGTCCCGTTGACCGGCTCCCGGTGGGAGGCCGAGGCGCTGCGGGACTCGGTCGAGAACGTGGGCGGCCCGGACGTCCGGGAGACGCTGGTCGTCGACACCGACCTCGGTCCGGCGGTCATCGCGCAGCGGGTACCCGGCGTCGAGCAGGCCCGCGCCGGGCGCCCGCTCGCGCTGCAGCTCCAGGCGTTCATCCCGGCGGAGGTCCAGCTGCTGCTCACCCTCGCCTGCGGGTCCGCGCACGGCTGGGACACCCACCAGCTGCTGTTCTGCCAGGTCGTGCGGTCCGTCCGGGCCGAGCCGGCGCCCGCGGACGAGGAGTCCTTCGAGAATCACACCTATCGGCTCTGATCATCTGGGGTGCCGCCAGGCAAGATGGAGGAATGCCCGACGTCGACGTGCTGCCCGGCCATCCGTTCCCGTTGGGCGCGCACCCCGAGGCCGGCGGCGTGCGGTTCGCGGTCGCGTCGTCCGTGGCGGAGGCCGTGGAACTGTGCCTGATCGGCGAGGACGGCAGCGAGCGGCGCGTCGAGCTCACCGAGCACACGTTCGGCATCTGGCACGGGCTCGTCCCGGCGGTCACCCCCGGCCAGCGGTACGGCTACCGCGTGCACGGGCCGTACGAGCCGGACCGCGGCCTGCGCTGCAACCCGCACAAGCTGCTGATCGACCCGTACGCGCGGCGGATCTCCGGCACGGTCGGCGACCTCAAGGCCACGCTCGGTTACGAGGGTGACCCGATGTCCGGCCGGCGGTCGACGGTCGACTCGCTCGGGCACGTCCCGCTGTCGGTCGTCACGTCACCGGGCGGTGTCGACACCGGTATCAAACCCGAGACGCCGTTCGAGGAGACGGTGATCTACGAGCTGCACGTGAAGGGCTTCACCAAGCTGCACCCGGACGTGCCCCCGCACCAGCGCGGCACCTACCTCGGCCTCACGCACCCGGCCGTGCTCGACTACCTGGTGCGGCTCGGCGTGACCGCGGTCGAGCTGCTGCCGGTACACGCGATCGCGGACGAGCCGTCGCTGCGCAGGCGCGGCATGCGCAACTACTGGGGCTACTCCACGCTCGGCTTCCACGCCCCGCACGAGGCGTACGCGAGCGAGCCGGGGCAGGAGGTCGCCGAGTTCCGCACGATGGTCGCGGCACTGCACGCCGCGGGCATCGAGGTGATCCTCGACGTGGTGTTCAACCACACCTGCGAGGGCGCGGTGGACGGGCCCACGTTGTCGCTGCGGGGTTTCGACGCGCCGGCCTACTACCTGCACGACCGCAACGGCTCCACGGTGGACCTCACCGGCTGCGGCAACACGCTGAACCCCGGCTCGCTGCCGGTCGTGCGGCTGGTCACGGACTCCCTGCGGTACTTCGCGAACGAGCTGGGTGTCGACGGGTTCCGGTTCGACCTCGCGAGCGCCCTGGGCCGGCCACGCGGCGGCTGGTTCGACCCGGACTCCGCGCTGATGACGGCGATCTCGGTCGACCCGGGACTGGCGCGGTGCAAGCTGATCGCGGAGCCGTGGGACGCCACCGCGGACGGCTACCGGGTCGGCGGCTTCGCTCCACAGTGGACGGAGTGGAACGACCGCTTCCGGGACGGGGTGCGGGACTTCTGGCGCGGCGCGGTGAACGTCCGGGACCTCGCGTACCGGCTGTCCGGCTCCGAGGACCTGTACGCCGCGAACACCCGCCGGCCGTGGGCGTCGATCAACTTCGTCACCGCGCACGACGGGTTCACGCTGCGGGACCTGGTGTCCTACAACAACAAGCACAACGAGGAGAACGGCGAGGGCGGCCGGGACGGCGCGGACTTCAACCGGTCGTGGAACTGCGGCGTCGAGGGTGAGACGGCCGACCCGGACGTCCTGGCGCTGCGGGACCGGCAGGCACGCAACCTGCTCGCCACGCTGCTGCTGTCGACCGGCACGCCGATGCTCACCGCGGGCGACGAGCGGTGGCGCACGCAGGGCGGCAACAACAATCCGTACTGCCTGGACAACGAGGTCTCGTGGGTGTCGTGGGAGCCACTGCCGCAGGCCGAGGACCTGCTCTCCTTCACCCGCAAGGTGATCGCGTTGCGGGCCGACTCGCCCGCGTTGCGCCAGCCGCACTTCTTCGACGGCCGCCCGACCCACTCCGGCAAGCCGGACCTCGTGTGGTTCTCCCCCCGCGGCGAACCGATGAACGACGACGACTGGTTCGACGAGAAGCGCCGCACGCTCGGCATGTGGATCGACGGCTCGACCAGCCTGTCCCGCGACCGCTCCGGCGAGCTGATCCCGGACGACAACTGGTTGGTGCTGCTGCACGCCGGCGCGGAGCCGATCGAGTTCACGCTGCCGGGCATCGGGTTCGGCGAGGTCTTCGTGCCCGTCCTGGACAGTGGGACACCACGCGGCGAGCCCCTGGACATCAGGCCGGTCGAGGCCGGGAAGTCGTTGACAGTCGCCGCTCGAACGCTGCTGGTGCTGCGCACGCCACGTACCACAGCGTGAGACGACTGGCCGGGGCGTGTTGGGCATGCCAACATCACTTGTGTGTTCCGGTCGCTGATGAGTTGGCGTGACCGCACGGTCGACCTGTTGCTGGTCGCCTCGTGCGGCTGTACCGGCGGGTGAGTTCTCGTTCCTTCCCCCGTCGACCCGTGGAGCACGTCCCATGACCGCCGTACTGGCCCCGTCGTCCCTGTCTGCCCTCGTCCGCCCGCGCGGTCCACTGTGGAGTCCCACGGAGCTGCGCGACCTGGTGACCACGATCGGTGTCCAGCACCGTGACGAGTTGCTGGCCCAGGTCCGGTTCGCCAGCCCGCTGCGCTGGTGGTCGCGGCTCGCGCTGACCGAGGAGGTCGAGGTGTGGCTGCTGTCGTGGCTGCCCGGCCAGCACACGGAGCCACACGACCACGGCGGCGCGTCCGGCGCGTTCTCGGTCGTGCTGGGGTCGCTGTCGGAGACGTACCGGTACCCGGGCGGGGACATTCTCCAGCGGACTCACTCGTTGGGGTCGTCGATCGGGTTCGGGGCCGGGCGGGCGCACCAGGTGTGGAACACTTTCCCGGACAAGGCCGCGACCGTGCACGCGTACTCGCCGCCGCTGGTGCCCACACGCGAGTACGCGTCGCTGTGGGACATCCCGGCGTCGATCCCGCCCCTGCCACCCCGGCGGTCGTTGGCGGAGTTGGCGAAGGAGCCGGTGGAACCGTGAGTCTCGTGGACGACGTGCTGGCGCGGGCCCGGAGTCGGCTGTCCCGGGTGTCCCCCGACGAGCTGGTCGAGTTGCCGCCCGACCACCTGCTGGTCGACATCCGGCCGATGCACAACAGGGTGGCCGAGGGTGAGATCCCGGGAGCCGTGCCGGTCGAGCGGATCGTGCTGGAGTGGCGCCTGGACCCGTCCGGTGAACACCGCCTACCGGGCTTCACCACCGACACGACCGTGGTGGTCTTCTGCAACGAGGGCTACGCGTCCAGCCTCGCCGCCCGCGACCTGCAGAACGTCGGCCTGCCGAAGGCAACCGACCTGGTAGGCGGCTTCCGCGCCTATCGCGAAGCCGGCCTCCCAACCCAACCCGGCGGCACCCCACCCATCACCTGACCGACCCGCGTGTCCAACAGTCCGGACGCGTGAGTCCAACAGAACGTGCCACGGGTCGCGGCGGTTTTGGTTGAACTCACCGGTCCGGAGCGTTGGACACGCGCCGTCAGCCAGCCACTTCCAGGCGGATGCGGGTGTTCGCCACCCGGGGCCACCACTTCGCCAGCTTCTCGGCCTCGCCGATCACCTCTCGGGCGGTGCGGTTGTCGCCGGCGGCCATGTGGGCTTTGGCCAGGGTGGCCAGGTCGTCGGCTCTGGCCAGGAGGTCGTCGCCGGCGCCGGCGGCTAATCGGGCCAGGGCGATGGCGTCTTTGAGGTTGCCGCGGAGGAGCTCGACCATGGCTCGGGCGCCGTTGAGCTTGTGGTTCGGGTAGCCCAGGGTCGCCGCGTTCTCGATCGCCTGGCTTGCGGTGGACAGGCCCAGCTCCGGGTCCAGTTGACCGGCCTCGACGGTGGCGCAGGCCAGGCCCGCCAGGGCCGCGAACGAGCTCGCCGCCTGTTGGGGGTCGGAGGTCGAGTCCGAGGTCAGTTTCACGGCCAGGATCATGGCCTCCGCGTAGCGGCCCTGCGCCTCCAGCACCGAGATCCGCGCGGCGAGGGCCGGGCGCAGGTCCGGGTAGGTCTCCCGCAGGTGGGCGGCCAGGCGTTCGGCCGTGACCAGGTCACCGGCCTGGGCGGCCGCCACCGCGTTGCCGATCATCGGGGCGGCTTCCATCTGCCTCGCGATGTCGTTGCCGGCCCTCGGGAGGCTGAACAGCAGCCAGCCCGTCGACGTGGTGGTCGCGGTGCGCTTCGGGATGAGTGACAGCACCAGTGACGCCACCGTCGCCAGCGCGAAGCCCCGGGTGAACGGGCCGGTCGCGAGCAGCAGAATCGCGGTCACGGCCAGGGCCACCTCGAACCCGAGCGCGCACAGGGCCGCCACCCAGATTCTCACCCGCACGGGTGAACGTGTGGCCCGTACGGACACGGACAGCATGATCGGCAGGGCCCGCAGTGACACGATCCGGTGCGGCGTCGACCAGTCCGCCACTCGCGGACCCACACCCACCACCAGCCGCTGCACCGTCACCCCGGCCACCACCACGCTGGCCAGCAGGCCCAACTGGCTCGCCGCCACCGCCGCGAGCCCACCCACCAACGCGCCGGCCAGCCCACCCAGGGCACCCGGCACCGACCGCGTCACCGCCACGACGGCGGCCACGGTCACCAGGGTCACGAGGAACCCGGGCTTCAGCAATAGGCGAACGACCCGCACAACCACGAGACGCTACGCGCCAACCGACCGGTACCCACCCGCCGAGGGGACAGCCAAAAGGGCAGTCCGCCCTCCCGCGCGTATCCACCCCGGCAACCCGCCCTCGGGGGCACCCGAGCAACGGATACCCGAGGGGGCCGTGACGGTATCCAGCCACGGTCCGCCTCGGGTATCCGCCGGGACGCACAGAACTCCGGGGAGCTCGTCAGGCCACGACTATCCGGCCCAGCTCCACCGGGGTCGCCAGCAGGGAGTGGGTCGGGAGGACGCGGGCCGTCACGCCCAGTGAACCCGCGTGTGGCAGAGCCACCTCGGCCGTGTACTGGCCGTCCTCGGCGGGGGTCATCGGAACCGTGACCACGTCGTACAGCTCGTCGCTGTCGGCGACGCGGCCGATGACCGCCTGGACCTGCACGTCGGCGGTGGACAGGCCCGCCAGGTCCACGGCGGCGCGCACCGACACCCGCTCGCCAAGGACCGGCGTCTCCGAGCCGTTCAACGACAGGTCGCACGACGTCACGCGGATGTGCGGCCACGCGCCGGACAGCCGCTGCCGGTAGGACGCCAGCTCGCGGGCCATCCGGTATCCCTCGGCGTCGGCCAGCTCCACCGCGGTCGCGGCCGGGGTGTACTGCTTCTCGACGTACTCCTCGACCATCCGCGACGCCTGCACCTGCGGCCCGAGCGTGGACAGCGTGTGCCGCACCATCGCCAGCCACTGGCGGGGGACGCCGTCGGTCCGGTCGTAGAACAGCGGCGCCACCTGCGCGGCGAGCAGCTCGTACAGGGCCGCCGCCTCCAGGTCGTCGCGCCGCAGCGGGTCCGAGACGCCGTCGGCCGTCGGGATGGCCCAGCCGTTGGAGCCGTCGTAGAACTCGTCCCACCAACCGTCGCGGATGGACAGGTTGAGCCCACCGTTCAGCGCCGCCTTCATGCCGGACGTCCCGCACGCCTCCAGCGGCCTGGTCGGGTTGTTCAGCCACACGTCGCAGCCCCAGTACAGGTACCGGGCCATGGACATGTCGTAGTCGGGCAGGAACACGATCCGGTGCCGCACGTCGTGCTCGTCGGCGAACCGCACGACCTGCTGGATCAGCGCCTTGCCGCCGTCGTCGGCGGGGTGCGACTTGCCGGCGACCACCAGCTGCACCGGCCGGTCCGGGTCCAGCAGCAACGCCCGCAGCCGCGCGTGGTCACGCAGCATGAGCGTCAGCCGCTTGTAGGTCGGCACGCGCCGGGCGAAGCCGACCGTCAGCACGTCCGGGTCGAAGACGGTGTCGGTCCACGCCAGCTCCAGCGGGGACGCCCCGCGCTGCAGCCACGCCTCCCGCACCCGGCGCCGGACCTCGGTCACCAGCCGGCCGCGCAGCTCGCACCGCAGGCTCCACAGGCCGTGGTCGTCCAGCTCGGTGCCGACCGACGCCATCTCCCGCGCCGTCCACGTCGGTCCGTGCACGCCGTTGGTGACCGACGAGATCGGCACCTCGGACACGTCGAACCCGGGCCACAGGCCGCCGAACATCTCGCGGCTGACCTCGCCGTGCAGCTGGGACACGCCGTTCGCCCGCTGCGCGAGCCGCAGGCCCATGTGGGCCATGTTGAACATGCCCGGGTTGTCCTCGGCACCCAGGGCGAGGATCCGGCCCAGCTCGACGTCCGGCAGCAGCGCGCCGTCGCCGAAGTAGTGCTGCACGAGGTCGACCGGGAACCGGTCGATGCCCGCCGGGACCGGGGTGTGGGTGGTGAACACCGTGCCGGCGCGCACCGCGGACAGCGCCTCGTCGAAGGTCAGCTGGTGCGCGGACATCAGCTCGCGCAGCCGCTCCAGGCCCAGGAACCCGGCGTGGCCCTCGTTGGTGTGGAACACCTCGGGCTGCGGGTGCCCGGTCAGCTCGCAGTACGTGCGCACGGCACGCACGCCGCCGATGCCGGCCAGGATCTCCTGCCGGATGCGGTGGTTCTGGTCGCCGCCGTAGAGCCGGTCGGTCACGCCGCGCAGGTCGTCGTCGTTGCCGTCCACGTCGGAGTCGAGCAGCAGCAGCGGCACGCGGCCGACCTGCGCCTTCCAGATCCGCGCCCGCAGCACCCGGCCGCCCGGCATGGCGACGTGCACGAGGATCGGCGCGCCGGAGGGCTCGACCAGCGGGGACAGCGGCAGCGCGTTCGGGTCGAGCACCGGGTAGTGCTCGATCTGCCAGCCGTCCAGCGAGAGCGACTGCCGGAAGTAGCCGGATCGGTACAGCAGCCCCACGGCGATGATCGGCACGCCGAGGTCCGACGCGGCCTTCAGGTGGTCGCCGGCCAGCACGCCGAGACCGCCGGAGTAGTTCGGCAGCGCCTCGGTGACCCCGAACTCCATCGAGAAGTACGCGATCGATTCAGCCATGCGACCGGACGTCAGCTCTCCGCGTCGCTGCTGGTACCAGCGCGGCTCGGACAGGTAGCGGCGCAGGTCCTCGGACGCCTCGGCCAACCCGGCCCGGAACCCCTCGTCGCCGGCGAGCTCCTCCAGTCTGCTCGCGGGCACCTCCGCGAGCAGCCGCAGCGGGTCGCCGAGGCGCTCCCAGACGCCGGCGTCGATAGTGGCGAACAGGTCCTGCGTGTGTGGGTGCCAGGTCCACCTGAGGTTGGTCGCGAGCGTCTCCAGCTCGGCCAGTGGCTCGGGTAGACCGGCGCGCACGGTAAAGCGACGTACAGCTTTCACGTCGATCGACCCTAGCGGGCACCGCCGACCTGACTTCACCTGCGGGGCCGACGTGTGGCTTCACGGCCGACGGGGCACACTTCACGTATCAACTCGAGACGCACGTGGGAGGGCTTGCCCGGTGAGCGGAGCTTGCGGAGCGAACCATCAGCACTCGGGCCGTCACCGAGCCCACGGAGGGCGCCGGTGGAGCGGAGCCTGCGGAGCCGTGAGCGGAGCCTGCGGAGCCGTGAGCGGAGCCTGCGGAGCGAACCATCAGGCACTGCGGCGCCACGGAGTGGGCGAGGGGGCGGCGTGAGCGGTCGCCTTGGCATTGACGACGTTTCCCCACTGATCAGCTGTGGCCGCTACCCCTCGAAGGCGGTGGTGGGCGAGCACATCCCCGTCCGGGCCACCGTGTGGCGGGAGGGTCACGACGCCGTGGGGGCCACGGTCGTGTGGCGCGGCCCGAACGACAAGAGCGAACGCCAGACCAGGATGGACGTCGAGGACGAGTTCGCCGACTCGTGGGTCGCGTTCATCGAGCCCGACGCGACGGGCATGTGGACCTACCGCATCGACGCGTGGAGCGACCCGTGGTCCACCTGGCGGCACGCGGTCGAGGTCAAGGTCGCCGCCGCGCAGACGGCCGAGGAGCTGGCCAACGACCTCGAGGGCGGGGCGCTGCTGCTGGACCGGGCGGCCCGGCGCTTCCCGCACAACGGCGAGCGCGCGATACTCGTGTCCGCGGCCGCCGCGCTGCGCGACACGAGCCGGCCGTTACCCCGTCGCATCGCCGAGGCGCTCGACGAGCCGATCCAGCGGTACATGTGGCAGAACCCGCTGCGGGACCTGGTCACCCGCGGCCGGAAGTACCAGATGTGGGTGGACCGGCCCAAGGCGCTCTACGGGTCCTGGTACGAGTTCTTCCCCCGCTCGACCGGCGGCGTCGACGAGTCGGGCAAGGCGGTGCACGGCACGTTCGACACCGCGGTCAAGGAGCTGGACCGCATCGCGCGGATGGGCTTCGACGTGGTGTACCTGCCCCCGATTCACCCGATCGGGCGAGTCAACCGCAAGGGCCCGAACAACAGCGTCATCTCGGTGCCCGAGGACGTCGGCTCGACGTGGGCCATCGGCTCCGAGGACGGCGGGCACGACGCCATCCACCCCGAGCTGGGCACGTTCGAAGACTTCGACCGGTTCGTCGGGCGCTGCAACGAGCTGGGCATGGAGGTCGCGCTGGACCTGGCGCTGCAGTGCGCGCCGGACCACCCGTGGGTGAAGACGCACCCGGAGTGGTTCACCACGCGGCCGGACGGGTCGATCGCCTACGCGGAGAACCCGCCGAAGAAGTACCAGGACATCTACCCGCTGAACTTCGACAACGACCCCGAGGGCATCTACGCGGAGGTCCTGCGGGTCGTCATGCTGTGGGTGAGCCACGGGGTGCGGATCTTCCGCGTGGACAACCCCCACACCAAGCCGCCGAACTTCTGGCACTGGCTGATCCACCAGGTGAAGGCGCTGGAGCCGGACGTGCTGTTCCTGGCCGAGGCGTTCACCCGGCGGGCCCGGCTGTACGGGCTGGCGAAGCTCGGCTTCACCCAGTCCTACACCTACTTCACCTGGCGCACGTACAAGGCCGAGCTGGTCGAGTTCGGCCAGGAGATCGTGGCGCACGCCGACGAGGCCCGGCCGAACCTGTTCGTGAACACCCCCGACATCCTGCACGCGTCGCTGCAGTTCGGCGGCCCGGCGATGTTCGCGATCCGGGCCGCGCTGGCGGCGACGTACTCGCCGAGCTGGGGCGTGTACTCCGGCTACGAGCTGTACGAGCACCAGGCGGTGCGGGAGGGCTCCGAGGAGTACCTGGACTCGGAGAAGTACCAGCTGCGGCCGAGGGACTTCGACAAGGCGCTGGCCGAGGGGCGGTCGCTGGAGCCGTGGATCACCCGCCTCAACGCGATCCGGGCCGCGCACCCCGCGCTGCAGCAGCTGCGCACCCTGCACTTCCACCACGTGGACAACGAGGCCCTGCTGGCGTACTCGAAGTCCGACCCCGCCACCGGCGACACGGTCATCGTCGTCGTGAGCCTGGACCCGGAGCACGCGCAGGAGGGCACGGTCTGGCTGGACCTGCCGGAGCTGGGCCACGGCTGGGAGGACCGCTTCGTCGTCCACGACGAGGTCACCGGCGCGACGTGGGAGTGGGGCCAGGCCAACTACGTCCGCCTCGACCCCCTGCAGGCAGTGGCCCACATCCTGTCCGTGACCCGCTGACGAACGGCAACTGTCAACCCATCGCGTCTCGGTAACAGGGGCTGTCCAGACGACGACTTCAGCACGTACGGTCCGTTGCATGGCGTGACGAACGTGTCACGCTCCCTGCTGAGAGGTACGTGCATGTCTTTGAGAAGAAGCGCTGTCGCGGTGGCGGCGTTCGCCCTGTCCGCGTCCGCGTTCGCCGTCCTGCCGGCGGCGTCGGTGGTCGCGGCGCCAACTCACTCCGACGTCTCGGGCGTCCTCTGCGACACCGACGCGGCCGCGAGGGTCAAGCCGGGTTCGCACGTCGAGGAGCGCAACGAGCCGTCGGCGGCGCAGGTCGCGGCGGCGGAGAAGGACTTCCAGTCGCGGATCTCGGCCAGGCGCGCGGCGGGCCAGGACGTGACCGCTCAGGCGGTCGTCACGATCCCGGTCGTGTTCCACGTCGTCACCGCCTCCGACGGCACCGGCAACGTGACCGACAGCCAGATCAACCAGCAGATCGCCGAGATGAACCAGGACTACGCGGGCGGCGAGTCGTCGCAGGCCGCGAACACCGAGTTCCAGTTCACGCTCCAGTCGATCAAGCACTGGCAGAACGACAGCTGGTTCAACGACCCGGACAGCACGCAGGGTGAGGCCGCGCTGAAGACCGCCACCCACACGGGCGACAAGCGGACGCTGAACATCTGGTCCACCAACACCAGCTACCTCGGCTACGCGACGTTCCCGGAGTGGTACGCCGACGACCCGCAGCTCGACGGCGTCGTGATCCAGTACGGCTCGCTGCCGGGCGGCCCGATCACGAACTTCAACCTGGGCAAGACCGCGACGCACGAGTCCGGCCACTGGCTCGGCCTGTACCACACCTTCCAGGGCGGATGCAGCGCCAGCAACGACCAGGTCACCGACACCCCGGCGGAGCGCACGCAGACCAGCGGCTGCCCGGCCAGCAAGGACACCTGCCCGGCCGCCGGCGTCGACCCGGTCCACAACTACATGGACTACAGCTACGACAGCTGCTACAACCAGTTCACCCCCGGTCAGAAGGCTCGCATGCAGAGCCAGTGGACCACCTACCGCGCGTGAACCTGATCGCACTGGGCGCCGTCGGGGGCTCCGGCGGCGCCCTGCGTTGTGCGTGAAGCGGAAAGACCAGTGACGATGGATGGAGGGGCGGTGGTGAACCTGGCACCATGATCACCACTCCCCCCTACAAAGGCTGTTGGGCGGATTGCTGAACAAGTAAAGGTTGCGGAATGACCGATAAGCCGGAAGCAGTGACGGATGTCCGTCCGGACGCCGCCCTGGGGCTCGATGGGGTGCCACATACGGGAGCGTCGGTCACGGCCGACGGCCATCTCGTCGAACCGAACGCCGACGACTTCCGGCACGCGCGGTCAGCGCCGAAACAGCCGGACTGGTTCAAGACCGCGGTCTTCTACGAGGTGCTCGTCCGGGCGTTCAACGACTTCACCAACGACGGCACCGGCGACCTGCGCGGCCTCGCCGACAAGCTCGACTATCTACAGTGGCTCGGCGTCGACTGCCTGTGGTTGCCGCCGTTCTACGCCTCGCCGCTGCGTGACGGCGGCTACGACATCTCCGACTTCCGCGCGGTGCTGCCGGAGTTCGGCACCGTCGAGGACTTCGTCTACCTGCTCGACCAGGCGCACCGACGCGGCCTGCGGGTGATCACCGACCTGGTGCTCAACCACACGAGCGACGCCCACCCGTGGTTCCAGGAGTCGCGGCACAACCCCGACGGACCCTACGGTGACTACTACGTGTGGTCGGACACCGATGAGAGGTACTCGGACGCGCGAATCATCTTCGTCGACACCGAGACGTCGAACTGGACCTACGACCCGGTGCGCGGCCAGTTCTACTGGCACCGGTTCTTCTCCCACCAGCCGGACCTCAACTACGAGAACCCCGCCGTCCAGGAGGCGATGATCGACGTCATCCGCTTCTGGCTGGACCTGGGCATCGACGGTTTCCGGCTCGACGCGGTCCCCTACCTGTTCGAGCAGGAGGGCACCAACTGCGAGAACCTGCCGCGCACGCACGAGTTCCTCAAGCGCTGCCGCAAGGTCGTCGACGACGAGTACCCGGGGCGGATCCTGCTCGCCGAGGCCAACCAGTGGCCCTCGGACGTCGTCGAGTACTTCGGCGACCCGGCGGTCGGCGGCGACGAGTGCCACATGGCGTTCCACTTCCCGCTGATGCCGCGCATCTTCATGGCGGTGCGCCGCGAGTCGCGCTTCCCGATCTCCGAGATCCTGCAGCAGACGCCGGAGATCCCGTCCGGCACGCAGTGGGGCATCTTCCTGCGCAACCACGACGAGCTGACCCTCGAGATGGTCACCGACGAAGAGCGCGACTACATGTACACGGAGTACGCCAAGGACCCGCGCATGAAGCGGAACATCGGCATCGGCCGGCGGCTGGCGCCGCTGGTCGAGAACGACAGGCGCGTGGCCGAGTTGCTGAACGCGCTGCTGTTCAGCTTCCCCGGCAGTCCGATCCTGTACTACGGCGACGAGATCGGGATGGGTGACAACATCTACCTCGGTGACCGCGACGGGGTGCGGACGCCGATGCAATGGACCGGTGACCGCAACGGTGGGTTCTCCCGGGCCGACTTCGCCCGGCTCTACCTCCCGCCGCTGATGGATCCGGTGTACGGGTACCAGGCGGTCAACGTCGAGGCCCAGCTCCGTACACCGACGTCGCTGCTGCGCTGGATCCATCGCTTCATCGCGTTGCGCCAGGAGCACCCCGACTTCGGTTGCGGAACCTACGAGGCACTGCGCCCCGTGAACCTCCACGTCTTCGCACACCTGCGGACCTTCGAAGAAGAGGTGGTCCTCTGCGTGCACAACATGGCGCGCTCGGCGCAGGCAGTCGAGCTCGACCTGTCGCGCTTCGAGGGCATGGAACCGGAGGAGATGTTCGGCCGCACGCGCTTCCCGCGCATCGGCACGCTCCCGTACCTTCTCACCTGCCGGGGCGCGGCTTCTATTGGTTCCGGCTGAGGAAGATCGATGACTGAGGATCACGCTCGGCTCGGCACCGCCGATGTCGTCGACGACGACGCGCTCGTCCCGTACTTGCAGGCGCAGCGCTGGTACGGCGCACACTCGCGAGAGGTCCAGGCGGCGTGCGTGGTCGAGACCGTACCGCTCGACGTCGCCGGCTCGCTCCGTGTGGCGTTGGTCGACCTCGTCTTCGACACGGGCGCCCACGACCTCTACCAGCTTCTCCTGCGAGCTGAGGACGGCGAAGTGTTCGAGGCGACGGGTGATCCGTCTCTGGGCACGCGGTTGGTCGAACTCACCGCGTCGCGCGCGATCGTCGACGGCGTCGATGGACGCATCTCGTTCGACGCG
>NZ_JBJMIE010000365.1:0-9000 GCF_045807065.1 Actinophytocola sp. | reverse complement strand
GGGTCCTCCCGGCTGTCAGGGGTTGTGGTGGCTTGCCGCGATCACCCGGGTGTCATCACCGGTTTGCGAAACCTCAAGAATACCCCCCAGGAGTATGGTCTGAAGTGTTCACACAGCCAGATGGCGGACTCGCCGAAAGGGCAAGAGGGTCGAGTGGATGCGACGCAAGGAGACCTCCACTGCTGTTGGCTCGGTGCTGGCACTTGCACCGAACCAACAGCAGGAACGGGCTCAGGTCTCGCTGTGCTCGCCGTGGATTCGCAGGTCCATGAGCACGGCGCGATAGCTCGCGGCGCTGCGCGGTAGCCAGTCGAGCGCGGCGAGACGCCCCACGCCGGCCTTGCGCTCCACGTGCTCGGTGATCAGCGCGCGGTGTCGGTCGGAGTCCAGGAGCACGATGTCCGGACCCGTCAACCTCCCCGGCCCCCACGCGTCGGCATGGCGCCGACACCACGGCATCCAGGACGGGACCTCAACGACGTCGCCAAGCGCATCACAGTCGCCGCTGCACGTGACGCACTCGCGGCACAGGTAGGCGCCGACGTGCTCGCCCAGTCCGGTGTGGCTGTACACGTGAACGGCGACGGCCGGCCGGTCCTCGTGGCCGTCCGTGGCGCACGCCTGCACCGGCTCGGGGTCCTGGGCGGCCGTCCGCCCCGCGTTCTCCGTGAGGGCGCGCGTGTGCAGTTCGTCGAGCAGCGCGGACCGGAACGCGACGGTGGCCGGGTCGTCTTCAGTCGCGAGCGCGACGGCTCCGCTGATGACAGGTTCGTGGCTCCCTGCGATCAAGGAGGCGGCCTGCTGTCGGCCGGCCCGCGCGAGTACCTCGGCCTCGCCGGTGACGGCGACAGCGTGCACGACCCGGCCGAAGTCGGTCAGCTCGTTGTCGCTCAGGCGCATGATGTCGCGCCGCGCCAACGCGCGCTTGGTTCGCCACGCCACGAAGCCGGACCAGCCGACGAGCAGTGCCCCGTTCGGGGTGCGGCGGGCCGCGCCTCGTACAGCCTCCTGCATCGTCGGCGACAACTTCTTGTACGCCGCGACTGCCGTGCAGGCGGTCTCGATGGCGTTCGGCCGCTGGTCGGCGTCCTGGTGCTGTTGCTGGGGCTGTTGGCGCATTGGCTCGACGTGATCCGACGGACGGTCGCACGTGTCGTTCACGTCGAGCGGCCGGTCGCAGACGCCGTACCCGGTGCCGCGGCGAGCGCGAGCCCCGCAGCGCCGAACGATGGCGCGTAGCCGGTCGTCCGCTGCCCTCCCGGCCTCCGCTTCTCGGGCGTTGGCCTCCTCGGCAGCGGCCGTGGTCTTGTCCTTCTGCGCGGCCCGCGTGAGCACTTCGTCGGCACCTTTCACCAGCACAGCACGGACCAGGTGGCCGAAGTCGGTCACGACCGTGGTGCCGGGTTCGATCAGACCTCGACGGGCGAGCGCCCCCTCCGTCGGCATCCGGTGCCGTCCCGGAATGCGCAGGGCGCCGTCGCGTTCCGTGGCCTCGCGCATCTCGGCGTCCATCGACACTGACAGCGTCCCGGCGACCTTGACAGCGCGCTGGGCGATCTCGATGGCGGTGGTCATCGCGCCTTCGCCTCGCTGTCCACGGAGTTGTGCTCGATCCAGGCCTCGACGTCATGCCACTGCAGCGTTTCCGCCTTGACCTCGGCCGGCTCGACGTCGATCCACCCTCCCTCGAACCGGGTGAGAGTCACGACGCAGACCTCGCCATTCCAGATGTGCACACGGTCCGCTGACTGTTCGTCATACGCAGGCGAGCCGTCCTCCATCTCGTAAACCATGCTGATCATTTCGTCGGTTTTCACGGCAGACTCCTGTTCCTCGCTGTCATGGACGGGGTGGGATAGGTGTCGGTTAGGCCCGGGGGCAGTCACCGGAATCCGACACACCAATAATACCCCCATGGGGTATTAGGAAATCCGTGTGAGACGAGGCGCGATCACCTGGTCCGATTGCCATTACCGCGCGGGCGGAGAGGCGTCGACGCGTCTATCACCGGTTCGCGAGGAGCGCTGTATCTCGTTCGACCTCGCGTCCGCGCCACTCAAAATTTTCGAGCGTTTATGAGCCTGGGGTCGGTCATCGGAGGCGAATTCGCGATGTGTAGCTCTGAGTCGACACAGTGCACCGCGGCCCGTCGGCGGTCGTCTCTGGCCTGACGCGGCAGCCTGACGTGCGGGCCCGGCCGGCGTGTCGGTGCGGCCGTGCGGACGCGAACACCCCGCCGCGCCGAGGTGGGCGAGCGGGGTGTTCGGCTTCTTGGTCGCAGGGCTGCGGCCTCGGATCGGTTAGGGGATGACGAGATCTCGACGGGCCGATTCGGGATCCAGTTCGTTGACGACCTCGTACAAGCCCTCGCCGGCGCTCTCCAGGTCGCCATGGGCCTCGCTCAGGGTGGGCGCCGCATCGTTCAGCTCGGTCAGGCCCTCGTCGAGCATGGCGGACAGAATCTCGGCGATGCTGGCACGCGTGTCGTCGAGACGGTCGACGAGGTATGCCAGGTGGATCGTGTCCAACCTGCTCGCGGCCTCGGCCAGTTCTGCGGTGCCGACGCGTTGCGCCGTGTCCTCGAAGGCGGCCGCCGCCCGGATGACGTCAGTCACCTCGGTGGGGATGTCCATGATGGTGTCTCCTCCTACCCGGCGATCCGGGCAAGCTGACGCTGCGACTCGACCCACTTGCCGGCCTCGACGCGCCACCTCCGCAGAGTGCTCTGCGCACCCAGGTAGCGGCCGGCGCCGACGAACGTGGTGAACGAGTCGCCGTAGCCGTCGGAGGTCCCGCGCATGCTCACCACGCCACGGACCACGTCCAGCTCGGCGGAACCACCCTCGAACGTGGCCTGGACCCGCACCGTGCGGGAGACTCCGGTCCACCTCTGAGGCCGGCGCGTCCGGCGCGTGTGAGCAAGGACCACCCCGCCAGCAGGTGTCATCTGGGCGGTCAATTCGCCGACAACGTCAAAGCGCATGATTGCTCCTCACGGGATTGTTTCGGGAGAAATGGCGCCGGGTTGTCATTCCGGCCACCACGCATAAATTTACACCCGAACAGCGCAGGTCCGTTTCGTCACCGACGGTCTCGACGAGGCGCTCACACGCGCTCAGGCGGCCGCCGGGGGCAGTGACGTCGAGGTGCTGGGTGGGGCGATTCTCGTGCGGCAGTTCGTTCGTCGAGGCGGGCCTGGTCGATGAGATCCTCATCCACCTGGTGCCGCTGTTGTTGGGTGACGGGACGCGACTAATCGAGGCGATGACACGAACTGCAGGTGACCGAAGTCGTCCATTCCCGCGCGGCGACACATCTGCGGTACCGCGTGCTCAAGTCGGCCGCCACGTAGTCCCCGGACAGCGGTGAGGCCAGGCCGCATGCGCCCGGGTCGTCCTCTGGTGCGCGTCGCCGGCCAGCCTGTCCGGTGACCGCGACGCGGTCCTCGCCACGGTCGTGCTTCGCCATGGTCATGCTTCGTCGAGCACGGTGTCGGCCGACACGCCAACCCACAGCGCATGCCGGGCGACGCAACGCGCCGCCTCGGCGGGCGCGTGACCGCCGAACGATGCGTGCAATATCCGCTGGCCAGGCGTCTGCGAGGGCACCTGGCCAGCGGGGGACAAGGGTGGAATCAGTCCTCGTGCGGCCCGTTCGTCTCCGGGGTCGCATCCCGGTCGCAGTCAGGTCCGCCACCGTCATCGCCCGTGGCCGACGGCGGCTCAGGGAGTGTCTCGGGCACGTCGTGACTGGGGAGTTGCTCGACAGTGGTCCAAGGCCAGCGGCCGGCGCCGATGGGGTAGCGCCCCTGGAGAGGACCCGCCGCGACCGGGGCGATCAGCTCGGTGCACTGCTCGGTGAACGCGTCGTAGAGCTCGACCACGTCGCGGGCGTTGGCCGCCCAGCGGATCAGTTCGAGTTCGCCTTCGTCCACGTAGGGCAGGGTGCGTTCGTACCAGTCGCGTATCCATACGCACATCGCGGCGACAACGTCGCGGCTGAAGTACGGCGTCATGCCACCGTCTGGCCCGTGGACCAGGTGGGCGGGGAACACGTCCGGATAGTCGGGGTCCAGCTGGGTGGTGACGTAGACCTCGTCGGCTGGATGGTCACGAGCTGCGGATGAGCCTCGGCATACGCCTCCTCGCCACCTGAACAGGTGCCATCACAAAACGTCGGTTCGCCGATGCCCACGCCCGACAGCAGCGTGAAGTCATCGTCGTAGTGACCGGGACAGTACTGGGAACGGTCTTCGGTGTGTGCCATGAGAGATCCTCCGTCGATCTCGGCTCGTCTGTAGGAAATATCCTACAGACGAGTGTTGGATATCTCCTACAGAGGGGTGGTGTCGTACGGTGCAGACGTGTCGGGAACGTCCTCTGATCGCGTAGTGCCCGAACGTCGAGCGGCGTTCGGACGTCGACTGCGCCTTCTGCGCGAACAGGCTGGCCTCAGCCAGACCGCGGTCGCGGCCGCGGCGGGGATCGATCGGTCGTTCTATGCCGAGGTCGAAGCGGCGAAGCACAGCATCACGATCGACAAGGTGTTCCTGATCGCCGACGCGCTCGGCGTCCCGGTTGTCGAGCTGTTCAACGGGCAGGCTGGCTGAGCTGCCGGGCCTGCAGGGCGCAACAGCTAGCTCGGTCGGGAGAACGTGTCGAGCGGCGCATCCTGTGCCTGCGGCCGTGTCCGGGCGTGCTCGGCTGTCCGGCACGGTCTACACGGCCAGGGGCAGTGGGGTGATGCCGCCGCCGCGGGCGTACTCCTGCCGGCCAGCGTCGGCCCATTCGGCCTCGAACGCCGCGCGCTGCTTGGTGTTGACCGGGCCGGCGACCAGAGCGAACTCGTGGGTGGTGATCGGCCACTGGAGCACCTGGTCGGGCATGATGCGGACCTCGGCGCGGGGTACACGGTCGGACCCGGTCCACACCGCGGTGTCGTAGGCCGCGGCGATGTGGGTGAGGATCGCGAGCGCCTGCTCGCGGGTGTGGGCGGTGTAGCAGGGGCGGATGGAGCGCCAGGTGTCGCCGCGCTCGTGCGGGTTCTTGACCGTGCGGCCGTTGCGGCCGCGGATGCTCTTGCCGGTGGTCGGCTCCTTGACGGAGGCGGCCCGGTAGACGCGGCGGATCTCGACCACCGTCCACTGCTCGGCGGCGGCGAACTGGTCCTCCACGCGGGCGGCGACCTCGGTGAGGCGATGCTTGCGGACCACCTCGGTCGCCGCGACCCGACCGAACAACTTCATCCGCGAGTTCAGCGAACGCGCCCGCTGCTCGAGGTACAGCGCTTGCGCGCCGGCGGCCGGTTCGGTGCGCCACCGCTCCGCGAGCGCTGCCTGCGCCTTGGCGGAGGACGCTTGGAACGGGCAAGTTATTGCGAATATCCGGTAACGATCTGCGGCCGAGCATCCGAGCTGGCCAGTTGAGCGGGAGTGTCGGCCAGGGTGTCTTGACCTGCCGGATTGAGGGTGCTCGCTGTTGGTGTGGGTGCTGTCGGTAGGTTGCCTGGCATGCTTAGCGACGATCTTCCGGTCGAGGTCGGTCGGAGTGTGGAGCTGTTCCTGACTGCCGTGGACGAGTTGGCGCCGGGCTTGGTCACCGGCTTCTACCTGGTTGGATCGGTGGCCTTGGGCGACTTCCATCCGCGTGGTGCCGGTCGCGGTCGGCTGAGCACGGCCAGCGACATCGACTTCGTCGCGGTGACCGACAGCCGCGTAGAGCGTGAGTCGCGGGAGATGGCGGCGTTGGCCGAGGCGCATGCCCGCACCGTGGCTCGCTTCCCCCGGCCGCACTTTGATGGTGCGGTGCTCACCTGGACCGACCTTGCCGCAGGGCCGGACGGCTGCCCCGACGTTCCCTGCGCGCAGGAGAGCCGGTTCACCCCGGCCGGACGGTCCGGCCTCAACCCGGTGATGTTCTGCGAGCTGGCCGGACACGGGATCACAGTGCGCGGGCCACAGCCGGTCGAGGTGGACCTGTGGGCCGACCAGAATGCCTTGCGCGCGTTCACCGTCGACAACCTCCGCACTTACTGGCGGCCGTGGTGGCAGCAGAAGCAGCAGCGGAGCGCCCTGTCCCTCGCCATCGGACTCAGCCCATGGTTCCCAGTGTGGGCGGTTCTCGGCGTGAGCCGGCTGCACCACCTGCTCGCCACCGGAACGATGACCTCCAAATGCGGTGCCGGCCGATACGCCCAGAACGAGTTCGACCCGCGCTGGCAGCGCATCATCGCCGAAAGCCTGAGCCTGCGCACCGACGGCACCGAAGGACGCCGGACATACCGCAACCCGCTGGCCCGCCGCCGCGACACCCTCGCCTTCCTGGACACCACCATCGACGCCGCGCTCGCACTGCCGGCCGAATCCTGACGGCGCCACGCCGCGGCCAGTTGACCGAGGACGGCACCTAGCATGCCCACTGTGAACCTGGATACCGGCGATGCTGTCGAGCTGACCGAACTGCTTCAGTTCCTGCATGACTGGCTCGCCGCTGACCACAACCGGCTTGGCGAGTCGTTGAACGGTTTCGTGGGAAGCCGTGCCTACGATGTCGACCAGTTGCGCGCCGACCTCAACAGGTTCGTCTTCCTGCTCGGCGGCAACGACGGCGAGGGTCTGTTTTCCCACGAATCCGACTAGCGCCTGGGTGTTCATGGCCGTTCTCCAGTGATGCTCTCGTGGACTGCGGTCAGTGAGACGAACGAGCGGTCGGTGCCGAGCTGCTCGGGGGTCGGGCCAGCGGGGGTGGGGATGTCGGCGAGGCGCTTGGCCAGTTCGGTGAGCGCGTCGCGGTCGCCTTCGAGGGCGGCACGTTCGTCGTCGGTGAGGGTGAGGCGTTCCAGCGTTTGTTCGACGCCGTCTTTGACGGCCAGCAGTTGCCCGGCGCTGGACTGTTTGGGCAGGTAGAAGGGGCAACGGGCGCAGGCCAGCCGGTGTGGGCATGTGGCGAAGAAGTCGTAGGTGCAGTAGCCATCGCCGAGGTCGTAGTACTTCCACGGCTGCTCTCCACCGGTTGCCGCGCCGGACAGGATCGACTCGCGGTCGATGAGCACTTGGATGGTGCGCACGTTGCGGGCGAAGTAGTCGGCTTTGCGGTAGGCGGCGGTGAGTCGGCGTTGCAGGATGGCCGCGTAGTGTCGGGTGCTGGAGAAGTGCTTGTGCCCCAACCATTCCTTCAGGTCCGCGATGGACAATGGCTCGGGTGCGTTGAGTAGTTGGGTGGCGATGGTGGACCGGGCGCGGTGGCTGGTCAGCGCGCCGCGGGAGTCTGTTTCGGGGATGCCGGCCCTGCGGCAGAGTGCGGGCAGCACGGTGTCGTTGAGGTAGGCCTTGCCGATTTGTGCACCGCGCATGCAGAACAGGAACTCGCGGCGCTGCCCGGTCTTGGGGTCCACGATCTGGGGTTGGGGCGGTCGGACGTGGCGCCAGGCGTCGATGAGCTGTCCGACGATGGGGTCGACCGGCTTGGTGAACGGCCGGGACGTCTTGTTCTGTGGTACTCGCAGCAGGCAGATCGGGAAGGTCTCGCCGGTCTGCTCGTCACGGCCCTCGTCCCGCTCGATGCAGTCGATGTCGAGTCGGCGGATCTCGTCGATGCGGCACCCGGCGAACAGCCACACGCCGACCAGGGCGCGGACCATCTCGATCGGGTAGTAGAGCCGCCGGCCGTCGGTGGCGGCTTCGTTGGCCTTGTTGTTGGTCTTGGCGACTGGCGGGCCGTACTCGTTGAGGTCCTCGCTGTTGAGGGTGAGCCCGGCGGCCATGAGCTTGGCCCAGGAGACCTCGTCGATGATCCGCGGGTTCGGGCCGATCTGGGCGCGCACCGACAGCGGCCCGGCCAGTACCTTGCGCGGGTCGAACCTCGGCTTGATCCACTCCCAGTCGATCAGGTCGCAGAAGAATCCGCGCAGGCTGTCGATGCGTTGCACCTTGCCCACTGCCGCGAGTGGCTGGCCGAACTTGCTCTTGTTGCGGTTGTGCCCGGCCCACTGCCCGTGGACCGCGTGCAGGGTGTCGGCGACGTACTCGGCGGCGATGTCGCGGGTCCACAGGTGTGGCTTGAGTGCCTCGGGGTGTTTCTCGGCGGCCCATCGCCCGGCGATGAGGATCACCGAGAACATCTGTCGGAGCGTGCCTGGCTCGAGGGTGGACAGCGCTCGCCATCGCTGGGCCCACGCCAGCCAGCTCGCCGGGACCGTGGCCAGGGTGTCGGGGCGCGGGCCGCGTTGCGGATCGGTGTTGTGCAGCGGGTGGGCGATGATGCCTCTGTGCGCGAGCACTCGGGAGACCTTGATCAGCCCGCTGCGCCGGGCGCCTTTCGAGTAGCGCTCGGCCAGCGCGCGTACTTGCAGCTCGGTGACTTCCTCCAGCCGAGATGTGCCGGCGACTAACAGCAAGTCGCTCAGCGCTGACGGAATCTGGTTGACGACGGTGTGTCGGGAGGCATCCCACGACCGAAGGGTGTCGACGACCTCACTGATCGCTGCTTGGACGACCTCGCGTCCGAACACCAGCCCGGCCACCGACGGCTCGTGGACCTGCACGTGATGGTGCAGCGTGCGGTGCCCGCCGAGCAGGTTCGCGATGGCGACGACCGGCCCGCGGCGGCCGCTGTCGGTGGACGCGGCAGCGTCCTCGACGACGTTGATCCAGGTCGCCTCATCCCAGCACCAGTACGGCTGCTGCTCGGTGTGCACCCGGCTCAGCACGCTGTTGCGCGCCCGTGCGACGTTGACCGCATGCCAGTGGTTGGTCACCGCGTCGATCGGCTCCAGCAGCCGGTGCAGGGCACGGCGACGTACTGCGCTGGACCGGAGACAGGGCTGGTCGTAGGTCTTGGCAAGCGCCTCACGCTCAACCGCGGTCAGCTCGTTGGTCGGCTCGTTCACCAGGCCTCCACCAGCGCGGCGAGGCGTCGCTCGCGGTCGGCCTGCAGCGAGCGGGTGGCCTTGTGCAGCTTGGCGGCCAACTCCCGACCGGACAGGTGGATGTACTTCAGCGTG
>NZ_JBJMIE010000364.1:0-7271 GCF_045807065.1 Actinophytocola sp. | reverse complement strand
GGCGGCGGACGTCGCTACCGGCCCGGCCCCGGCCGGCCAGGTACAGGACGCCTTGGCCCTGCTGCCCGCCGACATGGGCGCGGCCAGGCGGATGTTGTCCTACCTGCAGCGCAGTGGACTGCGTCCGCTCCGCGTGTGGCCGGCCGGGATGCCCGGTTCGGCCGAGCCGAAGGTCGACTTCGCCGACCGGGACGCGGTACGCGGTCTGGTGGCGGACCTCGCCAGGCGTGGCAAGCTACCCGGCACCGTGGTGCACGGCCTGATGTTCGGCCCGGACAGTGCCGGGAGCGGCGGTGAGACGGCAGGCACGGCCTCGCTGATCTGGCTCCTACAGGCGATGCAGCGATACCGGGGCGAGGCCGGACTGGACACGGTCCGGCTCGTCGTGCTGACGAGCGAAGGCGCTGACGTCACCGGCGCCGAACCGGTCGTCCCCGGCCGTGCGATGGTCGCCGGCCTGCTGCGGACGGCCGAACTGGAGATCGAGTCGCTGCGGTGCGAACTGCTCGACGTCGGCGCCCGCAGCACCACGTCGACCGTCGTCGGGGCGATGGCCGGACAACGTCTCCCGCAGGCCGCTGTTCGTGGCGCCGACGTGTGGATTCCAGCCGTCCGGACCGTCGGCGCCCGGAGCTCGTCCCAGCAGACGCTCACCAGCCGGGGCGTTTACCTGATCACCGGAGGGCTGGGCGCACTGGGCCGGTTCTCGGCGCGTGCGCTGGCCGACACCGGGCTCAACCCGAGGATCGCCCTGCTGGGCCGGTCCGCCGAGGACCAGGACGATCCCACGATCGCGGACCTGGTGGCCGACCTCGAGATGTCCGGTGCCGAGGTCGAGCTGGTGGCGGCCGACGTGGCCGACGACGCCCAGCTCGAGGCCGCGATCAAGCGGATCCGGGAGCGGTTCGGGCCGGTCGACGGCGTGCTGCACGCCGCGGGGATCAGCGGCGACGGCATGCTGGAGCTGCGGACCGCGGAACAGGTCGACGCCGTGCTGCGTGCGAAGGTCGACGGCGGCCGGCTGCTGCACCGCCTACTCGGCCACGAGCCGAACCTGCGGCTCGTGGTGCACTTCGGCAGCCGGGCCGCGCTGACCGGACTGGTCGGCAGCGGCGACTACGCGGCAGCCAACAGCTACCTGAACGCGCTGGCCTGCCGCGAGTCCGCGGACGACCGGACGGTCGTGTCGGTGAACTGGCCGGGCTGGGCCGAGGCGGGAATGGCCGTTCGCGGAGCGGCCGCCGCGGAGACCGGGGCGCTGGTGGTCACGTCGACCTGGTCCGGCGCCGAGTGGTTCCTGGACGAACACCGTGTCGCGGGTACGCCGGTCCTGCCCGGCACCGGATATCTCGACCTGATCGTGACGAGCGCGACGCGCCAGGGACTGGTGCCGCCCGGCCGGCCGATCGTGGTGGCCGACCTGGTGTTCGCCAAGCCGCTGGCAGTGGCCCGGGACACCGAGGTCGCGGTCGGGTTCACCGTGGAGGGCACGAGCTTCCAGGTCGCGGTGCGATCGCGGGGCTCGGCAGGCGACGAGTGGACCGAACACGCCCGTGCCGTGCTGCGGTCGTCCGACGCGCAGCCGCTCGACATCGACGGACCTGGCTTCGTCGAGCGGCTCCGCGGCGGCAGGCAGGTCGCGGTGGACACCCACGGCGCGGCGGTCCGGTTCGGCGCGCGGTGGCGCAACGTCGAACACGTGGCCAAGGTGGACGACGAGCTGCTGGCGGCGTTGGCGTTGTCGGCGGAGCACCACGCCGACCTGGCGGACAGCTTCGCGCACCCCGCGTTGGTCGACATCGCGACCTCGATCGCCCAGGAGTCCGCTGAGCGGCCGTACCTGCCGTTCCACTACCGCGAGGTCACGTTGTTCCGCCCGGTCCCCGCCGAGGTGTACGCCGTGAACCGGGTGACCACCACGGCCCCGGACGTCCTGGTGGCGGACGTGACCCTGTACGACCGCACCGGTCGCGAGGTCGCTCGGATCACCGGTTTCACCATGCGGCCGGTGGACGTCGGGGAGTTCGAACGGGCCGTCACCGCACCTCCCACGCCGCGCGTCGGTTCCCTGATGTCGCCACAGGAAGGTGCGGAGCTGCTGCTCCAGGTGGTGCGGTCCGCCATGCCCCCCGTGGTGGTCGCCCTGCGGCCCGACGAGTCCCTGCCCGGCTACGTCTTCCTGGACGACCCGATCCTCCCGGCCGCTCCCGTGGCCGAAAGGGAACCCGCTCCGGCCGGCGGGACGGCACTGCCACGGACCCCGGCACCGAGCGACACCAGCACGGAGATGTCGGTGGAGGACCAGATCCGGCTGTTGTGGCAGCGGCTGCTCGGTGTTGTCGACGTGGCCGCCGACGCGGACTTCTTCGACGTCGGCGGCACGTCGATGGCCGCCGTCCAGCTGGTGTCCCGGATCCGGGACGAGTTCGACGTGCAGCTGGGTGTCGGGACGATCTTCGAGATGGGCACGGTCAACCGCCTCGCCGCCGAGGTCCGCCGGATCAGCGGGAAGCCGTGATGACCAGGGCACTGGCGCCCGGCCTCCTCAAGGGCGACGCGGCTGTGGTGACCGGGGGAGCCTCCGGCATCGGTCTGGGCATCGCGCGGCACATGGCCGCGCTCGGTGCGGACGTGGTGATCAGTGGGAGGTCCGCCGACCGGCTGGCCACGGCCGCGGCCACGATCAGGGCCGAGACAGGGGTGGCCTGCTCGACGTACGTGTGCGACGTGCGCGCGGAGGAGCAGGTCGCCGGGCTGCGCGACCACGTCCTGAAACTGTTCGGCACGGTGACGATCCTGGTCAACAACGCGGCGGCGAACTTCGAGATGCCTGCCGAGCGGATGACCTCGCGAGCCTTCACCACGGTGGTGGACGTGGACCTGGTGGGCACCTTCCTGGTCACCCGGGCCCTGGTGGCGGACATGATCAGCCAGGGTGGCGGAGCGGTGCTCAACATCGTCGTCCCGGACGCCGAACGGGGCTTTCCCGGCTACGCGCACTCCGGCGCGGCGAAGGCCGGGATCATCTCGCTGACCCGGTCATGGGCCCGGGAGTGGGGCGTGCACCAGGTCCGGGTGAACGCGCTGGGACCGGGGCCGGTGCCCACCGAGGGAGTCACGCGGAACATGCTGGGGCTGGGCGACGACGTCGGCCGCGCCTTCGCCGAGTCGGTCGACCGCATTCCGCTCGGCCGGCTCGGCACGGTCGACGACGTCGCGGTCGCCGGCTGCTTCCTGTGCTCGCGAGCGGCGGCGTGGATCACCGGTGTCAGCCTCAACGTGGACGGCGGCATGAATGTCGCCTGAGCGCGTCGAGATCGTCGACTCGATCGCCGCGGTGGACCGCGACGAGTGGAACCGGCTCGCCACCCCGGCCGGGTTCTACTCGTCGTACGAATGGCTCGCGACCGTCGAGCCGGAGAACCAGGGGCACTGCCGGTACGTCGAAGTGTGGCAGGGCGATCGCCTGGCCGCGGCCCTGCCGGTCTACCTCGTCACCGCGCAGTCCAACACGTCCTACCGGCCGGCGACGCACTTCGACAAGGCCCCGGCGGCCGCGACGGTCTGCCTGGCGGGCAGCCATCGCGGATACCGCAACACCGTTCTGCTCGACCCCGAACTCACCGGGAGCGCACGGGCCGGTGCGCTCGCCGCGGTGGCCGACGCGCTCGGCCGGACCTGCGCCGGCGCAGGCTATGCCTACTTCCTGTTCCTGACCAGTGCGGGCGTCGCCACTCTCCGCGAGCTCGGCGGGTGCCTACCGCCGGTGCCCACCTATGCGGCGGAGGCCACGCTGGCCGCGGTCGGCGAGGGGTTCGACGACTACCTGGGCAGCCTGACCGCCACCAGGCGCAAGACGGTCCGCAAGGAGATCCGCAGGTTCGGCCGGGCCGGTCTGACCGTTTCCGTCGAGCCGGTGTGGGAGCAGCGCGACCTGCTGGTGCGGCTGGTCGGCAACCTCAACCGCAAGCACGGCCGCGCGTTCGCCGAACGCGACCACCGCGCGGCGCTCGATCGTCAGCAAGAGCACCTGGCGGGCAGCGCGGTGATGTTCGTGTGCAGAGCAGGGCTCCTGCCGGTCGGCCTGACCATGGGGTTCGTCTGGGGCGGCTGGCTGTACCTCTGGTACGCGGGCTTCGACTACGACCGGATGCCCGGTGGGTACGAGTACTTCAACGTGACCATCTACGAACCACTCCGGTACTGCTACGAACACGGCCTTTCCGGGGTGCACCTCGGAGCGGGCACCCAGCACGCGAAGGGTGTCCGGGGCGCCACGGTCGCACCGCTCTTCGCTTCGGCCTGGCCGGTGTCCGAAGTGGACGAGCTGGCGTCCACCGGCCTGCGCGAGCGGGTGGCGGAGCACTGGCGGGCGCAGATTTCGCTGGCACCGCGGGCGTTCCCGGTCGAGCGCTGGGGTGACATCGTGCCCGGCCGACAGAAGGAAGCGGTATGACCGCCCGTTCAGTGGTCGTCGTGGATCCCTACTCGTCCGGGAACCTGTTCGCCGCCGCTCTGCGCGAGCACGGCTACGTCCCCGTGTGCGTCACCACCGGCGAGACCCCGCCGGAGATCTACCTGTCGTCCTACCGCCCGGCGGACTTCGACGCGGTGCACGTGTTCCGAGGAGATCCCACGTCCCTGGCCGCCGAGTTGCGGCACCTGTCACCGGTCGCGGTCATCCCGGGAGCGGAGACGGGTGTGGAGCTGGCGGACACGCTCGCCGCGGCGCTGACCCCGGACCGGGCGAACGTACCGGCAACCACGTCCGCGCGACGGCACAAGGGCGAGATGGCCCGGGTGGTGTCGGACAGCGGCCTGCCCGCGTTGCGCACACTGTGCACATCGGACGGGGAGGAAGCCAGCGCCTGGTTGGTGCGCGTGGGGCTGGCCGACTCGGACATCGTGCTGAAGCCACCGCGCAGCGGTGGCGGGAACGGGTTCACGCTCGTGCCCGCGGGGACGGACTGGCGCCCGGCGTTCGACGCCCTGCTCCGCACTCCCGACCAGTACGGCAACCTGGACGGTGAGGTGGTGGTCCAGGAGTACGCGGCCGGCGTGGAGTACGCGGTCGACACCGTGAGCCAGGACGGCGGGCACGCGGTCACGGCGATCTGCCGGTACGGCAAGACCCGCAACGCCACGCACGCGGCCGTCTACGAGAGCATCGAGTTCCTGCCGTTCGGCCTGCCTGGTCATCCCGAGGTGTGCGACTTCGTCAGGAAGGCGCTCGATGCCCTGGGCGTCCGGTTCGGCGCCGCGCACACCGAGGTCATGGTCACGGCCGACGGGCCGAGGCTGATCGAGGTCGGGTGCCGGATCGCCGGAGGTGGCCTGCCCGACGCGTGCCGGCTGGCCACCGGCGAGAGCCCGGTCGACCGGGTGGTGCGGTGCGTCGAGGGGGCGTTGGGGCGCCAGGACTTCGACCTGGAGCTGCCGGTGGTCGTCGCGTTCCTCGTCGCCCGCGACGAGGGTGTTGCCACCAACGCCGAGGTCTTCCAGGGGGTTCGTTCGCTGGCCAGCTACTGCGGTGGCCACATCGGGTTCCGCACGGGCGAGTACGTCGCCAGCACCGCGGACCTGATCACGACCATGCGGTCGGGATGGGTGCTCCTGGGCAACCACGACCGGATGCGGCTGCTCGCCGACTACCAGGCGGTTCGCGACATCGAGCGGACATTCATCATCGAAGGGGAACCGGCGTCATGACGGAGTTGCTGGACCGCATCCTTGCCGCGCTGCCGCACGGAACCCTGCCCGGCGCACAGCGGTGCATGGCGGCACTGCGCGACGAACTGGGTGCGGTCGCCGGCCGGAAGGTGCTGGTCGCCTACGGCGGCGGCAAGGACAGTTCCTACACCGTCGCGTTCGTCAGGGTGGTGCAGCTGCTGGCGCTGCGGACCTCGGGAGTGACGTTCGACGTCCGCGTCGTCACCAACATGCAGCCCGGAATGGCACCGGACGTCCTGGCCAACATCGCCAGGGTCTACGACGCGCTGGGTATGTCCGGGGACGACAGGTGCGAACTACTGCTGCGGAACGGGGCCACGGTCGGTCCGTTCGCCCCCGACCAGCCGCTGGATCCGGCCATGCTGCGGCGTTACCGGGCGGACGTGCTCATGGCCGGCCACCGCGCGGCAGGCAGTGGACGGCCGACGTTCTGCAACTCCTGCAACATCGACATGGTCAGCGCGTTCGCCGCCGCGACCGACGGTGTCGGGGGTGCGGGCGGCGTCGACCTGATCATCACCGGTGACTCCGGCCGGGAGCAGCGGATGTACCAGGTCTGGATCAGGCGCCTGGCCGAACGGGTGCTCCCCACGAGGGACCGGGACAGCGGATTCCCCGGCTTCCAGCGGACTGTCGCGGCACTGTCCGACGTGTACTTCCGGGACCTGCACGGCGACGACGCCGGCACGCGGTCGAGTCGAGCGGTGACGCTCTCCGACCGGGCGGTCCGGTTCTTCTCCGTCTACGACTACACCGACTACTCGTCGGGGCCGCACTGGTCGTTCCTCACCGGCTTCCTGGGGTTCCGGTTCGAGGAGGCGGCGTTCAACTTCACCGAGTCCGACTGCGCGAACCCGTTGCTCATGGCACACCTGCAAGGGCTCCGCGCGGAGCGGCTGCACGGACGCGACTACGCGGAGGGGATCGCGCAGTACCTGAGGTTCGGGCTGAACCTGATGCGTGCGAAGGACATGCCGGAGAACCTGGTCGACGTGATGCGCATGCGGTACACGGGCACGGACAACCTGGCGCGGATGCGGGCACGGGCGCAGGAGTACAGCGAGGCGGTATACGGGCTGTCCGAGGAACAGTTGACCTGCATGGTGTTCTCACCGTTCACCGACGGCTGCGCCGCGTTGCCCGCCTACCTCCGAAGGGAACAGCCACAGCTCCTCGCGCGGACCGGCGAACTGCGTGCCGTTCTCCTGGGGGAGTACGACCGCACCGACCTCGCGGAGGCGGTCGAGCGGATGAGCGGCCTGACCCTCGCCCAGGCTCGCCACCTTGTGCACACGCCAGCCGTGGCGTCCGTGCGGAGTCTGCGCGGACCCGAGCCGATCACCGAGATCCTCCGCCGCGACCCGCACAAGGAGTTGCTCGACGACGGCGGTGACCTGATTTCCGGGCGGTGACGCCGGTGTCCCCTCTTTTCGTGTCCTGACAGCCACTGCTCGGTGGCATTCACTGGGGCCGTGACGGTAGGTCAGTGGGATGACGCCGCGCCGGGTGCGGACGAGGTCATGGTGTCGTTGCGTTCCCGC
>NZ_JBJMIE010000363.1:0-3654 GCF_045807065.1 Actinophytocola sp. | reverse complement strand
CCCGGCCCAGGCGGTTGCCGTCCGCACCTGCTGGGGGTTGAAGTGTGCGGACGGTGGTGGCAGGTGCGGGGTCGTGCACCTGCCGTCCACACCGGCAGTTGCATGGAGGCTGCCGGCGGGACTTGCTTGTGCGGCGTCAGACCGAGTGCGGACACGTGGTCGGCCATGTCGCCAGTCGGTGGCGGATGGTGGCTGGGCGCCGGACCGAGATGGTCTTTGGAGGCTCGGCCCGGCACCTGCCGTCCCTCTGGCCCGCTGAAGGGTGAAGCGGGTGAGGACGTTGTGGGGGCGGCGCGGGTCATGAGGCTGCCCTCAGGTCGCCTTGGTCTCGATGGGGTCTGGTGGGGGTCGCGGCCAGTTCCTGGAGGGTTGCTCGGGCCGCGTGGGTCAGTGGGCCCCTTGGCCTCGGGTGGAAGTCGCCGCGTTCCAGGGACTGGGCCAGCTGGGGTTCGGGGCGCATCGCGGCCAGGAGGGGGATGCCTGCTGAGGCCGCGATCTCGTCCGCGCGGAGGCCGCCCGGGGACGGGCCGCGGACAACCAACTGCGGACTCGCGCCTCGGTCTGTCAGTTCCCTTGCCAGTTGTCTGGCGCTCACCGCGGCGCGGATCTCGGCCGGGGCGAGGATGACCGTCAGGTCGGCGCGGTCTATCGCTGTCCAGGACGCTGCTTCCAGCCGCCTCGGGAGGTCGCAGATCACGACCTCGCCCGCACGGCGGCCGGCTTCGATGACGGCGGCCACCGCGTCCGGGGGCGGGGCCTCACCCTGGCGTGCGCCGGAAAGCAGGGTCAGTTGGGCCTTGCCCCGCCTTCTCGCCGGCAGCGACGTGTGCAGCGAGGCGGCTGCCACCCTGCCCGCGCTCAGTCGCATGTCCGGCCAGCGGAGCCCTTTCTCCGTCTCCGCGCCCAGCACCAGGTCCAGGCCGCCGCCCTTGGGGTCGCAGTCGATCAGGAGGGTGTTGTCACCCGCCTGTAGTGCGGTCAGGCCTACTGCCACGGCGAAGACGGACGCGCCCGCGCCGCCCCTCGCGCCGAGGACCGTCAGGACCTTGCCCGTGCTGCTCGCCGGGCCCTCCATCGCGTCGGCCAGGGCGTTCACCAGCCAGGGTTCGGCGCCGGGCAGGGTTATCACGCGTTCCGCGCCGATCTCCATCGCCTGTTTCCACAGTTCCGGCGGCTCCGGATCGGTGGCTACCACGACGATCGAGGCGCGGGGTGGCAGCGACTCGGCCGCGCATCCGGCTACGCCCGCCTGGTCCAGGAGGATCAGCGGGGCACTGGACCAGCGTTGTCGTGCTGCCGCGGCGTCCGGGACGCGTTCCAGCTCGCAGGCCGCCGCGACGGCGACCTTCAACAGGTCGTCGAGCAGTGCCTCGTCGGATACGAAGGCCACCGGCCGGTTCGCGTCCACCACATCCCCCTCGGGTCCGTTGCCGGGCGGAGTGCCCGGGTCTGGTTCCACCATCGGGCGGGAGCGGGGTGGGGATCAACGGCCCAAGATCAACATGTGGACAACTGGGGCGGCTGTGGACAACTGCCGAATGGCAGATGTGAAAAGGGACGACCCCCGCCAGGGGGGAGGGACGGGGGTCGTCAGAGGTTCAGCCCCGGGGGGTCGGACTGAACCGGTCCGGCATGACGCCGGATGAGACCACTGTATCCCGTTGGCTCCCAGTCTTGGTTGCAACTTGCTCGAAGTGCCGCAACAAGTCGGCCCCAACGTGCACCACCTGCGCCAACCCGCGACAACCGATATGTCACTCCTATGCTGGGCCGGGTGACCGAACGCCACGGCCCGCGCGCCGCCGCCTTCTTCGACCTGGACAAGACGGTGATCGCCAAGTCCAGCACGCTGGCTTTCAGCCGGCCGTTCTTCCGCAACGGTCTGATCAACCGGCGGGCGGTGCTCAAGGGCGCCTACGCCCAGTTCGTGTTCGCCGCGTCCGGGGCCGACGCCGACCAGGTCGAGCGCATCCGCGCCCACCTCGCCGCCCTGTGCACCGGCTGGGACGTCCAGCAGGTGCGCGCCATCGTCGAGGAGACGCTGCACGACGTCGTCGACCCGCTGGTCTACGCGGAGGCCACCGACCTGGTCGCGCGGCACCGGGACGAGGACCTGGACATCGTGGTCGTCTCGGCGTCCGGGGCCGAGATCGTCACGCCCATCTCGGAGATGATCGGCGCGACGCACAGCCTCGGCACCCGCATGGTCGAGGCGAAGGGCAAGTACACCGGCGAGATCGAGTTCTACTGCTACGGCGAGAACAAGGCCACCGCGATGAAGGAACTCGCGGCGACCCACGGCTACGACCTCGGCGCGAGCTACGCCTACTCCGACTCCATCACCGACCTCCCGATGTTGGAGGCCGTCGGTCACCCGAACGTAGTAAATCCGGACCGAGGACTGCGGGCGCTGGCTACCCAACGTGGCTGGCCGATCCTCGAGTTCACCAAACCGGTGTCGCTGCGGTCCCGCTTCCAACCGTCCGGCGCGGCCGTCGCCATGACCGCCATCAGTCTCGGCGCGATCGCGACCGCGGGAGCCACCTGGTACGGCATCCACCGCCGCCGGAAACGTTGAGACATTTCAAGGAATGGCACTGGCCCGGCGAAAGTGAACATTCATTACCGTGAGCGAGAAGAATACGCTCACGATGAGTTGCCCTCAACCACTGATGGAGTCTGTAACGGTGCACCCGACCGTGGTCTTGAAGTGACCTTGACCACTGAGTACAAAGGAGATGCGGACTTCCAGTCGGCCAGGGGCCAGTCGAAGAGAAGCCTGGTCCACCCCGGTGGAACTCCGTGCACGAGCACCGGGCACCCACGCGCAGCACGCCGCGGGAGGCATGTCGTCAAGGACTGCGTACCGGGACGCCGGACGCCGAGGCCGGGTAGGTACGACACCGTTGCACGCCTGGTAACCCGAAGTGCTCGTGCGGCTGACTGGGCGACCCCAGACCGCCTTTCCCAGGCGGACCGGGGTCGCCCAGTTACTTTCTGGGGAAAGTCACGGCACGCGCTTTTGTCGGTGCGGCGGGTTAGGTTAGTCCGAACACCTGCTTGTCCACGAGATGACCTTGTGGGTAACTTACCAGTGCTGCAAGCTCTCGGTTAAGAGGTTACGGATTGTCCCGCTCGGCCGGCCAAGGAGGCCGCTGTGTCCTTGTCCAGATCGTCCGCCCGTCGCTCCCTGTCCGCCGCGATCGCGGTGGTGGCGACCGCTGCCATGGTTAACGGCGTGCACCCACCCGCGGCGGTGGCCGGCACAGCGAGGCCGCAGATAGGCCCCGGCCTGGCGGCCGAGGCGGTGGCCAAGCGGGTCATGCACGGCATGTCGCTCGACCAGAAGATCGCCCAGCTGTTCGTCGTCTCCGTGTGGGGCAAGAGCGCGAACGAGGTCAACCCCACCAACCAGACGAACTACGGCGTCGACACGCCCGCGCAGGTGATCCAGAAGTACGGCGTCGGCGGCGTCATCTACTTCAACAACAGCGGCACCGACAACGTGGACGACCCGGCCCAGGTGACGGCCCTGTCCAACGGCCTGCAGCGGGCCGCGATCAGCTCGAACACGCACATCCCGCTGATCGTCGCCATCGACCAGGAGGGTGGCAACGTCTCGAGTTTGGATTAGCGTGGTTTAGTGTTAGAGTG
>NZ_JBJMIE010000362.1:0-2355 GCF_045807065.1 Actinophytocola sp. | reverse complement strand
GACGTGGACCCGAACGTGCTCTATGTCGACAACGGGCAGTTCCTGACCTCCGCGGGCGCGGCCGCCGGCCTGGACATGTGCCTGCACATGGTCCGCCGCGACTTCGGCTCCGCCGTGGCGGCGGAGACGGCGCGGCGGTCGGTGATGCCACTGGAACGCGAGGGCGGGCAGGCCCAGTTCATCGTGCACGACCAGCCGGCCGTGCCGCGCGGCGCGGAGCTGGAACCGTTGCTGCACTGGCTTTCCGACAACACGTCGGTCGACCTGACGCTGGCCGACATCGCCACGCGGGCCGGCATGAGCACACGCACCCTCAACCGCCGCTTCCGCGAACAGACCGGTACGACACCGCTGCAGTGGCTGCACCGCGAACGCGTGCGCAAGGCCCAGTACCTGCTGGAGAACACGACCCACCCCGTCGACCGCATCGCGAGCGAGGTCGGCTTCGGCTCCCCCACCGCCTTCCGCGAGCGGTTCAAGCGCGTCGTGGGCACCAGCCCGAACGCCTACCGCACGGCCTGGACCGCCGAGCGAAGCGAGGCAAGCCACCCGTGAGCGGCCGCCGGCGTCTGGACCGAGTGAGCAGCGGAGGCGACGGGAGCGCAGCGACCCTCGCTGAGCAGCGCAGGGAGGGAAGACGCCGGGAACAGGCCGCGAACCGCCGAGCGGAGCGAGGCAATTCAACACCGCTAACCCGATAACGTCGGCGCATGGTGTCTCGCCGGGCGAAGGGGTGGCTGCTGCTCGTGGGCGTGGCCGTGGTCGGGGCCGCGGTGGGGACGGTGGCCGGTTACCTGCTCGCTGGTGGTGTGGCCGCGGCGGTCACCGGGGTGGTCACGGCGGTGCTCGGGGTGTTCGGGGCGCGGGGGCGGGCGCTCGTGGACCGGGGCGCCGAGGTCAGGACGGCGTTGCCGGACCAGGTCATCGGCGGGCGGCCGCGGCGGGTTCGCGACCTGGACGATCCGGTTCTCCTCGGGGTGCACCCCGCGGCGCGGGACGGCGCCGGCCAGGTGCCCGCGTACGTCAGCCGGGACGTCGACGGCCAGGTCGACGAGGCGTTGCGGGCCGGCGGGTTCGTGTTGCTGTCCGGTGAGTCGACGGCGGGTAAGTCCCGCGTCGCCTACGAGTCGGTGCGGCGGGTGCTCCCCGACCACCACCTCGTCGCGCCCGCGTCGCGGGAGTCCGTGCGGACCGTGGTGGAGACGGTCGTCGACCAGCGGCGGTGCGTGGTGTGGCTGGACGACGTCGAGCGCTACTTCGGTGCGCACGGCCTGACCGTGCCGCTGCTGCACCGGATGCTGGCCGCGGACGCCGTGGTGCTCGGCACGATCCGCGTCGCGGAGCTGGACCGGTTCGGCGCGCGCCACGAGGCCGGTCTCGGCGGCGACGAGCGGGACGGGTGGCGCACGGCGCGGGAGGTGTTGCGGTTGGCGGTCGAGATCCCGCTGCCGCGCCGGTGGAGCGGGCCGGAGCTGGACCGGGCACGCCGGTCCGGCGACCGGCGCGTGCGGTCGGCGTTGCGCATGACCGACACGTTCGGGCTAGCCGAGCTGCTGGCCGACGGCCCGGAGCTGGCGCGGGACTGGCGGAACGCGTGGCGCCCCGGCGGGCACCCCCGAGCCGCGGCACTCGTCGCGGCGGCGGTCGACTGTCGGCGTGCGGGCCTGGCCGACCCGGTGCCGGTGGACCTGCTCGCGGACCTCGCCGAGCACTACCTGGACACCCGCGGCGGCGCGACGCTGCGCCCGGAACCCCTCGACGACGCCGTGAGCTGGGCGACGAGACCGGTTCGCGGCGCCAGCAGCCTGCTCATGCCCGCGGGCGAAGGTCGCGTCCGCGCGTTCGACTACCTGATCGACCTCGTGCCCGACCCGGTGCCGATGCCGGTGTGGCACCGCCTGGTGGAGTGGTGCGATCCCGCGCAGGCACTGGGGATCGGTCTCACGGCCCGTCGCGTGGCCCGGTTCGAGGTGGCCGAGGCGGCGTTCGAGAAGGCCGCGAGCTGCGACGTGCCGGGCGCGAAGGCCGCGCTGGCCGAGGTGATCGGTTCCGGCGCCGAGCCGGGACGGGCCGTCGCACTCCTGCACGAGACGCTGGCCGGCATCTCGCCCGACGACCCGGACACCCTCCTGCTGCGCAGCATGCTCGCCCGCTTCACCCAGGAGATCGAGCCGAAGGTCGCCAGCCGCATGTTCGCCGAGCTGCTGGACGACTGCCACGCACGACTCGGTCCCGACCACCCCGACACGCTGGAGGTGCGGCTGCAGGCCGCGATCCAGCTCGGCGAGTCGCGCTCGCACGGCAGGGCCATGCGGCGGCTGGCGAAGCTGGTCGGCGACTACGTCCGGGTGTTCG
>NZ_JBJMIE010000361.1:0-38390 GCF_045807065.1 Actinophytocola sp. | reverse complement strand
GGGGATGCGTTCCGGGGAAGGTGGGGGTGCGGAGAGGCGGGGCGGGGGGCCGGGGGGGTGGGGGCCGGGGGCACGGGGGGCGGGGTGGGGTGCGGGGTCCGGGGGTGGGGGGTCTGGGATGGGGGGCCGGGTTCAGGGGGCGGAGGTCCGGGAGGCGGGGGGCCGGGAGGTCCGGGGGTCCGGGGGTCCAGGAGGGTGGGGGTCCGGGGGCTGGGGTCCGGGGCTGGGAGGCTGGAGGGCGCGGGGGAATTGGGGGTGGGTGCGGGGGTTTGGGATGGATGCTGTCCTGCCCGCCTTTCCGGATTTCAGACGTACGGTGCATCTCCCCGAACGTCAAACGCAGGACACATCCCCGAACCTGCTGCCACCAACCACGCTCTCGCCGAACACGATCCAGCCCACCTCCCCGGATTCCATGCGTGAGATGTGTCCGGCGAACGTGCGGGTGTCGAGGCTGATTGTGTTGCCGCGCCAGCCAAGTACCTCTAGGTCCACACGTCGCTTTCCCGGGCCGGGACGGGTGGTTCGATGGCGTCGAGGGCTGGGGAGCCGGCGCGTGCTTGTGGTGCTGAGGTGCCGATTCGTCGGCTTTCGGAGCGGCTGCGTAGGCGCATGGCCAGTACGCGCACGCCCGCGTGTTCGTACAGGTCCGCCGCCTGCTGCCACATCAGCACCGCCTCCAGGGGTTCGCCGCTGCGGTACAGGGCGTCGCCGTGGGCGGCTGTTACCTGGGCGTGGGTGGCGAGGTCCTGTGTGCCGCGGAGGAGTTCCACGCCTCGTCGGCTGTAGGCGACGGCCTCGTCGAACCAGCGGCTTTCCCGGCCAATTGTCGACAGTGTGACGCAGATCAACGCGGCCGCCGTGAGGTCCGGGACGGTTTCGGCAATTGCCAACGCCTCCTCGCAGTACGCGAGGGCCGCGGAGGTGTCGCCGATGTCGCGGTAGGTCGCGCCCAGTTCGGCGAGGGTGGCGGCCTCCGCCGCGCGTTCGTCGACCTGCCGGGAGACGGCCCACGCCTGCCGGAGGTGTGCCAGGGCGTCCTCGACGCGGTTGGCGACGCGCAGCACCTGGGCGATGCGGTAGTGCAACCAGCACAGGCCCGCGAGGTCGCCGGCCCGCTCGGCCACCTCCAGGCCGCGGCGGAACAGGGTCAGCGCCTCGACCCGGTCGTCGCGGAGCATGGCCAGCTGTCCCAGCTGGTCGAACACGGCGACATGCCCGCACCGCAGGTCGTCGGCGGGGGCCATGCGCGCGGCGGCCGCCAGGCACCGCTGGGCCGCGTCCTGCTCACCCAGCAGCAGGTGCGCCGCGCCGAGGTCCCGCAGTGCCGCGGCCTCGGCCGCCGGCTCGCCGGCGCTGCGTGTCGCGTCGACGGCGAGTTGGCGGACCGTCCTGCACTCGACCGCGTTGCCGGCGCGTTCGAGCAGCGCCGCCACCGGGTCGGCCAGCTGCCGGACCTGGGCGTCCCGCCCCTCGTCGTAGGCCTCGCGCAGGACGGCCGTCAACGTGAACCGCTCGTGGGCGAACCACGCCAGCGCCTCGTCCGCGTCGGCGAACGGTGCCAGCTCCTCGTGCCGTGCCACGTATCCCGGGCACGCGACCCCCGCCGCCTGGCGCGCGGCAGCCACGTAGGCGTCGAACAACCGGTCCCGCGCGGCGCGGAGCTCGCCCTCGGTCTCGTCGCGTTCCAGGCAGCGTGCCGCGAACTCCGCGAGCAGGTCGTGCCGGACGAACCGGTCGAGGTCCACAGACGGCTCGAGCAGGTGGGCGGCCGACAGGCACATCAGGCTCGCGAGGGTCTCGTCCGGCGTCCGGCCGTCGCACGCGTACGCCACCTCCGCCGGGATGTCCTCGCTCGGGTGCAGCGCCAGCAACCGGAACAGCCGCCGCTCGGGCGCGGCCAGCGCCTGGTAGGCCCAGGTGAGGCAGGACTCGGCCGGCCGCGAGGCGGCACCGTCCTGGCCGGCCGCCGCGAGGATGCGCCTGCGGTCGAGCCGGGTGACCAGCTCGCCGACGTACGCGGGCGACGTGCCGGTCAGCTGCCCGGCGAGCACCGTGATCAGCAACGGCAGACCGCCGCAGAACGTGCTGACGCGGGCGGCGTCCGGGATCCGGCCGAACGCCCGCACCGACAGCAGTACGGTCGCGCTCTCCGCACTCAGCGGCCGGACCGGCACCCGCAGCACGGCCATGGACGACGGCAGCGTCAGCCGGCGGCGGCTGGTGACGACGACCAGGCAGGACGGGACCAGCGCGAGGAACGGCCGGATCTGGTCGGCGTCGGCGACGTTGTCCAGCACCACCAGGATGCGCCGGTCCGCGACCAGCACCTTCAGCAACCGCTCCCGCTGCCGCCTGCCGAGCCCCGGCTCGGGTGGCTGCCCCAGCGCGACCAGCATGTCGTCGACGACCGCGGCGACGTCGACCTGCCGGCGCGCGGTGAGCCCGCGCATGTTCACGAACACCTGGCCGTCCGGGAACCTGGCGTGTACCCGGTGGGCCCAGTGCACGGCGAGCGCGGTCTTCCCCACGCCGCCGGGGCCGTCCAGCAGTACCACCCCGGAGTCCGCCACCCGGTCCAGCCCGGTCAGCTCCGCGCGGCGCCCCACGAAGTCGGGGATGTCCTCGGGCAGCTGCCGGGGCACCAGGGTCGGTTCCGGGAGTGCCGGCACGGGGTGCGCGGCGGCGAGGGCGGCGTGGTGCCGGCTCAGCAGCTGTGCGCCGTGCTCGTCGCCGCCGTCGCGGAGGCGGTGGTAGGTCGTGAGGAAGTACCGGGTGGCCTCGGTGAACCGGCGCCGGTGGTAGAGGGCGGTGAGCCGCAGCTCCGCGAGGCCGACGTCGTCCGGGAAGTCGGCCCGCAGCTCGTCGAGGTCGCCGAGCGCCTTCTCGTGCCAGCCGAGGTCGAGCAGCGCCCGCACGCGGAGGAGGTGCGCGGCGAGCCAGTCCTCGCGCATCACCCGCTCGCGCCAGACCTTGGCGGGCTCGGTGGTGAGGTCGGCCAGCGGGAGCCCGCGCCACAGCCAGAGCGCCGCCTCGATCAGCTCGACCACCTGGGCGGGGTCACGGGCGTCCCGTGCCTGGTCGACGCGCCGCCGGAACTGCTGGAGGTCGACGAGCGACGGGTCGACGTCCAGCCGGTAACCGCCGTCCTCGGCCACCAGCCGCGGCCCGAACGGCAGCCGCGCCAGGGTGCGTCGGATGCGTGCGACGTACGTGTCGAAAGTCGGGTCGGGAGACAGCGGCGCCGGCTTGTCCCTCGGCCATACCCACCGCACCAGCGTGTCGGTCGACACGGTCTCGTTCGCGTGCACGAGAAGTGTCGCGAGCACGGCCCGCTCGCGCGGCTTACCCCACTCCTCGTCCGGTCCGCCACCCACCAGCAACGCGGTCTTACCCAGAATTCCGAGTATTGCGTCCATCCAGCTTCACCCCAGCTTTCACCCCTATCAAAGCTGGCACCGAGTGGCAGCTATCGCGTCGAATGTTACTTATCAACAAAGATCAGAGAAGTCGTGTGACACAATTGTTGTACGAGCGGTGATTGCCGTCGCCCGGTAAGTTTCACTACCAATCCCATACCCGCCGATAGCGATCCGCGTTATCGCCCTCCATGCACGTGCAGATGCACGTGCATATGTGCTCCGACCTGCTTGAACGCTCGGGATGTGGCCCATCCGACAGCACGCAAGGTCGGACCTACGCGGGTGCGACACGACCGGCTCGGCAAGCATCCACGGCAGCCACTGGTCAGACCTACGACTTTGGCCGGCAATTGCCAGGTCACGCGCCTCCTCCGCGTCCGGAGATCGGGCGAGGTCCGACATCGCCCATTGTCCAGGTTGGACGATTCCCCCAGGGTGGCCGCGAGGTGTGAATCATGTGAAGATTGATCTTGATCCTTGACAGGCGAGCGCGAGGCAGGCTATGCGGGAAGGTCGGTGGTGGCGCCAGGAACTCCGCGGACCCGGGGATCACGGGATCGACAGAGCGAAACAACCGCCTGAAATTTACGACCACCCATTACTCACCCCTATTCGACAGTTTTTCCCTCGCCCATATTCATCGGAATCCGCCGCGTGCTCGGCGTGCCGCGACCGAGCCCCGTACGGCACCCGGAGAAGGCCAGGCTCCGCGTCCCCTGCCCGTCGAGGTCGACCCCGCGAGCGGTTCCGCACCAGCAACCACAGGTAGTACGTGCTGTGGAGAAGGAGCCGACTCCAGGGCCCAGCGGGTAGGTCGTCCTCCCCGGGGGTCCGGCAGCCGGCCACCGTTTTCCGAATTACACTTTCGCCCGGTCAGAAATGTTCAACGCGGCCTCCACATGCGACTCGCCGGTAAGCGCGAACGGGATACCCGACGGACCGGACCATCCGGTCATCCGGTCACCGAGCAGGCCGTAGACAAATACGGATGCGAGTACTAGGCTCACAGGTCCCCTTTGTCCACTGTGGACCAGTGCGACCGATACACAGAGGACCACTCCCAGTAGGCGCCTTCGCCGACCTTCACCTGGTTGCCGTATGGACGCGAGCGCACGTCCGCCGAGAGATGTGATGGACTCTCTTGGAACGGCAGAGGCGGTGGTGACGAGTGCACGTAGCGCTGTGTCGTCGCGCGACGACATCCTCGCCAACCGACACGACGCGATCTACTGGGACACGGGGTCCCGGGGGACGGGAGGTGGCATGACTAGCCTGGCCGAGTTGGCGCGACCGTCCGGTGGCCTGGCCATGGTGGCGATGGACCAGCGGGAGAGCCTGCGCACGATGCTGGCCGCGCACTCACCGGCACCGGTGCCCGACAGCGACCTGACGAAGTTCAAGCTCGCCGTCGCCGCCGAGCTCGGCGCCTACGCGAGCGGGTTCCTGATCGATCGCACCTACGGGTTCGACCAGGTGCTCGCCGAACGGCTGCTGCCGCCCTCGTGCGGGCTCATCCTCGCCGCCGACCGGCTGCGGCACCCACCGGAAGGCGGTCCCGTCGTCGAGACCTCGCTCGACGAGGAGATCAACCCGGCCCACGTGCGCGAGCGCGGGGTGGCGGCCATGAAGCTCCTGCTCGTGTGGCGACCGGACGAGCACCGGGAGGCCCGGCTCGCCATGGCCGCCGAGTTCGTCCGGCGCTGTGAGTCGGCCGGGCTGCTGTCCATCCTCGAGGGCGTGGTGCGCCCGGGGTCGGACGTCGACTTCGACAAGCTGCAGGTCGAGGCGGCGGCGGAGCTGGGCGCGCTGCGGCCGTCGCTGTACAAGGCGCAGGTGCCCCGGCGCGGGATCGACGAGGTCCAGGTCGGGCGCGTGTCCGAGCGGATCTCCGCCACCGTGCCGGTGCCGTGGGTGGTGCTGTCCCAGGGCGTGCCGATCGACGCGTTCCCGCGCGCCGTGCGGGCCGCGTGCCACGCGGGGGCGTCCGGGTTCCTCGCCGGGCGCGCCATCTGGAGCGACACGCTCGCCGACCCGACGCCGCTGCTGCGGTCCCGCGCGGTGGACCGGTTGAAGCGGCTGGCCGAGTTGGTGGACAGTTCCGCGAGACCCTGGCAGGAAGCGGCCGCGTAGGCGAAGCTTGCGTAGCGAACTACCGCGCGCGGAACTACCGAGCGAACCCTGCTCGGAGCCTGCGAGGAGGGGTGTGAGGGGGTCGTGAGTGAACTAGCGCCCCGGCGGGTCACCATCGGTGACGTGGCGCGGGCGGCGGGGGTGTCCCCCTCGACGGCGTCGCGGGCGCTGACCGGGCAGGGCTACGCGGCGCAGTCGGTGAAGGTGCGGGTGCTCGCGGCCGCCGACCAGCTGGGGTACGTGCCGGACGAGTTCGCCCGCAGCCTCAAGCGGCGGACCAGCCGGCTGGTCGGGGTGCTGATCTCCGACCTGCGCAACCAGTTCTACGCCGACCTGGCCGCCGGCATCGAGCAGGTGCTGACCGCGGCCGGCTACCAGATGGTGCTGGTCAACGACGACGGCGACACCGGCCGCGAGCTGGCGAGGGCGCGCACCCTGCTCGCCATGCGCGTCCCCGGCGCGATCATCACGCCCGTCACCGCGGAGGCCAGCACCCTGCTGACCGCGCAGGGCGTGCACGTCGTCGAGGTCGACCGCCAGACGGCCGAGAGCCGCTGCGACGCGGTCCTCGTCGACTCCGAGCAGGGCGCCCGCGTGGCCACCGAGCACCTGCTCTCGCTCGGACACCGCAGGATCGCGTTCCTGATCGACGAGCTGGAGTGGACGACCGGCCGCGGCCGCCTGGCCGGCTACCGGGCCGCGCTGCGGGCGGCGAAGGTCCGGTTCGACCCGAAACTCGTTGCCCGCGTGGGCTTCGGCCCCGGCGACGCGGCCGCGGCACTGGCGGAGCTGCTGGACGGCCAACCGGACGTGACGGCCGTGTTCGCCGCCAACAACCTCATGGCCTCGGGCGTCTGGCAGGAGCTGCGACGCCGGAAGCTGCGGGTACCGAGGGACATCTCACTCGTCGCGTTCGACGACCTGCCGTGGATGACCATGGTGCAGCCCGCGGTGTCGGCCGTGTCGCAGCCGGTGGTGGCACTCGGCGCCCGGGCCGCGGAGCTGCTGCTGGCCCGCCTCTCCGGCGAACTGACCGGGCCACCGCGCCAGGAGTGGCTGGCACCGACCTTCGAGCCCCGAGGATCGACCCGCCGGCTCTAGAGTGCCAGTACCGCGCCCTCCTCGGCCAACCTCGCCTGCAGGGCCGGCACGTCCACCCGTTGCACCACGACGTCCCTCGCCAGCGCCTCCACGGCCGCCAGGCCGGCGGCGTGGCCCAGCATCTCGTACTGGGGCTCCATGCGCACCGAGCTGAACGCGAGGTGCGACGCGCTCACGCACACCGGTACGAGCAGGTTCCGGCACTCGCGGACCCGGGGCACCAGGCACCGGTACGGGATCTGGTACGGCGGCACCGGCGCGGACAGGTAGCCCTCGTTGTAGACCGACGGGATCGGGTCCGGGTGCTCGTACACCCACCGCCACGTGCGGCGGACCTCGCGGATGTCCATGTGGTACGAGCCCATCGCCACCGTGTCGTACTGGGCCGCGCGGGTCAGGTCGTGTTGGGTCAGCACGTACTCGCCCACCATGCGGCGCGCCTCGCGCACGTACAGCTGGTGCGGCAGGCCGCCGCCGAACTCGTCGTGGGCGAAACCCCACTCCGACAGCGCCTTGCGCACGGCCGGCGGGCCCTCGGCCGACATGAAGTACAGGAAGTCCTGTGTGTACTCCTGGTGCCGGCGCACGATCTCCGCGCGCCGCGGCGGGTCCCCGTCGGCGTAGCCCTGCTGCGAGCCGTCCAGCAGGTTCAGCGACAGCGGGCCGATCGAGTTGCCGTCGCACTTGCCGTTCGGCAGGTTCGGCACCAGGCCGAGGAACTCACCCGGCTCCGGCACCATCGCGAAGTACCGCCTGGCCAGTTCCCACTCCTCGTCGTGGAAACCGTCGCGGCGCTCGAACGGCAGCCGCGACGGGCCACTGGACAGGCACACGCGGTAGCCGTAGGCCATCACCCGGCCGTCGCCCTCGCCGACCGGGACCTCCGCGCCCGGGTCCAGCAGCGGCAGCAGGGAACCGTCGGCCGCGAACGGGTTGAGGTACGGCATGAACTGGTGCTTGCCCGGCGCCGGTTCCGTGCGGCCGGCCAGTGGCTCGCCGTGCAGGGCACGGCTTTCCCGGCCGACGCGGTAACTCACGCCGGCGGCGGCGAGCAGGTCGCCCTCGTAGGAGGCGTCGACGTACACGCCGGCGCGGTACGGCCCGACGGCGTCGATCCTGCGGTCCACGATGGACACCGAGGGCATGGCGGGGTCGAAGACCACCTCCACGCCCGCGCGGGACAGCCACGAGGTGAGGATCGCCTCCGCGACCCGGGGTTCCGGCCCGGCGTACGACGAACTGCCGTAGTGCGCGGCCACCTCGGCGCGGAACTCCGCCGCCAGGCCGCCGACCACCCTGGGGTCGCCGATGTCGGTGTAGCCGAGGCCGCCGGACACCATGCCGCCCACGTGGCGGCTCGGCGCCAGCAACGTCACCTGGACGCCGTGGCGGGCGGCGGCGACCGCGGCGCACACGCCGGCCGCCGTCGCGCCGTACACGACCAGCTCAGGCACGCGCCTCCACTCCGGGTTCCACGGCCGATGCCGCCGGTGACGCGGGCGGCTCGGACCTCGGGTCCGCCGCCTGCTCCGGCCACGCCGACCACTCGACGAGGTCCGTCTCCCTGATGGGCTCGGCCGGGTCGCGGGGCACCAGGAAGGTCTTGATCTCCGCGGGACCGAACGTCGCCGTCACCGCCCGCCCGAGCACCTCGATCGTCGCCTCGCACGCCCGGCCGGCGGACTCGTAGGCACGCACCACCAACGCGTCCGGCCCGTCCTCCGCCATCTTCAGCACCGTGGGCACCACGCTGCCGGCCGACACCGCCATGAACGACAGGGCCTGGGGCAGGTCGCCCTCGTGGTAGGACTCCAGCAGCGGGAACGCCGGCTGGTTCAGCTCCGCCGCCAGCCGCACGACCGACGCCGACCGCCAGTCGCCGGCGTGCGGCACGAGGCGGTAGGTGAACTCCTGGCGGCCCTGGTCCTGGAACGTGTACAGCTCGCCGTCCAGTTCGTCGTCGTCCAGCTCCTTCGGCTCGTGCCACGCGTAGACCGGGCTGCGCACCGCGGTGACCCCGATGTCGCCGTCGCGGACGTCGTGCCCGTACTTGCCGTCGTTGAGCACGGCCAGCCCGCCCCGGCGGCCGTCCGGCAGGGTCCCGGACACGTCGACCCACGCCTGCGCCGCCTCCTCGCTGCCGTTCGCGGGCCGGGACAGGTGCCCGTACGGGATCTCGAACGTCGCGGTCACCTCGGACAGCGTGGTCGGGAACCGGAGCTTCAGCAGCTTCCGCCGCTCGTGCCAGTCCAGCGTCACGCGCACCTCGACGTGCCGGTCCCGCGCGCCCAGCACGTACTCCTCGACGAGCGTGGACGAGCCGTACGCGCTGACCACCCGCACGACCGAGCGCACCGGTCCGTGCTCGACGAGCCGCACCGACCTCGGTTCGAACGCGCCGGCGGCGTTGTCGTAGGACCGCACCCGGTGGCCCCAGGTGTCCGACCGGTCGTCGACCACCACCGCGTGGGCGCCGCCGGCGACGAGGTCCGTGCCGGAGACCCTGTCCCGCAGCGCGCGCAGCCATCCCGTGGCCGGATCGAGTTCCAGGGAGACGAACTCGTTCTCCAGGCACGTGTCCGTCGCGGTCACGGCCGGCGCGGCCGCCGTGCCGCTGGCCGGGTAGATCCGGTAGGTCCGGTACCCCAGCGGCGGCACCTCGACGGCGAGCGCGAGCCGGCGCCGCCACCCGTCGACCATGGCCTTCGAGCGCGTGCGTTGCACGGCAACGGGTTCGCCCCGGTCGTCGACCACGCGCGCCGCGTACGCCGGGAACCCGCCGAACTCGAACTCCACGTCCGCGACGAGCGGCCACGGGTGCGGGTTGAACACGACCACCGGGTACATGTCCGGCTCCTGGGCGATGCCGATCCGGCGCGCAAGCGTTTGCACGGAACGGTTGAACGCGGCGCCGGCCAGGGACACCGCGTGCCCGAACTGGTCCCGGCTGTCCTCGTAGGCCGGTTCGATGGCCGCGCCGCCGAGCGTGTCGTGGAACTGGTTGAACAGCACCAGCTTCCACGCCTCGGTCAGCTCGTGGGCCGGGTAGGCGATCCCGCCGACCTCCGCCGCCACCGACGCCCACTTCTCCGCCCTGGCGAGCAGGTTCTCCGCACGCCGGTTCCACCGCTTGACGCCGGAGTGCGCCGAGTAGCAGCCGACGGCGTGGTGTTGCAGCTCCCCCGCGTGCACCGGGATGTCCGCGCCCGCGGACAGGAGCCGGTCGAAGAAGTCCCGAGTCGAGCCACACCGCAGGCGAGGCAGACCACCGGTCGCGTCGAGGCGGCGGATGCTGTCCAGGTTCGCGCGGGTGGGGCCGCCACCGTGGTTGCCGACGCCGTAGAACACCATCAGCTCCGGCGCGTCCGCGGGCAGCTGCGCGAGCGACTTGTCGATCTGGTACCCGAGGTCGGTCCCGGAGCTGCAGTACTCGTGGGGGATGCGGTAGGCGAGCACCCGCGTGCCATCCGGCGACTCCCACCAGAAGTACGGTCCCGGCAACGCCATCTCGTGCGGTCCCGGCCGCATGAACACGTAGGAGTCCATCCCGGACTTCCGCAGGATCTGCGGCAGCGAGGCGTTGTGGCCGAACGGGTCGACGTTGCACCCGACGGTCGCGGTGACGCCGAACTTCTCCCGCAGGTACCGCTGCGAGTACAGCGCCTGCCGCACGAACGACTCGCCTGCGGGCAGGTTGCAGTCCGGCTCGATCCACCACCCGCCGACCTGCTGCCAGCGCCCGTCCGCGATCCGCTCACCGATCGCCGCGAACAGGTCCGGGTCGTGCTCCTCCACCCAGGCCAGGTACAGCACCGAGTCGCACGTGAACACGAACTCGGGGTACTCCGCCATCCGCGCGATGGCGGAGGCGAACGTGGCCCGGACCTCCTGGTAGCCCTCCGGCCACTGCCACAACCACACCGGGTCGATGTGCGCGTTGCCGATCATGTGGAGCAGGCGGTCTTCCGAAGCCATGTGGTGTTAGCCCTCCCCGGCGGCCCATGCGTCGACCCGCTCGCTGAGCAGGTGCAGGAGCAGTAGGTGCATTTCCTGGATCCGTGCGGTCTGCGCCGAGTCCACCACCAGCGCGTGGTCGGCGTGCTCGGCGGCCGGACTGGTCGCCGAGCAACCGCCGAAGAACACCGTGACCGCGCCCATCTCCCGCGCCGTGCGCAGGCCGCGCACGACGTTCTCCGACCGCCCGCTGGTCGAGAACGCGATCACCATGTCACCCGGCCGGACGAAGCCGGTGACCTGGCGCGCGAACACGTCCTCGTAGCTGAAGTCGTTGGCCACGCAGGTGAGCACCGACGGGTCGACGGTGAGCGCCAACGCCGGCAGCGGGCGACGGGTGCGCTGGTAGCGGCCGATCAGCTCGGCCGCGAGGTGCTGCGCGTCGGCCGCGCTGCCGCCGTTGCCGAACGTGAACAGCCGCCCGTCCCGCTCGTAGGTGCGGATGAGCAGGTCGGCGACCGCCGACAGCTCGGGCAGCAGCTCCTCGACCCGCCGCGCGAGGCCGACGTGGTCCGCGAGCTGCTCCACCAGGTTCTCAGCGCTCACCGGCGTCCTCCCGCAAGAAGCGGCGCATCGCGACCGCCGCCGCGCCGACGACCCCGACGTGGTCGCCGAGCGCGGCCCGCTCGACCCGGACGGCCTTCCCGCCCGGGGTCATGGCCGAGGCCCGCACGGCCGCCCGCACCGGCGCGGTCAACGCGTCGTCCCCGGCACGGGTGACCCCGCCGCCGAGCACGACCAGCTCCGGCTCCACCACGTTCACGATCGAGGTGAGCCCGCAGGCCAGCGCGTCGACGGTCTCCCGCCACACCCGCGCCGCGACCGCGTCACCGGCCGTCGCGTGCGCCACGACGTCCGCCGCGGTCAGGGCCGCCACGGTGGACAACGAGCTGGTCGCGTCGACCGCTTCCCTGGCCCGCTCGGCGATGGAGGTGCCGGACACGTACGCCTCGAGGCAACCGCGGCCGCCGCAGCCCCGGCACCGCCGGCCCCGGCGCTCGACCACGACGTGCCCCAGCTCGGTGCCGTTCCCCGTGACGCCGCGGTAGACGCGGCCGTCGAGCACGGCACCGCCGCCGACGCCGGTCGACAGCGTCAGGTACACCATGTGGGTGGTGCCGACCCCGGCACCGAACCGGTGCTCCGCCTCGGCCGCGGCCGTGCCGTCGTTGTCCACCGCCGCGGGCCGGCCGAACGCGGCCGATGCCAGCTCCGCCACCGGCACGTCCCGCCAGCCGGGCAGGTGCGGTGGCGACAGCAGCACGCCGCGGTCGGCGTCGAGCGGGCCGCCGCAGCCGATGCCGACCGCCGCCACCTCCGCGCCCGCGTCGGCCACCGCCTTGCGCCCCAACGAGAACAGCCGGTCCAGCGCCCGCTCCGGACCGGCCGGCGTCGGCGCGGCGAGGAACGAGCGGACCCGCCCGGTCCCGTCGACGACCCCGGCCGCGAGCTTGGTGCCCCCGATGTCGAGCGCCAGCACGCTCGGCGACTCCGTCATCCCTTGCGTCCCTGGGTGGCGATGCCCTGGATGAAGTGCCGCTGTGCCAGGAAGAACACGATGATCATCGGCAGCGTCGTGATCACGCTGCCGGCCAGCACGAGCTCCCACTGCTGCTCACCGGCCTGCCCGAACCGGTCGGAGATGGCCTTCAGCCCACGCGGCAGGGTGAACAGCTCGACGTCGCGCAGATAGATCAGCGGCTTGAGCAGGTCCGACCAGCTCGCCTTCAGCTCGAACACGAACGTCACGATCAGCGCTGGCCGGCACAGCGGCACCGCGATCCGCCAGAACAGCCCGAAGTGCCCGACGCCGTCGATCTTGGCTGCCTCGAACAGGTCCCGGGGCAGGCCGAGGAAGAACTGGCGCAGCAGGAAGATGTAGAACGCGCTGCCGAACAGGTTCTGCGCCCACAGGGGCACCTGCGTGGTCGCGAGCCCCACGCTGTTCCAGATCAGGTAGACCGGGATCATGGTGACCGCGGTGGGCAGCATCATCGTCGACAGCACCAGCGCGAACAACGTGCCGCGGCCGGGGAACCGGTAGTAGGCGAAGCCCCACGCCACCAGCGCGCTCGACAGCGTCACGGCCACCGCGGCGGCGAGCGACACGGTCACGCTGTTGACCAGCCAGTCGAAGACCGGCGCCGCGTCCCAGATCGCCACGTAGTTGCCGAACGCCCAGTTCCTGGGCAGCAGCAGGTTGTCGAACACCTGCGAGCGCGGCTTGAGCGACGCCGTCGCCACCCACCAGTACGGGTACAGGAACAGCACCGAGGCGACGAGGAGGGCGAGCCAGAAGAACGCCCGGCGACGCCTGCGGACCGGTTGCCGCGCCCGCGGAGCGGCGACGGCGACCTGGGCCGGTGCCACGGTCGGGGTGGCCATCAGCGGTCACCCCCCTCGTAGTACACGAACTTCCGGCTGACCCTGATCTGGATCGCGGTGATGATCATGATCACGACGAACAGCAGCCACGCCAGCGCGGACGCGTAACCCATGTGCAGGAACTGGAACGCCTGCTGGAACAGGTAGACGAGGTAGAACAGCGCCGCGTCGGAGGAGTAGGTGGCGGACGCCGAGCTGCCGTAGAAGGCCGCGTACGCCTCGTCGAAGCTCTGCAGCGCGTCGATCGTGAGGATGATCAGCGTGAAGAAGAGCGCGGGGCTGATCATCGGCACGGTGATGTGCCGGAACCGCTGCCACCACGAGACGCCGTCCAGCTCCGCGGCCTCGTAGAGGTCCTGCGGCACGTTGTTGAGCGCGGCCAGGTAGATCACCACCGTGCCGCCGACCGACCACAGGCTCATCAGCGCGAGCCCCGGTTTCACCCAGTTCGGATCGGTGCTCCACTGTGGACCGTCGATGCCGAACAGGCCGAGGAACCCGTTCACCAGGCCGACCTGGCCGTTGAACAGCAGCAGGAACAGCACGCCGACCGCGACCTTCGGCGTGACCTCCGGCAGGTAGAACAGCGTGCGGAAGATCCCCGCGGAGCGCCGGCCGACGCGTGACAGCAGCGTCGCGAGCGCCAGGGCGACGATCATCTTGCCGGGCACCGTCATGGCCGTGAAGAGCATCGTGTTCACGAGGCTCTTCGCGACCTTCGGGTCACTCAGCAGCTGCTGGTAGTTCTGCCAGCCGACGCCCTTGGTCTCGCGCAGCCCGTCGTAGTTGGTGAAGGACAGCACCAGGCTGAGGATCATCGGCCCGGCCATGAAGATCACGAACCCGACGAGCCACGGGGACAGGAACCCGAGGGCGGCCCACGTGTCCCTGTCCCGCAAGCCCTTCTTCCGGCGGCGAACCCGCGTCACGGCCATTACTTCGCCGCGTTGTCGAGCGCGCTCTGTGCCTCCTGCTGGGCCTGCTTCAGCGCGTCCGACGGCGACTGCTGCCCGGACAGGACCCGGTTCACCGCGTCCTGCCAGGCGGTCAGGAACTCGTTGCCGGCCGGCGACGCGGGCATCGAGAACGCCGAGTCCTGCGCCTTCAGCACGGCCTTGACCGCCTTGTCGTACACCGGGTAGTCGTCGAGCTTGACGATGTCGCCGAAGATCTTCTTGTCCGCCTTCTCGTTGCCGGTGTAGACGCCGGTGAAGGGCTTGTTCTCGGACTTTCGCTTCTTCGCGCGGGCCTGTGCGGCGGCGATCCAGGACGACGAGTCGGTCATCGTCTTGATCCAGGTGCACGCCTGGTCCTTGTGCTTGGCGGCGGCGGGGATCGCCCACGCCGAGCCGGTGACCCAGTCGACCGGCTTGCCCTTCTCGTCGGTGAACGGCGCGATGGTGATCTTGGCGTCCGGCGAGACGTCGGCGAGGACGTTGAGGTACCAGTCCTCCATGGGGAACGCGGCCAGCTGGTCGGTGGCGAACGGGTTCTTCTCACCGAACAGGTCCAAGGAGTCGCGGAACGCCTTGAAGCTGCCCCAGCCGCCCTGGGCGTTGATGATGCCCACTGTGTACTCCAGCGCGGCGGCGATCTTCGGGTCGTCGAGGTTGGCCTTCTTGCCGTCGGCGCTGATCATCTCGACGCCGTTGGCCTTCGCCCACAGCGGCAGGAACTCCGGGATCTTCGGGTCGAACCCGATCCTGGCGAGCTTGTCGCCGTCGCGCTTGGTGAGCTGGTTGGTGACCGTGCTCAGCCCGCCGCGGTTCGACGGGTCGATCGCGTCCGGCGTCAGGCCGACGCTCTGCAGCGACGTGTCGTTGATGATGAGGACGCGGTTGTCGTAGAACTCGGGCAGGCCGTAGATCTTGCCGCCGAGCGTGACCTCCTTCAGCGCCGGGTCCCGGTACTGGTCGAGGTCGACGTTCTGCTTCGACACGCAGTCGTCGAGCGGCTCCAGCGTGCCGCGCGCGGCGTAGGTGCCCAGCTTCTGGCGGTCGATGTACACCAGGTCCGGTGGGTTGTTCGACGCCACGGCGGACAGGAACTGCTGGGCGTCGAAGGCGCTCTCGCCGATCTTCACCTTCGCCGGCGCGATGGCCTTGTCCGCGAGGTCGACCCGCGTCGTCGCGATCTCGTCACCGGTGCCGAAGCCCATGGTGGTGAGGGTGCCGCCGCTACCGCCGCCGCCACCGTCGTCGTCCCCCGAGCCGACACCACCGCAGCCGGCGAGGACGAGTGCGGCGGCCGCGGTCACGACCAGAACACGTTGGCTTCGCGTGGACATCCAGGGCTCCTCCGCGTCGAGGAATGTGGCAACGATTCCACATGGAACCGTGGCGACAAGTTAAGTCGGTCCACGCACTCAGTCAAGGGTGCGGCGGTAGTCGGTCCAGACCCGTGACACCAACGCGAGGTCGGCCGCCGTCAGCTCCTCGCCCGTGAGGTCCATGTGCGTGGTGTAGTAGAGCGCCGGGACGCCGAGTTTCGGCTGCTCAGCGAGGTAGGCACGCCACTGGGCGCGGTCCGGCAGGCACCAGCCGTCGGTGTCGACCGGCATGCCGGGCAGGGCGGCCGCGACGACCGAGGCGCGGTAGGCCATGTGCGGGACCACCGGGCCGTCCGGGTCGATCGCGTCGAGCATGCGGATGTCGTTGAGCCGCACCATGTCGGTTATATCGGCGAACGCCGGGTTCGGCGTGTGCGTCACGATCAGCGCGTCCGGCTTGATGGCCTTGGCCGTGTCGTACACCAGCTCCAGCAGCGCGTGGAGCAGGGCGGCGCCCCAGCTCGGGCCGGCGTGCCGGAGCGCGGCGCCGCTCGGGGTCCGCGCGAGGAAGTCGACCTTGAGACCGTCCGCGTCGAGGTCGCCGATCATGTGGGTGACGGCGTCCACAACGGTCTGCCGGCCCAGCTCGTGCTCGGGGTCGAGCGCGACCGGGGTGCCGTCGGGCAGCGTCACGCACGCCTGCGCCGGCGCGCCGTCGGGGTCCCACGCCTTCCACCACAGCAGCACGCGCTGGTTGTTCTCGTGGCGCCCGCGGATCCAGCCCGCGAGATCCGGCCACTTCGCCTCGTCGGGCCGGCAGGTGGCGTAGTGGGCCGCCCACTTGTCGTCGACGACCACCGTGCCGGGGACGACGTCGTGCCGGGCGAGGTGGGCCAGGAACGCGTCGTAGTTCCGCTGGGTCGACTGGTCCGGTGTGGACGCTCCGGGGCTCAGCGCGTGCTGAGCACCCCACCCGCAGAACAGCGGCTCCAGCCAGTGCCGTGGGATCTCGGTGCGGATCGCCGGTGCCAGGCCGCGCGCGCGGAGCAGGGCGGCGTGGGCGGCCAGCGCCGCCTCGGGGGTGTCGTGGCCGAACTGGATCACCACGGTCGGCGTGGTGAACTCGCCGTCGACCTCGGTGTGGCCCTCGTAGTCCAGTCTCAGGGAGAAGCCGTCGGTGCCGCCGGTGTAGTGCAGGGACGTGAAGGTCTGCGCGGCGACCGGCGCGGCGAGGCCCAGCGCGGCCCACTCGTCCGCGCGGGACACGGCGAAGCACCACGGGGCCGGGCAGAACAGCCACCGGCCGACCCCCGGCTCCGCCCCGTCGCCCACGACACCGATCACCGCCGGCTCGGCGGCCGGGCGGACGACCCGCCTCGGGTGGTCGGGGTTCGGCGAGAAGAGGCTGTCCGCCGCGGACCCGCTGGGCAGGAAGCCGCCCGGGGCCCGATGGCCGCCGAGGAGGTGCGCGGTGAGCAGGCGGCCCCGGCCGCGGACGGTGGTGCGCACCTCCAGCCGGTCGGGGTGTACCTCCAGCGTGGTGACGCGCTCGGCCCAGCGCGAGCTGGCGCAGTGCACCTCGACGCGGTTGTGGCGCTGGACCGTCCTCGGGCTGCCGAGCGTCTCGTCCGGGCCCTCGACCGTGTCCAGAGAGGACAGCAGGCGCAGCTGGAACCACAGCCGTTCGTCGCGGACGATGTCGGCCACCGCCCGCCCCTGGTGGAGGTCGACCTTCACCGCACGTCCACCAGTGCCTCGGCGTGCTGCCCGAACCTGGTCGCGCCCACCGTCAGGTCCGCGCCCAGCCGCGCCCGGCGGCAGGGCCGGTCTCCCGGCGTGACCACGAACTCGAACGTCTCCGTGGCCCGGCCCGGCACCTGGGCCGTCACCGACGCCGGGTCCGCGTGCCAGCCGTCCGGTACCACCAGCGTGATCGTCACCTGGTCCGCGTCGGCGAACGGGTTGCGCGCCTCGCAGGACATCGCGAACGGCCGGCCCGGTCCGGTGCTCACCTGGTAGGGCCGCAGCCAGGCGCCGACCCCCTCCGCATCGAAGTCCACGTCGGACAGCGGGAGCAGCTCGCGGTGGATCCTGGCCAGCTCGGCGCCCTTCTCCTCCAGCAGGTCAAGGTAGGCGTCGTCGACCCGGCGGGGCGCCCAGTGGCCGCTGATCATGAGCTCCGGTCGCAGCTTCCGGTACAGCGCGGCGCTCTTCGTGAAGTCGTCGATGCGGAACCGGTTCTTGTACTGCAGGTTCAGCACCTCGGTCCGCTCACCCGGCTGCCACGTCGTGGTCTGCTGGTCGCCGGTGGCCACAACCCGCTGACCGTCCACCTCGAACGCGATGGCCACCGCGTACAGGGTGTGGCCGGGCAACGGGTACAGCGTCAGCTCGTACTCGTGCCAGCGCACCGGCACGCCGGTCGCCAGCACGCGGTCGACGGGGATCGGGTCGTACCAGAGGCACGGGAGGTCGTAGCGGGACGGCGTGGCGAGCACGTCCGCCACCGACCCGGCCGACCAGACCTGCGTGCCCTCGACGTCACGCAGCAGGTTGAACCCGGCCACGTGGTCGTCGTGGTAGTGGGTCGGGATGGCCACCTCGACCCGGTCGACGCCGAAGTCGCGGCGCAGCGGACCGAGCGAGGGCAGCCAGGGACGCCGCGAGGACCGGTCGTCGCCGGTCGGCAGGTTGACGATCATGTCGAGGCCGAAGTCGATGAGCAGGGCGTTCCCGGACTCGGACAGCAACGCGTAGCTCGTCGCGAAGCTCGACACGTTGCGGAGCAGGTGCGGAGAAAGTCGCTCGAACGGGTGCTCCCACTGTCCGCGCGCGTTCCACGGCTCGTCGTGCCGCGAGTCGTTGTACGCACGTAGCCGCTTCTCCAGCAGGTCGAATGCCGCCTGCGGGTCGGTGATGGGGTCGCCGTGCGAGGGCAGGACGAGGTCCGGCTGCCGCGCGGACAGGTCGTACAGCGACAGCACGGTCGCCTTGACGCCCTCCAGCGCCGAGTAGGACCACTGGGTGGCGGCGAGCGACCACACCTTGCCGGGGCTGTGGATGAGGTCGCCGGTGCACGCGAGCCGCCGGCCGGCCACGTCGACCAGGTACGACACCGAGCCGGCGGTGTGCCCGGGGGTGGGGACGGTGGTGATGTCGAAGCCGCCGAACCGGCGCGTCCGGTACTCCGGCACCGTGCCCGTGACCGGCACCGGCTCGAGCAGCGAGAACCGGTCCTGGCGCAGGTCGTAGTAGTTGTAGATCGGCCGCTGCTGCCAGTGCTCCTCGACCCTGTCGAACAGGTCGCGCTCGACCGGCGGCACCCAGATCCGCGCGCCGTGCGCGACCGCTCTGCGCAGGCCCTGGACCTGGTCGCGGTGGTGGTGGGTGACGAGCACGTCGGTGACCCGGCGGGCGCCGAACTCGGCGAGGTGGTCGAGGACCGCGCCGTCCCCGAAGTCGATCAGCACCGCGTCGCCGTCCCGCACGAGCACGTACACGTTGCAGGTGTCGCGGAAGAGGTGGACACCGTCGGCAAGCCGCATGTGTGGCAACGTTGCCATCTCGGTTCGGGAGGTGTCCAGGGGTTAGCGGCCCCGCTGCCGGGTAGGCCAGTGACCTGCGAAAGGGGATGGCCATGGCAACGAAGGGCCGCCGCGTCGTGGTGACCGGCGCCAGCGGGAACGTCGGGACGAGCCTGGTGCGCGTGTTGTCGCGGGACCCGGCTGTGGACACGATCGTCGGCATCGTCCGCCGCCGTCCCGAGTGGACGGTGGACAAGCTGGAGTGGGCCACCGCGGATCTCGGCGCGGACGACAGCATCGACCACCTGCTCGCCGGCGCGGACGTCGTCGTCCACCTGGCGTGGCTGTTCCAGCCGGCTCGTGACCCGCTCACGACGTGGGAGACCAACGTGCTCGGCAGCATCCGGCTGTTCGAGGCGGTGGCGCGCGTGGGGGTGCCGGCGCTGGTGTACTCGTCCTCGGTCGGCGCCTACTCGCCGGCGCCGCAGGACGAGTTCGTGCCCGAGAGCTGGCCGACGCACGGCTGGCCGGCCGCCAGCTACACCAGGGAGAAGGCCTACCTGGAGCGGGTGCTCGACGGGTTCGAGGCCAAGCACGAGGACGTGCGGGTGGTGCGGCTGCGCCCGGCGTTCCTGTTCAAGGCGGCCTCGGCCACCGAGCAGCGGCGGCTGTTCGCCGGCCCGTTCCTGCCCGGCTCGCTGATCCGTCCCGGCCTCATCCCGGTGATACCGGACCTGCCCGGCCTCCAGGCGCAGGCCCTGCACACCGACGACGCGGCGGACGCGTTCCGCCTGGCGGCCCTGCGTGACGACGCGTCCGGCGCCTACAACCTGGCCGCGGACCCGGTCGCCGACGCGAAGCTCCTGGCGGAGCTGCTGGGCGCGCGGTTGGTGCGGCTGCCCACGTGGGCGGTGCGCGGCCCGCTGGCGGCGGCGTGGCGGCTGCGCCTCGTCCCGGCCGACCCGGACCTGTTCGACGCCGTGCTGCACATGCCGCTCATGGACTCGACCCGGGCCCGCACCGAGCTGGGCTGGACCCCCGCCCGCGACGCGAAGGCCGTCCTGTCGGAGTTCCTGACCGCGCTGCGCGAGGGCGAGGGCGGCCCGACACCCCCGTTGGCGGAGGACACGCCACCCAACCGAGCGAAAGAGCTGACATCGAGGGCCGGTAGCCGTCCCTGACCGACTAACTGGCCGATCAGGCGGGTAACCGACTGCCTCGGCACGAACGAACCGAAGGAGGTGTGTCATGAACCTGCGCCGGATCCTGGACCACCCCGGCCCGTTCGCGACCGTCCACCTGGACGCTTCGCACGACACCGAGAACGCCGACCACGAGCTGGAGCTCCGGTGGCGTACCGCCCGCGACGAGCTGGCGGCCAAGGGCGCGGACGAGAAGACACTGGCCGCGCTGGAGGAGGTGGTGCGCGAACCGGCCGTGGGCCGGGCCGGGCGAGTGCTGGTCGCGGCCGGCGGTGAGGTCCTGCTGGACCAGTGGCTCACCGACCCGCCGCCGGTGCCGACCGCCAGGTTCGGGCCGCTGCCCTACCTGCTCCCGCTGGTCGAGCTGGACGCGGGCCGGGTGCCCTACGTCGCGGCGGTCGTCAACAAGATCGGCGCCGACGTGCGCGCGGTGGACGCCGACGGGGTGGTGCGCACCGAGCACGCCACCGACGGCGAGGACTACCCGGTGCACAAGGTGCGCGGCGGCGGCTGGTCGGCACTGCACATCCAGCGCAACGTGGACCAGACCGTGCACCGCAACGCCCTCCAGGTCGCCGAGGAGCTGGCCAGGCTGGTGGACGACGTGGGGGCGCGGCTGCTGGCCGTCGGCGGGGACCCGCAGGCGGTCGCCGAGCTGCGCTCCGTGCTGTCGCGACGCTGCGAGGACATCTTCGCCGAGGTCCCGGGCCGCCGGGAGGCCGACGACGACTTCGACGGGTGGGTCAGCGACCTGGCCGCCGAGCGGGCACGGGCCGAGCAGGAGGCGCTGGTCGAGCGGTTCGCCGGCGCGGTGGCGGACGCCGACGGCCTGGCCGTGCGCGGCCTCGCCGAGGCCACCGCGGCACTGCGGGAGCACAACGCGGAGGCGGTCGTGCTCGGTGACGTGGCCGACGCGACGGTCTGGGTCGGCGCCGAACCGATGACGGTCGCCCTGACCGAGGACGAGCTGCGGGCCACCGGCGTCGAGCAGGCGACCGAGGTCCGCGCCGACGAGGCACTGCCGGCGTTCGGCGTCCTGGTCGGCGCCGAGGTGGTGAGCACCCGCGGTCTCCCGGTCGAGGACGGCGTGGGCGTGCTGCTCCGCCACGCGTAGCGACGGCCGCGCATCGGCGGGGTTTTCGGTGAAGGCGCCCTTCGGCACCCCGGCGCGCGGACGGCGCCCTTCACCGCACCTCGCCCGTCACCGCACCTGGCCCGTCATCGCACCTCGTCGCCGTAGCGGGCGAGCACCCTGGCGCGCAGCTCGGGGTCGGAGCGCGGGACGGGTTCCAGGAAGATCTCGTCCAGGTCGGAGTAGTGGTCACGCAGCTCACCCGAGATGCGCACGCACGCCAGCTCCAGGTCCGTGGACGTCAGGTTCTCCACGAAGTCCAGGCGCGCGCAGAGCAGGACCTGGTCGGTGCCGGTGACCATGGTGAGCAGGTCGACCACGACCTCCACCTCCGGCGCCGACCGGAGCAGCTCGCGTGCGCCGCGCACCAGGGCCGGGTCCGCCTGGCGACCGATGAGCAGGCCCAGGTTGGTCCGGCCGAGCAGGTAGGCGACCCCGGCCAGCAGCACGCCGATCAGCACCGAGGCGAGGCCGTCCCAGAACGCCGACCCGGTGGCGTCGTGCAGTGCGATACCGCTGAACGCCAGCAGGATGCCCACGAGCGCGGCGCTGTCCTCGAAGAACACCGTCTTGACCGTCGGGTCGTCGATCAGCTGCAGGTACCGCGGCACGGCCCGGCCTACCTCGGCGGCGTCGGCCCGCACCTGCCTGACCGCCCGTACCCACGAGATCCCCTCGAGCACGAACGCGAGCGCGAGCACGATGTACCCGATGAGCGGCCTGGTCTGCTCCGCGGACTCGCCGAAGATCGTCCTGAAGCCCTCGTAGAAGGCGAACACCGCACCCGACACGAAGATCGACACGGCCGCGATCAGCGACCAGAAGTACCGCTCCTTGCCGTACCCGAACGGGTGCCTGCGGTCCGCGGGCCGGCTCGACCGGCGCAACGCGGTCAGCAGGAAGACCTCGGTGAACGTGTCGGCCACCGAGTGCGCGGCCTCCGCGAGCATCGCGGCCGATCCGGTGATCAGGCCGGCGATCATCTTCAGCACCGCGATCGCGAAGTTCGCCCCCAGGGCCACCAGCACGGTGAGCGTGCTCTCGGACTTCTCTTCCGCCACTAGTCCGCCTCCCCGGAGTTTTCATGCCTGGGTCGCGTCCCGATGAAGGTGACGGTACCCAGGTGAGTTGTGGCTGAGTGCCGTCACGTTCCCCTGAGGTAACCGTTGTCAGGCGAAGACCACGCACAAAGATCCACGGATAGACCCTAACGCGGCGGCACGGCGTCAGCGCGACAGAAGACGACCGCCGCCGCTATGACACGAGAGTGAACCAGGACATACTTCTCCGCACGAATGCCGCGGGACCGAGATGGGAGCATCGGCAGGTGGAACAGAACTGGGCGGGCAATGTCGCTTACCAGGCAAGGGAGGTGGCCCGCCCACGCACGGTCGAGGCACTGCGCGCGCTGGTCGCCGAGCGGTCGCGGGTGCGCGCGCTGGGGTCGCGGCACTCGTTCAGCCAGGTGGCCGACGGGCCGGGCACGCTGGTCTCGCTGGAGGAGCTGCCCGACGAGATCACGGTCAGCGGCGAGCAGGTGAGCGTGCCCGCGGCGACCCGCTACGGGGTCCTTGCGGAGTTCCTGCAGGAGCGCGGGCTGGCGCTGGCGAACATGGCGTCCCTGCCGCACATCTCGGTGGCCGGCGCGATCGCGACGGGCACACACGGCTCGGGCGACACGCTCGGCAGCCTGTCGACCGCGGTGACGGGTCTGGAGCTGGTCACGGCGTCGGGCGGCCTGCGCCGGCTGTGGCGCGGCGACCCGGAGTTCGCGGGCAGCGTCGTGGCGCTGGGCGCGCTGGGGGTCGTGACGCGGGTGACGCTCTCCGTGCGGCCGAGCTACGAGGTGCGGCAGCAGGTGTACGTCGACGTGCCGTGGGCCGAGTTGGTCGGGGACCTGTGGTCGGTGTTCGCCAGCGGCTACAGCGTGAGCGTGTTCACCGACTGGGCGGGCCCGGCGCAGGTGTGGGTCAAGTCGCTGGACGCGGTCACGCTGCCGTTCGAGCCCGCGGACGGCCCGGTGCACATGCTGGCCGGCGAGTCGGTGGCGGCGGTGACCGAGCAGGGTGGCGTACCGGGCCCGTGGTTGGACCGCCTGCCGCACTTCCGCCTGGGCCACAAGCCGAGCGCGGGCGCCGAGCTGCAGAGCGAGTACCTGCTGCCCCGCGAGTCGGCGACCGAGGCGCTGACCCGCCTGCGCGCGATGTCGCCGCGCATCACGCCGCTGCTGCAGATCACCGAGCTGCGTACGGTCGCGGCCGACAGCCTGTGGCTGAGCCCGGCCTACGGCCGCGACGTGCTCGGGGTGCACTTCACCTGGAAGCTGGACGTGCCGGGCGTGACCGCACTGCTGCCGGCGGTCGAGGAGGCCCTGCTGCCCCTGGGCGCGCGACCGCACTGGGGCAAGGTCTTCCACACCACCCGCGTCGCCCCCCTCTACCCGCGGTGGACCCACTTCCAGGAACTGCGCGCCCACCACGACCCGGACGGCAAGTTCACGAACCCGCTCCTGGACCACCTGACCACCGCACCCTGAACGACGCATCAGGAGCGGTCATCGGGTGATCACGGTGCGTGTGCGGTACCCCCGAACGGAGGACGACCAGTAAGGGGGACTTCTAGCGCGGACCGCCGGGGCCGAGCGGGTCGGGCTCCGAGGGCGGTCGGGGGTCCGGACCCGGCGGCAGGGGTGGCTGCGGCGGGTCGGTCGGGACCGGTCCGGGCGTCGGGTTGGTCGGGTCCGGAATCGGCTGCGGCGACGGTGTTGTCGGCTGGGTCATCAGCCAAGGATGCCCAGGTCACGGTATGGCTAAACAAGCAACGCGGGGGTAGCCACAACGTCAAATGACGAAAGCCCGAGGAGGGAATTGCCATGACTGTCGCCAGTCGCCGCCTGGCGCGCCACTGCCGAGAACTGTTCACCGAGCACCGAGGCTTACTACCCTGCCCAGCCGAGCCTGCCGAGGACGCTACCGTCAAGGACACAGAATCGGCGGCAGAGGCGCAACTGGAGAAAGTTGACGCGACGAAATAACACTCCGTTCCCCCGTCCGAGGGACGACAATCGTCCTATGGCATCCACCCGGGTGGTTCTCGTCGAGGACCACGACATGGTCGCCGAAGCGATGGCGCTCGCGATGCAACGGGCGGACGACATCGAGATCGTCGCCCGCGCGCGGTCCATCGCCACCGCGCTGACCGAGGTTCGCAAGTACTCGCCCGACGTCGTGCTGCTGGACCGCAGACTTCCCGATGGCGACGCCATCGACGCGATCGGGGCGCTGAGCGAGCTGGGTGCCCGGGTCCTGATGCTGACGGGTGAGGCGACGTCCACGGTCGCCGCGCGGGTCGCCGAGGCCGGCGGCTCCGGCCTGGTGCTCAAGTCCGCCGGGCTGGACGAGCTGGAGGACGCGGTTCGCCGGGTGGCCGACGGCGAGGCGGTGTTCGGGGCCGAGTTCCTGGCCGGCGTGCTCAGCCGGCTGACCGGCCGGACCCGCAGCGCGACCCTCACCGCCCGCGAACGCCAGACGCTGGGCCTGCTGGCGGACGGCGCGAGCACGTCGCAGGTGGCGGAGCGCCTCGGTGTGGCGGTGAACACAGCCCGTAACCACGTACAACGCGTACTGGAGAAGCTCGGTGCCCGCTCGAAGCTGGAAGCGGTCGCCATCGCACGCAGGGAAGGCCTCCTCGACTGAGGAACCCGACACGCTTCGTGCCTGGTTGACCGCCGAGACTAGTGCAGGTGCACTATCTCGTGAGCGTCATTCGCATCTCGATCTATGCGCCGGATTAACAGAAGATCGGTACGTGGAGACACGTGCACCGGCGGTAGCCGAACTACGCCTCGCCGAGCGCAACACCAGTGCGGCGGTCGCGCGGCAGTTCACGCGCTCGACCCTGGCCGCCTGGCACGGCGGCGAGAGCGAGGCGAGCGACGAGGACATCGTGCTGGTGGTGTCCGAGCTCGTCACCAACGCGCTGCTGCACGGCCACGGCACCCCCGTCGTCCGCCTGCTCGGTGCCGGCGACCGCGTCCGCGTCGAGGTGTGCGACGACAGCCCCCTGCTCCCCGTCTCCCACCGGGTCACCCCGACGAGCGGTCTCGGCCTGCGTGTGGTCGAGCAGCTCTCGTCCGCGTGGGGCGCGTCCCGACGGGACCGCGGGAAGGTGGTGTGGTGTGAACTGCCCACCGCGGCGGGAGCCACGCCCACCCGTTGACGTCGAGCGAAGCGGCACCCGACACGTGGTGAACAGTTGGGCCATGCGACCCGAGGATGGGTACCGGCTGCTGGTACAGGGCGTCCGCGACTACGCGATCTTCATGCTCGACCCCGGCGGGCGCATCACGAGCTGGAGCGCGGGTGCCGAGCAGATCAAGGGCTACCGCGAGGAGGAGATCCTCGGCAGGCACTTCTCGATCTTCTACCCACCCGAGGACGTCACCGCGGGCAAACCAGCACGCGAGCTGGAACAGGCCATCCAGAACGGCCGGGTCGAGGACGAGGGCTGGCGGGTACGCAAGGACGGCACTCGGTTCTGGGCCAACGTCGTGATCACCGCGCTGCGCGACGACACCGGCGAGCTGCGCGGCTTCGGCAAGGTCACCAGGGACATGACGGAACGTCGCGCCGCCGAGGACGCGTTGCGCCTGAGCGAGGAGCGCTTCCGCCTGCTCGTGCAGGGCGTCCGCGATTACGGCATCTTCATGCTCGACCCGCGGGGGCACGTCGTCAGCTGGAACGACGGCGCGGAACGCATCAAGGGCTACCGCGAGGAGGAGATCCTCGGCAGGCACTTCTCGATCTTCTACCCACCCGAGGACGTCACCGCGGGCAAACCGGCACGCGAGCTGGAACAGGCCATCCAGAACGGCCGGGTCGAGGACGAGGGCTGGCGGGTACGCAAGGACGGCAGCCGCTTCTGGGCCAACGTCGTGATCACGGCGGTGTTCGATGACAACGGCACGCTCCGCGGGTTCGGCAAGCTCACCAGGGACATGACCGAGCGCCGTGCCACCGAGCAGGCGCTCACCGAGCGAAGGCAGCTGCTCGGCCACCTCGTCGAGGCCCAGGAGCTGGAGCGGCGGCGGATCGCGTGGGACGTCCACGACGACTCGATCCAGGCGATGGTCGCGGTGGGCATGCGGTTGCAGCTGCTGGCGGGCCGGCTCCCGGCGGAGCACCAGGAGATGGTCGGCAAGCTGGAGGAGTCCGTCCGCGCGTCGGTCGGCCGCCTGCGCGCGCTGGTCGCGAACCTGCGCCCGACGACCATCGACCAGCACGGCCTCGTCCCGTCGCTCACCGGGTACCTGCGGGACGTGGTCGGCCCCTGGGGGCTGGAGACGGCGCTGTCCGTCGACCTGCCGAACGAGCCGCCGATGCCCGTCGCGATCACGCTCTTCCGGATCTGCCAGGAGGCGCTGACCAACGTGCACAAGCACGCCGCCGCCACTCGCGTCGACGTCACGCTGGACAGCAAGGACGGCGGCACGCTGGTGCGGATCAGCGACGACGGCGTCGGCTTCGCCGAGGACCCGGCACGCGACGACCTGTACCGGCACTTCGGGTTGCTCGAGATGCGGGAGCGGGCCGAGATCGCCGGCGGCTGGTGGTCCGTGACCAGCACGCCGGGCAACGGCACCACGGTGCAGTTCTGGCTCCCGACCGCGCCGACCCGGGAGCAGTCGTGAGTGGCCGGCGGCGCGCGGGACGACGCGGAGCGGGTGAGGAGGCGGCATGACCGACGAACAGCTGCGGGTACTGGTCGCCGATGACGACCCCATGCTTCGCATGGCGCTCTCCGAGGTCCTCGAGGCGGAGGCGGGGCTGCACGTGGTAGCCACCGCGGCGGACGCGCAGGAGGCCGCCGACCTGGCCGAACAGCACGTGCCCGACGTCGCCCTGATCGACGTGCGGATGCCGCGCGGCGGGGGCACGCACGCGACACGCGAGATCAGGACGCGGTCGCCACACACCCAGCTGCTCGCGTTCTCCGCCTACGACGACTCGGGCACCGCGGACGAGCTGAAGCGGCTCGGCGTGCGCGAGTTCCTGGTGAAGGGCATCACGAACGCCGAGATCGTGGCGGCGGTCCGGCGGGCCGGCGCGGCCGGCGTGGGGTGAGACACCCCGTCCGAGCAGGTCGTCTGGACACAGGTGCTGGCCCGTGCGATGCTGGGTTGAGGTTGAGCAACCAGCCGACCAGAAGCGCGATCGGGGCGCTGTGAGCTGGGGTGACTCCAATACACTCTGGCAATCGGTCCACCACTCACGGGAGATCCGATGAGCCAAAAGACCGTGCCGGCTACCTACCGGGTGACCGCGCACGAGTGCCTGACGGTACGAACAATACGTGAACATTCGGATACCGAACGGGTGACTCTCGCCGGAGAGATCGACCTGTGCACGGCGCCGCTGCTGCGTGCCGCACTCGCCGACACGGACGCCCGCGAAGTGCCCAACGTCCTGGTTGATCTGTCGCAGGTGCACTTCATGGCCCTCGCCGGCGTGCACCTACTGCGCGAGGCCAGCGAGCGACGGGCCGCCGCGGGGCGCCGGCTCGTGGTCGCCGCACCCACCAGCACGGTCCAGCGGACGCTGACCCTCACCGAGGCCGCACTGACCCTGGAGATCTACGTTTCCGCGCACAGCGCGCTGTCCGCACTGGCGGTTTGAACCGGTCGGGGGGAGGCACTCTCCGGCCATGTGGCTCACCCGCCCCCCGGGCGTCTACCCTCCGCAGCACGACACCTGGTTGCTGGTCGAGGCGCTGGCCTCGGCCGCCGTCTCTCCGGGCGCCGACGTTCTTGACGTCGGCTGCGGCACCGGCGCACTGTCCGTCGCGGCCGCGAGCATCAAGCCACGCGCCATCACCGCCGTCGACGTCTCGCGACGGGCGGTCATGGCCGCGCGCCTCAACACCTTCCTCCGCCGCATCCCGGCACGTGTCCTGTGTGGAGACGCGTTCGAGCGGGTCGCGGGGCGCACGTTCGACCTGATCCTCGCGAACCCGCCGTACGTGCCCGGCGTCGCGGCCCGGCCGCGTGGCCGCAACCGCGCCTGGGATGCCGGTGTGGACGGTCGCGAGTTCCTGGACCGCCTGTGCGCCAACGTTCCGATGCTGCTCGCCCCCGGCGGCACACTGCTGCTCGTCCACTCCGGACTGTCCGATGGGGACAAGACGGTTGCGCAGCTGCAGGGCGGCGGGCTCAAGGCCGCCGTGGTGGGCAGGGCGGAGGTGCCGTTCGGTCCGGTGATGCGTGGGCGCCGCCAGCGGCTGATCGAGCTGGGACTCATCGAACCGCGGCAGAACACCGAGGAGCTGGTGGTGATCCGCGGTGACCGACCGGCGACCCCCTAGGGTCCGCGTGGTGCCCGACGGGCCACTCCTCGTCGAGGGCCCGGTCGAGCTGGTCACGGACGACGGCACGACCGTCCGGTCGGAGCGGTTCGTCGTCGCGGTGTGCACGTGCCGCCGCAGCAAGCGCTTTCCGCTGTGCGACACGAGCCACCGCAAACGCGTGCGCCAGGACTAGTCGCTGAGATACAGGACCGCGTCGGCGCCGTCCAGGGTTGGTTCGTCGAGCGGGAAGTAGCCCTGTTCCGGGGTCGGATCGGTGCGGGTGCTCGCGGAGGGGACCGCGGCGGCCTTCGCCAGCCTCCAGCCGGTGGTGCGATCCCGCAGGAAGCTCTCGTAGGTGCCCGGTTCCGGCTCGTGCAACGAGAGTGCGTCGCTTCGGCCCAGGCTGCCGGCGATGAAGGTGTACCGCTCGTCCAGCAGGGGCGCGACGATCGCGCCGGCGCTGTGCCAGTCGACCTCGTAGGGGCCCATGCGCATGTGGCTGGGGTTGCGCTGCAGGTGGAGGTTGTGCGCGAACACCAGCATCGGGCCGCGGCGCGCCTCGGTGTCCCGGAGGTCGAGGAGGTTCTGGGCCATGAACGCGTCCCGGAGCGCGCACAGGCGGTTGATCCGGGCGGTCTCGTCGATGCGCTGTGCCGACTGCCTGTGGTAGCGCAGCAGGAAGAGGCCGGCGGTGACGTACGTCCTGGCGCGGAGCCACGTCGCCCGGGAGGTCTTCGCGATCAACTCCGGGGCACGGGTGTAGAGCGAGGTGAGCAGGTCGTCGCCGACGCCCCGCAGCCGCTCGGCGTCGGCCGTGGCGCCCGGCGACCTCGTCGCGTCCAGGATCGCCTCCTGGCTGTTCCACCGTTCGTCGTCGCCGGCGAGCCCCGCGATGTCGAGGTCGAGGCCGAGGTAGTCGCGGGTGTGTTCGAGGTAGCGCCGCGGGCTTGGTGCGTTCAGGGTCTCCGTTGGGGCGTCGAAGCCGTGGAAGGCCAGCCGTTCTTCGGCGGGGCGGTGCTCGTTGTACTCGCGCATCCAGGCGACCAGCCGCCGGTTGCCGTCCAGCTCGCCGAAGCGGTGCGAGAAACCGTCGCTCATCGCCGCGTCGAGCGTGCCCACCCCCGCCCGGACGAAGTCGTCCACCGCGAGCGCGGCCACGCGGTCCGTCTCCAGGGCGATGGACCGGAAGCCGTGCTCGACCAGCTGGCCGAACAACTCGTTCCGCAGCAGTTGGCAGGCCGGTTCGAGGTGGGTCGGCTCGCCGAGGGCCAGCAGCTCGCACGAGGGGGGCACGAAGTCCTGAATCCGTTGACTCATGTGTCTGAATCGTATCGTTGAAAGAGCAGTTGAGACTTCTGCTCGCTCTACCACGACGACGTGCCGTAAAGTCTCAAACCGATGATCACCCTGCGGCCCGCCGACCTGGCACGCGAGCACGGCCTCTCGACCCAGGCGGTCCGCAACTACGAACGGGCCGGGTTCATCCCCCCGGCCGACCGCACCCCGAGCGGCTACCGGATGTACACGGCGGTGCACGCGGCCGCGCTGCGCGCCTACCTGTCGCTCATCCCGGCCTACGGCCACTCGGCCAGCGGCCAGATCATGGCCGCCCTGCACGACGACCGGCTGGACGACGCCCTGCGCACCATCGACCGCGGCCACGCCCAACTGCTCCACGACCGCGAAACCCTCGACGCCGTGCGGAAGGCGACCGGCCACCTGACGGCGCGGCCCGCCCCCGCGCCGGCCCCCGACATCAGGACCATCGGCGACCTCGCCCATCGCCTCCGCGTCACCCCGGCGACGGTGCGCAACTGGGAACGCGTGGGCATCCTGACCCCCACCCGAGACCCGACAACGGGCTACCGCCGCTACGAGCCGAGCGACATCCGCGACGCGGAACTCGCCCACCTACTCAGACGCGGCGGCTACCGCCTGGACCACATCGCCACCGTGGTGGACCAGATCCGCACCGCCGGCGGCACCGAACCCCTGGCCAACGCACTGGCCGACTGGCAACGGAAGCTGAACGCCCAGGGCCTGGCCATGCTCACCGCCGCCACCCACCTCAACCGCTACCTGGACGCAACCTCCACACCTCGGTCAAGCTGACGCCCCACCTCGACGCAGCCGATCAATGCGCACCACAGCAACGCGCGCCTCCGCAACGCCTCCACCCATCTCAACCACAACCACCGAACCGACGCCCGCCAAAACCCAGCCAACCAACGCCCACCCCCACAACGCGCGGTCGGCCACCTACGCCAACGTCTCTCGACCCGCCCGTCCGAACGCCCCGGGTTGGCGGCCTCCCCCCACTACCCGACTCCCCCAGCCAGCGGCCGGCGCAGTGAGGAGCGGTTCTCGCGCCAGGTGGACAGGACGTGTGCCGAGAAGCGGCCCTCCAGGAAGTCCGTCGCTCGTACGCCGAAGACCACGTCCTCGGCCAGGTGGGGCTCACGGGCCAGCAGGTCGCCGACCACGTCGTGGCGCAGGATCTGTTCGTGCACCGCGTCGGCCTCGACGTGTTCGGCGAAGAAGTGGGGGTCGCCGCCGCCGAGGCGGTCGATGGCCTTGACCATGCGGGCGGCGCTCGGTGCGGTGGTGATCTCCGCGGCCGCGAAGTGGCCGACCATCGCGCCGCGCAGGCGGCGGTGCAGGCCGAACATCGACATCATGTTGACCACCGCGATGATCGGGGCCGGCACGTCGTCGAAGTAGGACAGGTAGCCCGTGTCCAGGTCGGACGACGCCAGCAGGTCCCGGTACAGCTGCGCGTGCACGCGGTCGCCGCGACCGCCGCCGAACTCGTCGAACTCGACCGCCACCAGCGCGGCCTTCGCGCGTCCCCACAGGCGGGGGATCACCCACGCGTGCGGGTCGGCCTCCTTGTGGTGGTAGATCGAGCGGTGCACGAAGTACTCCCGCAGCTGCCACAGCTGCCCCTCGTCGCGCAGGAAGTGCGAAACGCCCTCGCCGGGCACCGGTTCCACCAGCAGCTCGTCGAACACCGCGGTCACGTCGGTGCCGTGCTCGACCGAGTCACGCAGCGCCCGCTCGAACACCCACTCCAGCTCGCGGCGGAACTGGAGCAGCACCGGCGACCACTCCCAGTCCGAGTCCACCCCGACGAAACCCTGGTAGTGCGGCTCGTAACACGTGTGCAGCGCGACCGCGAGGTCCTCGCCGAACGGGTCGGCGTCGTCGACCGGAACGCTCGGCACGATGCCGTCGCGCAGCAGCTCGACCACCGCGGCCGACAGCGGGCCACGGGGCTCCGGCAGCCGCGCGCCGGTCCCCAACACAACTTCTTCAGTCCGCATCGGACACTCCAATGGCGAGAGATCGCACTACATCGGTGGCGGCGCGCTGCCGCTCCGCACCCGTGCCGCCGCGCAGCACGCCGCGGAACAGCTCACGCACCACCGCGAGGTCGCCGGCGAGCGCGGGCGCGACCCGCACCACCAGCTCGTCGAGCAGCTCGGTCACCGGCACCTGGTGCGCCCGCTCCGGGTGTACCCCGGGACCGCCGAGCCCGTACCGTGCCGCCGACCACACCGCGGCCGCCAGCACCTGGTCGTCGAGCACGGGTGCCTCCCGGCCGCGCGCGATGTCGGTGAGCGCGGTGACCACCAGCGCCCGCGACAACGCGGCCTGGAGCAGCGCCGCCGGCACGTCCACGCCGACGTCCGCCACCCGGAACTCGACCGTCGGCCACGACGGCGACGGCCGGACCAGCCAGAACGTCATGGCCCTGTCCTCGATCACCCCGCACTCCACCAGTCGCTCGACCCGCGCGGTGTAGTCGGCGGCGTCGCGGAACCAGGGCGGCACGCCGGCGCCGGGGAACCGGGACTGCTCGACCATCCGCCAGCTCGCGTACCCGGTGTCCCGGCCCTGGTGGAACGGCGAGTTCGCGGACAGGGCGAGGAGCGTCGGCAGCCACGGCCGCACGTGGTTGCACACGGCGACCGCGGTCTCGAGGTCGGGGACGGCGACGTGCACGTGGCAGCCGCAGGCCTGGTAGTCCCGCACGACCTCGGCGTACCGGTTGGTGATCCCGGCGAACCGCTCGCCCTCGCTCGCCAGCGCCGGACCGCCGAGCGGCGGGGTGCCGCTGGGTACGAGCCACACACCGCAACCGTGTGCCGCGGCGGCCAGCCTGCTCCGCCCCTGCCGCAGGTGGCCCTCCAGCTCGTCGAGCGTGGCGCAGGGCGGTGTGGCGGCCTCGACCTGCGTCTGCTGCAGCTCGGTGTGGAGCGCGGCGCCGGGTAGCTCCTGGGCGGCCTTGAGCACCTCGGGGGCGGCCGGCACCGTCCGACCCGTCGCCGGGTCGGCGAGCAGGAACTCCTCCTCTACCCCGAAGGTCGTCACTTCGGCAGCTGTGGCGCGACCTTGTCCCGCCAGAACTGGAAGAACTCGTCCTGCCGCGGCCCGATCTGCGCGACGTGCACCTCGTCGAACCCGGCGTCCGCGAAGGCCTTGACCTGCTCGAGGTAGGGCTCGGGGTCCGGCCCGGTCGGCAGGCTCAGCATGTCCTTGGTGACGAGCTGGGTCGCCTGCTCGAAGTGCTCGGGCTGCGGCAGTACCTGCGCCAGCTCGCCGGGCAGCCCCTCGTTCGGCCAGATCCGGTGCGCGGTCTCGAGCCCCTCCTCGGCGGTGGGCGCGTGGCAGACCTTGAACCCGCCCTGCGCGGGGCCCTTGCCGCCGGCGTCGCGGTAGGCGCGGACGAGGTCGGCGTTTGGCATCACGCTGACGTACCCGTCGCCGATGCGCGCGGCCACCTCGACGGCCTTCTTGCCGAACGCGGACACGTAGATCGGCACCGGCTGCTCCGGCAGCGTGTAGACGCGGGCGTTCTCCACGGTGTAGTGCTTGCCGTGGTGGTTGTGGCTGCCACCCCGGTGCAGCTGCCGGATGACCTCGACGGCCTCCTCCAGCATCTCCAGCCGGACGTCCGCGCTGGGCCACGGGTCGCCGAGGATGTGCTCGTTGAGCGCCTCCCCCGACCCGACGCCGAGCACGAACCTGCCGTCGAGCTGCACCGCCGCGGTCGCCGCCGCCTGCGCGAGCACGGCCGGGTGGATGCGCACCGTCGGGCACGTCACGGCGGTGGTCACGGGCATGCCGGGCACGGCCTCGGACAACGCGCCGATCACCGACCAGACGAAGGCGCTCTGCCCCTGCTCGCTGTTCCAGGGGTGGTAGTGGTCGGAGATCCAGAGCCGCTCGAAGCCCGCGTCGGCGGCCTGCTTGGCCTGCCGCACGAGCTCCTTCGGCCCGAACTCCTCGCAGGACAGGAAGTATCCGAGACTGACCATGGGCCCGGAGTACCCGCGGGTGACCGCCTGAACCAGGATGCGAACCCATCTGTCTCCCCGGCGGGCGCGCCCGCGGGACGGGTCAGCCGGCGTGGGTGGCCTGCCCGGCGTTCAGCTCCGCCTGGTAGCGCTGCTGGGCCTCCCGCACCAGGTCGGCGGACAGCCACGCGATCGGCTCGAGGTCCACCAGCAGCGGCTCGTTGTCGGGCCCGAAGTCGATCTCCCGCCCGGTCAGGACCCACGGTCGGGCGCCCTCGTGCAGCTCACGCAGGTACTGGCACACCTTCCTCGCCACCCAGTCCGCCGGCGGCCGCGTCCACCAGTGGGGCGGCCAGAGGGGGTTGGCCGACACGCCGGGCATCAGCAGGCCACTCTCGTGGTCCTTGCTCGGATGCCCGGCGTCGGCCTCGGGACCGGGTGAGTACCGCAGGTAAACCCGCAGGTCGTGCTCGAGGAGGTAGGTCAGCTCGTCGAGCCGGTGCAGTGTCGGTAGCTCGGCCATGCCCGTGAGTGCCCACCCCGCACCGGCTCAACCCGCACCGGCCCGATCCGCTCACCGCAGCCGAACCGGCAGGCTGACCAGGCCCCACGTGAAGTTCGACGAGTTGTACCTCGGCTCACCGGTCAGCTCGATCCGCGTCACCCTGGCCAGCAGCTCCCGCAGGAACGCGGCCAGCTCCAACCGGCCCAGCCGCGCCCCGACGCAGAAGTGCTGGCCGATGCCGAACGCCAGGTGCTTGTTCGGCGTCCGGTCCGGCACGAACCGGTCGGGCGCGGCGAACACCGACTCGTCGTGGTTGGCCGACGGGTTCCAGGCCGTCACCCGGTCGCCGGCCGCGATGGGCACGCCGCCGATCTCCGTGTCGCGGGTGACCGTGCGCAGCACGTGCACCGCCGGCGTCGCCCAGCGCAGCATCTCCTCGACGGCCGTCGCGATGCCGGCCGGACCGGCCGCGCGCAGCCAGTCCACGTGTTCGGGGGCCTTCGCCAGCTCCAGCAGGCCGGCCGACATCACGTACCGCGTCGTCTCGTTCGCACCCGCGAGCACGCCGTGGCAGTTGACGATGATCTCCTCGTCGGTCAGCTGGCGTTCCTCGCCGGTGCGGTCCCTGCGCCGCGCCTGCGCGACGATGCTGATGAAGTCGTCGCCCGGGTTGTCGCGCCGCTCCATCAGCAGCTCGGTGAACAGCAGGAACAGCTCGCCGTCCGCGGCCAGCTTGTCCTCGTCGGTCGCGTCGAACGACTCGGTCATGGTGTCGCCGACCCACTCCCAGTGCTCCCTCGGCAGCCCCATGAGGTCGCACACGACGTAGTTCGGGATCTTCTTCGCCGCGTCGAGGAAGTCCAGCTCACCCGCCGCGACCGCGCCGGACACCACCTCGGACACCACCCGCCGCACGGACTCCTCGATCCTCGGCATGGCCGCGCGGCCGAGGCCGGTGCCGACGAGCTGGCGGATCCTGGTGTGTTCGGGCGGGTCGGTGACGATCAGCATCCGGCCCTCGACCGCGGCCACCGCCTCCGGGTTGCTGTCGAGCCGCATGCCGTACCGCGAGCTGAACAGCTCGTCGTCGCCGTAGACGTGCACCACGTCGGCGTACCGGGTGAGCACCCAGAAGCCCGGCCCGCCCTTCTCCTGGTGCCGGTACACCGGCTCGTTGTGCCGCAACCAGGCGAGCACCTCGCCGAACTCGTTGCGCGCCCACAGCCCCGGGTCGGTTAAGTCGATCTCCACGGCTCAGACCTCCTGCCGCGCGGGCAGGAGCGTGCGCACCGCCGCGAGGACCGCCCCGGAGGAGAGGCAGAAGTCGTGGCCGCCGTCGAACTGTCGCAGGTGGAACCCGCGACCCGCGTAGCGGCGCCACTCCGCGAGATCCGCGGCGCACACCAGCTGGTCCGCCGCGCCGCCCCACACGTGCAGGTCGCACGGCACCGGCGCACCGGCCGGGTCCTCGTAGGTCCGCGCGAGCTCCGCGTCCTGCCGGAGCACGGCCAGCGCCAGCTCGCGCATCTCCTCGTCGAGCCCCTTCGCCGCCAGCGTCCGCGCGAACCCCTCCTCGGTATCGCCCGCGATGCTGCCGATCGCCCGGCCACTGCGGTGCGGCGGCCGCGACGCCGCGACCACCAGTGCCGCCGGCGGCTCGGGCAACGTCCTGGCGACCTCGTAGCCCAGCAGGCCGCCGAGGCTGTGTCCGAAGAGGACACTCGGGCGCCCGAGGTCCACCAGCGCCGCGACGATCTCCGCCACCGCGTGCGCGAACGACTCCGGTGGCGGGTCGGTGAACCGGCGCTCGCGGCCCGGCAGCTGCACCCCGACCACCGTGACCTCGTCGCCGAGCGCGGCCTGCCAGGAGCGGAAGGCCCCGCACCCGGCACCCGCCTGCGGCAGGCACACGAGCACCGGCCGCGAGTCCACGGGCCCGAACGGTAAGAGCCAGGTCATGAACCACTCTCCTGGGCGACCCGGTCCAGCTTCCTCGCCAGCTCCGCGGGGGTGGGGTGGGTCAGCAGGTCCTTGACCGACAAACGCAGCCCGGTCGCCCTGCGCAGCGCGACGACCGCGCGGGACGCCAGCAGCGAGTGCCCGCCGGCGTCGAAGAAGTTGGCCTCGATGTCGTACACGGGCCGGGGCAGCACGCTGCTCAGCACCTCGCACACCAGCCGCTCGGTGTCCGTCCTCGGCGGGGTGCCGGTGTCCTCCCGCACCTGCGTGATCCGGGCCGCCAGCGCCGCGCGGTCCACCTTGCCCTGCAGGGTGACCGGCAGCTCGGTCACCGCCTCGACCACGACGGGCATCGTGTAGTCCGGCAGCAGGTGCTGGCACCGCCCGGTCGCCGCCTCGACGCACGTGCCGGGATCCACGCCGGGCTCGGGCACCAGCGCGAGGCCGAGCGCGTCCCCGGAGGCGAGCACGAACGCGGCCGCGACCCGCACCTCGTCCGCACCGGCGGCGACGCGCTCGACCTCGCCGAGCTCGATCCGGAAGCCGCGGACCTTCACCTGGTCGTCGACGCGGCCGAGGAACTCCAGCTGCCCGTCGGCGCGGCGGCGCACGTGGTCGCCGGTCTTGTACAGCCGGCCCTCGGCGAAGGGGTTGGCCAGGAACTTCGACGCGGTCAGCTCCGGCAGGTTGCGGTAGCCGAACGCGACCGCGGGGCCGCCGACGCACAGCTCGCCCGCCTCACCGTCGGCGACCTGCCTGCCGTGCTCGTCGAGGACGTAGGTCCGGTAGCCGGGGATCGTGCGGCCGATGGTGGTCACGTCGTCGCCGGCCGCGCTGTCGGCCCAGGTGGCGGCGATCGTGGCCTCGGTGGGGCCGTACACGTTCAGTACGCGGCGACCGGCGAAGCGGCGCGGCAGCGTCGGCGGGCAGGCCTCGCCGGCGATGACGAGGACGTCCACGCTCGGCAGGTCGTCCGGGCACGCCGCGTACATCGACGGCGCCATGCAGACGGTCCGCGGCGCGACGGTCGCGATGGCGTCGGCGAGGTCGCCCGTGCCCGTCCCCGCGATGTCGACGATGGCGACGCCCTGGCCGTGCAGCAGGTAGAGGAGCGTGCACCAGAACCAGCCGTCGAACGCGGGCGACAGCGGGTTGAGGCCGACCCCACCCGGCGTGAGGCCGAGCGTGGCGATGGCGCCGAGGAACGTGCCGAGGGCCTGGTAACCGATCTCGACGCCCTTGGGGCGACCGGTCGTCCCCGAGGTGTAGACGAGGTAGGCGCGATCACCCGGCTCCGGCGGCTCGAGGGTGTGGCCGGTTCCGATCACCGACCGATCGACCGTTCGGACGCCGGGAGTGGGCACGGTGGCGGGAAGTTCGCCGAGCAGGAGGCGGACGTCGGCGTCCGCGACGATGAACGCGAGGCGGTCGGCGGGGTGGCGGTCGTCGAGGGGCACCGCGGTGGCACCGGCGCGCCACACCGCGAGCAGCGCCGGAACCGTCAGCTTCGACCGGCCGAACCCGAGCCCCACCGGGACACCGGGACCGGCACCGGCGGCGCGCAGCGCACCGGTCATGGCGAGCACTTCCTGCCTGAGCTCCGCGAACGTCAACACCCCGTCCGGGGCGCTGACGGCGGTAGCGGCTGGCAGCTGTTCGGCCCACCGGTCCACGGCGTCGAGTACGAGTCCGGCCCCGGCTCTTGGGGTAACACCGGACTGCGTGGTCAGGGTCATCTGATCTCCATCCCAGTCGGATCCGGCCGGGATTGTAGGGGGAGATCGCGACGGAATCGTTAAGCAGAGAGTGACGAAACCTCCTGCTCGGACCGGACGGGAGCCACGACCAGCGACGACGAGCCGTAAGAAATTTTTGCAAACATTTGACGACTGGCAAATTGTCGGCGTTCGGCCTATCCACAATGTGCCACAGAAGAGTCACGGTCAGTGCGACGAATGGTCTATTTACAGGGTGGATATCATCTGGAGTCGCTTGACGACTACCCACCGCCAGCTGTGCCCGCTCGGCCTCGCGTCCTGTTCCTACAGTCTTCTTCAGACTGTCGGATGTGACGTTTTACGTCCCTCGCGCGCGTCCCGGTCGGCG
>NZ_JBJMIE010000360.1:0-6977 GCF_045807065.1 Actinophytocola sp. | reverse complement strand
CTGGCGAATACCCGCTGACAACAACGGATCCGAACGCGATATCCCGCATGATCAAACTCCGGCAGAAGGTGTCCGGCTGCCTCCGAACCCTCACCGGAGCCCGACAATTCTGCGCCATCCGCAGCTACCTCTCCACAGCCGCAAAACACGGCAAACACTTCTTCGAAGTCCTCGTCATGCTCACCGCAGGCCACCCCTGGACGCCCGCAACCAGCTAAACCCTCACACAGCAACCTGACCAGTTACAGCAACTCCAGGGCTGGCCGCTCTGGCGGCCGCTCACCGAACCCGCAGCGACCGAATGGCAAGCCCTGCACGCGCCGGTCGTCAGCGACATGAGCGCTCTGTTGGCTCCCCTGCTGACTCTGTCGAAGGTGCTGGTCGACAGCCTCGACATAATTCAGATCCGGGACGCGCTAGCCACGCCAGCGGACAAGCAGACCGGAAGCCTGGGGCTCCTGCAGCTGTACCTCGTCGAGCGTGGCGGCGCGGCAGAGACTGTCCAGCCCCTCAAGGACCTCCAGCGACTTCGATCGAAGGGCGGATTCGCCCACTACGCCGGCAGTGCTGCGGAGTTGGAGATCGCCTCGATCGCGCCGGGACTCCGAACACCCGCCGAGATCTTCGAACACCTGAGCCGCAACGTCATTAAAGCACTCACCTCAGTCGCCAACACGCTCGCGACATTTGCGGAAGCGGGACCATAAAACGAGGCCATCGCGGCGCGTTCGACCACGTGCCCGACGTCACGGAAAACTCAGCATCGGACCGCACGGTGTTGAGAAAAATCCGCTATTCGGCATGAGCGCGCGATGCTCGACGACCGCCGCCGGTCGCAACACTGCATGAAGGTGCGTCTGGCGTTCAAATATGCCGATCGTGCAGGTGCTGCTGGACTCGCTCGCTGTGGCGTGATGTATATCGGCTTCACTGGGCTGATTGCGGTGGTGCTGCTCCGTGTCCCGCTTGGTGAGGCACAGCCTTCGCAGGATCTGCGGGTTGGTTGAGTGCGAGATTGAAGACGTCACACAGGGTCGTGATGGTGAGCGGATCTTGGATGAGGGAAGCAAGGCTGAACTCGGGATACTTCACGGTCGCGCTCTGGCCCGCGAATCGTGCGGCGAGCACAGGTACGGTGCGGAGCTTGTCGGCCATGGCCTCGGCGAGGGGAGGAGATGTGTTCGCGATTGAGCCGAGGTTGACGACGATGCTGCTGGCGCCGTGTGGTTTGAGGTAGAGCGACCAGATCGACCGGCGGGCGCCTGCGACGAGGTAGTAGTAGCCGCCGGACGGGGTCGGACTCGTGCCGCCCTTGAGTTTGGCGGCGTTGTCGGTGGCGTGCTGGAGCAAGCGCTCCAGCACGGATCGTTGTTCCTGGCTCTCGATTTCCTCGACGAAGGTGGTGATGTCGTCGGCCGTCCAGTACCGCTTCGGCGCTGCGGCACTGCGGAGTTTTCCTGGTTCGAATTCCGCGCCGTAGGTTTTCGGGATGAGTACCTCGACACCGTTGTGCTTGAGATAGCCCATCTCGAGGGCCATAACTAGGACGGAGTTCGAGAAGTGCTCGTTTAGGTAGACCACGGAATTGCGTAGTTCGTCTGTGATCTCATCCACCGCCACTACCAGCCGGAACATCCCTGCCGACAGCCGTTCGGCCACTGCGGTGCGGAAAGAAGCGGACTCGATCTCTGGGCCCGCGGCGTCCTCGACCGAGGCCAGCAGAGGTTTGCCGGCCCGGCTGGCGAACGCTTGGTCGAACTCTTCGTAACTCGTGCCGGCGAGGCCGCTGGCGTACGCGATGATCTGGCCGATGACTTCGCGGCGGATCTGCCGGTTCGACTTCAGCTTGCATTCGACGAGAGTCACGGTGCCCTCGCCGTCCACGCACACCAGGTCGACGGACCCGACACCGGGAATGGTCAACTCCCGGACCGCGGCCGCGCCCTCACACCCTGGAACAAGAGAAGGGTCCTGGTGCAGCAGATCCTGGAGTTCGGACTCCGAATCGAACGAATTGAGCACAGCGGGAACCCACCCGCTGTCACTTTTGATCAACACCAACGTGACTCCTCGTGACAACACCGGCGACGAACTCAGTGAACAGACCGACTGAGATGGTGTCAGATCCGGCACGAGATCACCGGCCAGCGTCGTGAATGATCGGATTGGTTCGCTGTGGTCGGGCGCGGTCTGGTTACGTTCTCCCAAGACGCTGGGCACGACCGGCTAGCACCTGCGCCGGATGGTTCTCGTCGCTGGCGGGGATGCCTCTGTCAGAGTACGTGCTGGCCTTGCCTGCGCCCGCAGCTTGCGTTCAGCTGTTCACAGCGTGACGACGTGCACGAGAAGGGTGTTCCTTGTCAACCCGCTGGCCGGTGTCGAGTGGACGGCAATGCCCAAGGGAAGCGGGAGAGCGACAAACGGGCCGTGTCAAACCCGGTCCAGGCGCGGTCGCCCGGCTGACCCAACCATGTCCGCCATTCGGCATGCGCGGTCACTGAGGGGTTCAGGTGGCGCTGGCCATGTAGGCGGCGAGGATGTAGTTGGGGTGGCGGTCGAGATTCTTTCGGGCTCGGTCGTAGCGCATGGTGGTGCGGGGATTGGCGTGGCGGGCGGCGATTTGGACGTCGCGGAGGTCGACGCCGGCGTCCAGCATGGTGGTGACGTAGGTGTGCCGAAGTAAGTGTGGGTGCAGCCGCGGTAGCCGCACGATCGCGGTTCGGGCGAGGTTGTGCAGGCGGCGGGTGGCGCAGTGCCGGTCCATGCGCCTGCCCCGCCGGTTGAGCAGGATTGGCCCCGCCAGCCGGTCGGCGACAGCCTGGTCGAGGGCCCGGCCGACGGCTGGTGGAAGGGGTACCAGGGTCTCTTTGCCGCCTTTGCCGTGGACGAGCAGGACGCGGTGGCCGTGTTCTTCGCCCAGATCGATGACATTGGCGCCGCTGGCTTCGGAGATGCGCAGCCCGAGAAGACCGAGCATCGCGACTAGAGCGAAGTCGAACCTGTCCGTTGACTCGCGGGCTGCGGCCAGGACAGCTTCGAACTGCAGGTGGAAGAGCCCGAGTACCGGTGACTCGTTGGGCACCCTGGGCCGGCGGACATGGTCGGCTGGCGAGTGCTCGAGCACGGCGTCGATCACGCAGGTGCGGTAGAAGCCGGTCACGACCGCCATTCGCCGCGACACCGTCGACGGCTTGAACCGGCGGACCTCCTGCATCCACCGCACGTACAACTCCACCTGCGGACGACCCACGGTCAGCGGCGCCAAGTCCCGCTCGGCACACCAGGCCAGGTAAATCCACAGGTCAGGCTCTGAGTGGACTCGCGAGGTGCCGGTGTACCGGCCCAGGTAAAGCCGACACCGCCAACCGCAGCACTACATCATCAACGCTCGTCGTAGCCATGTAACCGAGCGTGAGCCCCAGACATTCGTCCAAGCATCACCCGTCGCGGCATGAGAGAGTGTTCAGGTCGTGTTCCAGTGCCGACAGTCCTGGGTCACATGGTGGTCGCCGGGTGTGCTCCATTGCCAGCGGCGGCCGGTTGCGGGTTGATGGGGTCGGGCATTGTGTCCATGTCCCATGCTTCGCGGAACCGGGATACGCCTGCCCAAGCTACTCGGGAGCTTGTCGAGAATGCCTGGCGCGCCCGGGCCAGGTTGACTAGGGCACGGTCGTTGTCGGCGCCTCTGCCGGCCTGTTGCCACCGCTCCTTGTTCGGTGTGTCGGTGAAGAATTCGAGAACGGTGGCCAAGTAGTAGTAAAAGCAGCCCAACTCAGCGGCCAATGTCTGCAGTGGGGACGGGATGGCTGAGTGCGGTCCTACGGCCAGTGCGGTGATGAGGTTGCGGACGCCGTCCACCGTGATCGACTGCATTTTCTGCGTCGAGTCGCAAATGAGGAGGATCTGGCCGGTCTGCGGTTCGGGATCAGTGCGGCGGACAGCGACGGCCATCGCACGGGCCTTGCGTTTGAGTTCGTCGAGCACTGTCGTGGCGGTAATGGTGGCTAGGTCCGTAAGACCGGAGGGGGCCTGGTCGGCGATGATCGTGCGCGCGACGCGGATGAGGTCACGGGGTAGGCCGCCGGACAGGGTGTAGCACAGCTGTTTGAATGGGATGGGCATGACGACGCGTCGGTCCATGGTGGTGATCGCCTCGGCTGTGGTGAGATGCTCGAACCAGACGATCTCGTCGAATGTGCTGTCGAAGACGTCGCGGAACGGCAGTCCGCGGCGCTCGAAGGTGCTCATCGCCTCCTCGGAGACCGACACGACGAAGTAGCAGTTGCGGATGCCGAAAATTCCCTTTATGTCATTGAGGAACTGCTCGGCGGCCGCTTCCGACCGCATCTTGTCCAGTTCATCAATCCCGATCATGACCCGGTCGTGTTCCCGAGCGACCGCTTCGAGAAAGTCGCGCAAAGAGTCGACGACTTCCGGCAAGGTCATCGGTTGCCGAGTCAGGCTGCGGCCGCGGCTGACGGCTGCTTCGACCCCCACTGAGAGTTTGACCGTGCCGGTCGCGGTGGTGCTGAACGACTGCTGGAACCGGATCTCCTCCAGTCGCATGCCGGCGAGCTCCTCCAATGAGGCGGGACCACGCCAGTAACGCTGGGCCACCATCCCTCGTACGAACCCCGTCATGAACACGACGACCCCGACAAAGATGAAACCCACGGCCACCAGTTGCCCTGTCTTGATGTCCAGTTCGTCTGGCAGGATTGTCCAAAGCAAGCCGAGGCTCATAGTCGTGACGCCGGCGAACGTGAGGAGCAGCGACTGCATGATGATTCGCCGCCGTGCCCTGCCCGCCATAAGTCGGAGACGGTCACCGTCGACGTGAGCGATCCGTTCGCACACCTTGGCGTACAGGTGCAGGATGAATTCCCTCGCCGAGTACTCCACCGGGGCTGCGACGACGACGGCTACGCCTGCTGCGGTGAGCCCAGCTTCGCAGCATGCCTCCAGCAGGGTGGTCTTGCCGGAGCCACGGGCACCGGCGAGTCCGATACTGCCACCCGGCATGCCCTTGATCAGCTTGTCGACCTTTGCTGCCGCGACGGTCGGTACCCGGTAGAGGGGATCGAACACCTGGCTGAGTCCGGGAGCGTCGTGTACGTCGAGCAACGCGGAGTAGTCATCTAAGCGACGACTGATGTCGGTGCGGAGAAACGGCAGGATATACGACTCGGTCAATTCCTCCGACACCCTCGCGCGCACGGCGTGGTACGCCGCTCGCACCGCTCCGGTCGTGGTGGCCCGAACACCCGCCAAGGACAGCAACGTTCCCATCGTCATCGAGACCTCACCCCAGAACACGAGAAAGAAGTCAGGGAAGCCGATGTCGACCGCTACCGAACCGGTGCCGTCGATTAGCTGGAGTGCGAGCGGCGTACTGACCACAATGATCAACAGTGCCGCCGTGGCGGTCACGAGAAGCCAACGGCGCACAGGCGTCGTGAGGCGGGCGGCACCCAACGTGATCGGTATCGCGAACAGGACACCGATGACCACGCTGATCAGGACGTAAGCGTCCGCATGATCCGACCCTCCTGATTTGGTCAGCTCCTGTTCAGTGACGACATTGATAACCCCGCAGTAAAACAGGACGAACGAACCGATGGACAGCAACACGGGACTGGACTCGAGGATAATGCGGGGCAATCGCTGCCCAGCGAAGAGGAAATTCGCAAGCAGAAGCCTGCGCAGCACGACCGCCAGGACGGCGACGGCGCCGAGGATGACCGAGGTGACCAATAGCGGTGTGTGCGCAAGGAATCCCGCACTGCTGGGGCCACCGTCGAGGAACGACAGCGCCAGCAACATCGATCCCGCTGTTGCGAGGACGATGTGAACGACCGCCGAGGTAGCTGCCCATCTCAGCCACAACACCGGCGGTGGGAGCGCCTCAAGCCGCTCGTGCCTCGCCGAAACGTCGTCGAACTCGGTGCCAGCTTCACCGAGGTCCCGCCACATACGGTCCTGTTGCTGCTGACACGCGTGCCGCAACAGATCGCTGGTCATTGGATCCATCTTGTCGAGACTGTTCTTAATCTCGACGCTGGTCAGCGCGTCGTCCACCAACGCCTTAAACAACACATTTCGACAGGACTGCACGACTAGTAGTCGCGACCGTCATGAACCGTGTTACCACGCTTCCGGTCGACCTGTGGGAGCTGGGCAGCCCCGACAGTACGGTCGGAGCATCGGTGACGGCTGCGGCGCGGCCAACTGTTCGGCGCCGGAGCCGAACTTGGAGGTGGGCCTGGTCAAGCTATCTTACGTCGACCGCTACACCAACGCGCTCGACGTGCCTGGCGAGTTTGAAGAAGCGCTCGAACCGCGATATCCGCTGACACACCACGGGCTCAATGCTCCCCATGTGGAGGCAGAGTTGGCGCAGTCGGTTGCGGACAACTTCAGATGGCCAGCAGGCCATGGACCGGGACAGATGATCCCGCCGCAAGCCACCGTCGAGTTCGTGCTACAGCCCAAACACCTTATCCGCTGATACCTCACGCCGTCGCCAACCCCACTTACGGCAAACGGATGCGGGTTGCCGCCAGTACGCCACCACTGCGACATACGCTCGTCGGCAGTAGCGGACGTTGCACACGCTGGATCGGCGGCACGAGTAGACGCTCGCGCTTGCTGCCACCTGGCGTGACCTCGCTCGGCGCCTGTCGATCACTTTCACGACTGCTCTTCCAGTCATCACAGGAAACGCGGTGTCCCCGAAGCGAAGCAGGTCCCTCGGGATGAGCAGGCGTGATATTCGAGGTGATGGATGATCGAGGTCCGGGACTACGTACTGGAGCACCTCGGTGACCGGGACGGGGTCCTGATCATCGACGACACCCAGATGATTAAGAGTTCCTAACAAAGATGATCTTGGGTCTTTCGTCCTGCGTGGATGTTGATCTATGATGTGGGGTCGTGAGGCGTGGTGAGCAGCCGCCGTGGATCGTGCCGGACGGGTT
>NZ_JBJMIE010000359.1:0-12723 GCF_045807065.1 Actinophytocola sp. | reverse complement strand
CCAACGACACCGACTACGGCCTCAACGCCTCCGTCTGGGGCGGGGACCTGGACGCGGCGCGGGCCGTGGCCGCGCGCATCGACTCCGGCAACGTCAACATCAACGACATCCTGGCCACCGCGTACGTCGCCAAGGCCACGCCCTTCTCCGGCCTGAAGATGATGCGCACGACACGCATCCGGTAGCGGGCCCGCCTCGACGGCAGCGCCCACCTCCTCAGCGGCCGGTGCCGGCGCTCTGGACCGCGTGCCAGGCGGTGAGGTCGGCCGGGTCGTGTGGTGTCGCTTCGCACAGCACGTAGTGGCGTGGGGCGAGGGCGGTGGGGTGGTCGGGGAGGGCGGCCATGCACCGGGCATGGGCCTGTTCCGGGGTGCGGACGTCGTCGGTCGCGACCAGGTAGGCGACCAGGGGTTGGCCGCCGACGGAGGGGAAGAGGTGGGCTGTCGCCGGCGCGAGTGCGTCGTCGAGGAGGCGCTGTACCTCGGCGAGGTCGACCCAGCAGGAGTCGACCAGGGTCCAGTTCGGTCCGCGGGAGATGGGGGCGAGGTCGATCACCTCGCGAACCTGGCCGGGGGTGAGGTCGCTGTGCGCCGCGGCCACGAGCAGGCGTTCGACGGCGAGCAGCAGCGACTCCATCTCGGCGCGGGGTACCGCGTCGGCGTCCGCGCTCCACAGGTCCAGTCGGACCGCGCCCTCGATCTGGTTGAGGCTGAACCTGACCGACGCCGGGAAGTTCGGCACCGGTCGCCAGCGGAGCTCGGTCTGGCGGAGCGCGGCGCTCACCTGCTCCAGGCGGCGTTCGACGTGTGCGTTGAACGCCGACCAGGACTCGGCCACGAGGCTGTTGAACAACGGCTCGTACGAGAAGCAGAGACCCCGTTCGTGTTCGATCCGCTCGCCGACCGCCACGCGCTCGAACGCGTCGTACCTGCCGTGGCGGCACGCCTCGATGACCGAGGTCCAGGCCTGCTTGACCAGCGCGTCGAAGCTTCCCGTGCGGACGTCGACGGTGGCGACGCAGCCCTGGGCCAGCGTGCCGACATACCGCGACAGGTGGCGTTCGAAGCGGTTGCTCGACAGCAGGGGGAACACCAGCTCCTGGTAGCCGGTGCGCTGCGCGAGCACGGCACAGATCGCGGCGAGGACGATGCTCGACCGGCTGGCCCGGGTGCGTGCCGCCACCCAGCGCACCGCCATCGCGGCGGCCACGGACGACAGCTCCACCGACAGCGACTCGCCGCTCGACTCGCCACCCGGCGCGCTGTAGAGGTGCCGGGGCATCCGCTCCAGCTGGTCCTGCCAGTAACACAGCGTCGCCGCCGCCTGGCGCCGGGCGGCGGGCGTGGCCTCCAGCCCGGCTTGGTCCAGGGGCTGGTGGCGCGGTTCACCGAGGCGCCGCGCGGACCGGTCGCGGACCATCTCGACGAACTCGCCCTTCACGATCTCCAACCCCTGGTGGTCCACCGCCATGTGGGAGAACTCGGCGGCGCAGGCGATGACCCGCCCGTCACCCCGCCTGTCGGCCACGGCCACGGCCACCCGCACCGGGAAGTCCGCCATGCGCGGCGTCCCCTTGGCGCGCAGCCACCGGACGAGCGCCTCGGCGACGGCGGGCCGGTCCGCCGCGCCCCACCGTCCCTCGCCGAGCGAGCAGACGTCGAGCACGAGCACGCCGGTGGCGGGGACCACCTGGCGCGGGCGCGCGCCGTCCACGTACGTGGTGCGCAGCCCCTCGTGCCTGCCGAGCAGTGCGGCGACGATCTCGGCCATGTCCTCGACCGACATCCCGTCGGACACCTCGAGCTCACCGGAGACGGTCGCGAAGACGTGCTTGGGCGCCACGCTCAACCACTGCAGGATGTTGAGCTGGCCGAGGGTCATCGGCCCCTCGGCGGCCCGCCGGCCGGTGAAGCCGACCGGGACCGAGCGCAGCGGCGTCAGCCGCACACGCCGCCGACGCGCGTCGGTTCTGGTGGGTGCACTCGCTTCCATCGTCCCATCTACCTCACCGGGTCGAGGCTGGACAGCCTGCTGTGGTCGATCTTGCCGTTGGGGGTGAGCGGGAACGCGTCGAGCGTGATCACCCGCTCCGGCACCATGTACTCCGGCAGCAGCGCCCGCACGAAGGCACCCAGCTCCTTCGTGGACACCGGGCGCGCGGACTCGAGGTACGCGGTGAGCCGCGGCGTCCCGCGGCGGTCCCGGCACAGGGCCACCACCGCCTGCCGAACCCCCGGATACGCCATGATTCTCGTCTCGATCTCGCCCGGTTCGACCCGGAAGCCACGCACCTTGAGCTGCCGGTCGACCCTCGCGACGAACTCCAGCCGCCCGTCGGGCAGGTACCTGACGACATCGCCGCTGCGATAGACACGGCCCGTGCCGAACGGGTTGGGGATGAACTTCTCGGCGGTGAGTGCCGGGCGGTTCCAGTAACCCCGCGTCACGCCGACGCCCCCGGTCAGACACTCGCCGGGCACCCCGGGTGGCAGGAGGCAGAGCTCGTCGTCGACCACGTACAGCTGGGTGTTCCAGAACGGACGTCCGATCGAGACCGGCGACGCGCTCAGCTCGCCGACCGGCCGGCACTCCATCACACAGGCCACCGATGTCTCGGTGTGGCCGTACTCGTTGGCCACCATCACATGCGGGGCGTGCTCCCGCCAGAACGCCAGCTGCCCGGTGGTGAGCTGCTCGCCGCCGACGACCAGCCAGCGAGCCCCGGCCGCGGCGGTCTCGGTGGCCTCCGACAGGCACTGCGCCAGCAGGGGCAGGTGGCCGGGAGTCAGCTTGACGAACGTGAAGTCGGCGGCGGCGGCCAACCGGTCGGCGAGGCCGACGACGGGATGTTCGTCCTCCGGGACCAGGGTGACCGTGTGGCCGTAGGCCAGCGGCAGGAACAGCCCGGTCACCGTGAGGTCGAAGGACACCGGTGAGTGCACGGGCGCCCCGGTGCCCTCGTGCGCCCGGTATCTCCAGCCGCACCAGGCGAGGTAGTGCACGACGCCGCGGTGCAGTGCCATCACGCCCTTCGGTGTGCCGGTGGAACCGGACGTGTAGATGACGTAGGCCAGGTTGTCCGGTGTGACGGCGCTGCGCGGCCGGTGCGCGGGCAGCCGGCCGATGCGCTCCCGGTCGGTGTCCACCTCGACCACCGTCCACTCGGACCTGGCCGGCACCCGGCCGGCCAGGTCCGAACGGGTGAGCAGCACCGGCGCGGCCGTCTCGGCGGCCATGAACGCCAGCCGGGAGGCGGGATAGGACGGTTCGAGCGGCACGTAGCAGCCGCCTGCCTTGAGCACGCCGAGCAGGCCGATCAGCAGGTCGATCGACCGGTCCAGCAGGACGCACACCGCGACGTCCGGCCCGACCCCGAGCGCGGTCAGGTGGTGGGCCAGCCGGTTCGCCGCCGTGTCCAGCTCGCGGTAGCTGAGCCGGTCGGGGCCACAGGTCACCGCGATCTCGTCCGGGCACCGGTCCGCCTGCCGTTCCAGCAGGTGGTGCAGGCAGTCCTCGGCGAACGCGTGGCTCGTCGCGGTGTCGTTGCGCTCGTGCAGCAGCTCGTGGCGCAGTCGCGGGCCGAGCACGTCGAGGTCGGCGAGCCGTACCGAGGGGTCGGCCGCGACCTGTTCGCCGAGTCGCCGACACCCCTGCGCCAGCGACTCGACCAGGTCCGGGCCGACGACCTCGGGCCGGTAGTCGAACCGGCCGCCGTCCGGTGTGGGGGTGAACAGCAGCGCGTCGTCGGTGCGGGTCGGGCGGGCGGGCGCCTGGTGCACCTGCCGCACGAGTGCGTCGAACCGGACCGCACCCGAGAGCCCGGCGGGCAGTACGAGCGCGGCACCGGGGACCGAGCCGATGACCGTCAGGTCGCGGGGACCCGACCACCGCCCGGCGAGCACCTGGAAGACCGCGAGCAGGACGTCGGCCAGGGTCGCGTCGCAGTCCCGGCCGACGTCGGTGAGCCAGCGTCGCACCCGGTCCGGCAGCGTCACGGCGCGGGACTCGAGGTGCGCCGGCGCGAACGTGCTCATGCCACCACCTCGCCCGCTCCGTGGCACCGGAACGCGCCGCGGGTTCCGCTGCGCGGCCACCCTCCGCGGTCGTGGTGGTGTCCTGGATAGCGATGACTCGCTCCGCGAGCTGCGTTCATGACGACAGTTCCTTCCGCCAGGCGTGTACGACGGCGCCGATGATGTGCACCGCGCGGTCGATGTCGTCGCGGGAGATCTCCCGGTGGGTCACCGCGCGAAGCTGTCCCTTGCCCAGCTCGGCGAGCCGGACACCACGCCGCACGGCCATGGCGATGAGCGTCGCGTGCGGCGGCCCGGGCTCGTCCACCGACCACATGACGATGTTGGTGCGCACCCGAGCCGGGTCGGCGCTGATGCCCTCGATCCCGTTCAGCCCCTCGGCCAGCAGCCGGGCATGCGCGTGGTCCTCGGCCAGCCGGTCGACCATGGTGTCCAGCGCGACGATCCCGGCCGCGGCGATCACGCCGGCCTGGCGCATGCCGCCACCCAGCATCTTGCGCACCCGGCGCACTCGCCCGATGAACTCGGCCTGGCCGGCCACGACCGAGCCGATCGGCGCCGACAACCCCTTGGACAGGCAGAACTGCACCGAGTCGGCGTGCCGCGCCAACTCCCGGGCGGGGACCCGCAGCGCCACCGCGGCGTTGAAGATCCGGGCGCCGTCCATGTGCACCGCCAGCCGGTTGCGCCGGGCGAACTCGGCGATGTCGGCCAGGTCGGGTGGTGCGAGGGGAACGCCGCCGGCCCGGTTCGCGGTGTTCTCCACGCACACCGCGGCGGGCAGCGAGAACTGCGGGTCGTCCCGGTCCGGCGGCAGCGCCGCCGCCAGGTCCGCCAGGCTCGGCCGGCCGAGGTCGTCGACGGCGACCGGGTCCAGCGCGACCCCGCTGCAGACCGAGACGCCGTGTGCCTCGTAGGCGTAGATGTCGGAGTCGCGGCCGACCAGGACCCGGCTGCCCCTCGGGGCGTGTGCGGTGAGCGCGGCCAGGTTGGCCATCGTGCCGCTGGGCATCAGGCACGCGGCCTGCTTGCCCAGCTCCTCCGCCGCCTTCTCCTCGAGCAGCCGCACGGTCGGGTCCTCGCCGTAGACGTCGTCGCCGAGTGGCGCGGTGACCATGGCGTCGAGCATCTCCCTCGTGGGCCGGGTGAAGGTGTCACTGCGTAGTTCGATCACGGCGACCACTCCCGGGTTGTCGGTACTCGATGGCGATCCCCGCGACGGCCCGGTCGGCGATCTCGCCGGCGGTTTCGGCGTCGCCGCTGACCCCGATCACGTAGCCCTTGCGGTCGGTGAAGGAGTTCTCGATGCGGATCGGCAGGCCGGCGGTCACCGCACAGCTCAGCTCGACCACGCCGGGCAGCGCGCGAGCCAGGTCGAGACCGGTCACCTCGCGGACGACACCGGACCGCGACGGCACGAGGAACCGGATCGACGCGTGGCGGTCGACGCCGCCCGCCGGACGGACCGGCCGCCCGGACAGGCCGGCCACCACCTCACCGACCAGGTCCCGCCCGGTGGCGTAGCGGACCAGCCGGGGGATGAGCCCGCCAGCGAGCCGGGGGTTGACCTCGATGACATACATCTCGCCCCTGTCGGAGAGCCGCAGTTCCACGTGCGCCGGACCGGTCACGAGCCCGAGCGCGCGCACCGCGTCGCGAGCCACGGCGGCGAGTCGCTCCGCCACCCGCGCGGCCACCGGGGCGGGGAAGTCGTGCCCGGTCTCCACGAAGTACGGCCGGGCGCCCAGATGCTTGGCGGTGACGCCGGCGACCTCGCCGTCGACGACCTCCGCGGAGTACTCGGGTCCGCTGATCTCGCGCTCCACCAACACCTTGCCGGTGGTGTCGCCGGCCAGCAGACGGCCGGCCCAGTCGGCGGCGGTGTCCGGGTCGGCGCAGGCGCGCACGCCCTCGGAGCCGGACCCGGCCACGGGTTTGACCACCACCGGCACCGCCATGGCCCGGGCGGCCTCGTGTGCCAGCGCGCTGCTCCGGCACACCAGGAAGTCGGGCACCGGCACGGCACGCGCGGAGAGCCACTCCCGTTGGGTCGCCTTGTCCCGGCACCGCGCGACGGCCGCCGCGTCGGGTCCCGGCAGGCCCAGCTCGGCGGCGACCGACGCGGCGGTGTGCATGAAGTACTCGCTGCTGCTGGTGATGCCGGCGAGTCCCGCCGCCAGCAGCCGCCGGCAGACCGCCGTCACCGACGCGGCACTCGCGGTGTCCGTCTCGTGGACGTCCAGGCCCAGCTCGGCGGCGTAGGGATACCGTGCGGGCGAGCGGGCCAGCAGCACCGGCCGCAGCCCGTGCCGCCGGGCCGCCTCCGCGAAGTCCCGGCCGGTGCCGGTGGTGTTGCTCTCCACCAGGACGAACCACGGTCCGGTCATGGGGCACCACCCCAGCGGCGTACCGCGTCGTTCCGCTCGGTCTCGGCCGCCGCCAACCGGTCCGACCACGCGGCCACCGCGCGCGCGTGATCCCGCCAGGCCGCGGCGAGCCGGTCGTGCGCGGCGGCGAACGACCTCGGTCCCGGGCCGCCGCCGAAGTCGGTGGCGGCCAGCACCGCGACCGGGTCGAGGTCCGCGCCGGTCAGCTCCACCCGCGTGCTCACCTCCGCCGACCGGAGCAGGACGCCGAGCCGCTCGCCGGTGGCGTCGATGTCCACTTCGGACGGTGCGCGGACGCCCTCGGTGATCAGCTCGGTGACCAGGCTGCCGACCACGCGGTGGGCGGCGCGGAACGGCACTCCCTGTGCCATCAGGCGGTTCGCGACCGCGGTGGCCACGGTGAACCCCTCGTCGGCGCCGCGCAGCATGGCGTCCTGGCACGGCCGGGCGCCGGCGGCGACGGAGATGGCCAGCTCGGTCAGCTCGGTGAACCGGTCGATGGCGGGCCAGACCGAGGCGACCGCCTCCGTGGTCACCTCGACGGAGTTGCCGAACGGCACGTTCTTGGTGTTCGCCACGGCCGCCGTCCACGCGCCGATGAGCGCGCCGGCGCCGCCCTTGATGTGCTCCAACAGGAACGGGTTGCGTTTCTGCGGCATCGCCGAGCTCGAACCGACCAGGCTGTCCGGGAAGCCGACGAGGCCGAACTCGGGCGTGCTCCACAGCTGCAGGTCGGTGGCCAGGCGCGACAGGGTCAGGCCGGCCAGCACGCAGGCCGACAGCAGCCGGACCGCGGTGTCGCGGGATGCGACCGCGTAACCGGCGTGCCCCACGGGGACGGTGAACCCGAGCAGGGCCGCGGTGCGTGCCGGGTCGATGGCCACGTCCGTGCCCCCACCGCTCGCCGCGCCGAGCGGGCACTGCGCCAGGCCCGCGCACGCCTGGCGCAGGCCCAGGACGTCCCGGTCGAGCGACTCGCCGACGCCGAGCAGGTAGTGGCCGTAGCTGCCCGGCGTGGCGGGCTGGAACTGGCTGTAGACCGGCATCACGACCGTCCGGAACCGCCTGGCGCGGCTGAGCAGCAACGCCTGCAACCGCAGCAACGCACCCAGCGCCGCGATGGCCAGGTCACGCAGGCGCAGGTGGTGCGTCGTCGCCTTGAGGTCGTTGCGGGAGCGCCCGGTGTGCAGGACGCCGCCGACCCGCATGCCCAGCGCCTCGATCAGGTGGTCCTCGTAGAGCAGGTAGACCCCGCGTGGCGCGGGCCGGCCGCGCAGTGGCGCGAACCCGGCCGCGCGCAACCTGTGGATCTCGGTGAGCAACCGGGCCGCCGCGCCCGCGTCGAGCAGCCGCCGCTCGGCGAGCATCACCAGGTGGGCTTCGTCGACCACCGTGATGTGGGGCAGTTCGAGGTCGATGGCGGCGTCGGCGTTCGCGCCGAACACGACCCGGTGCGCCCGCCCGCCGAGCCCTCGGGACAGCCGGCCGGTGCCGGCCCGCGGGGAGTTCACCGCGGTCATCCCGACGCCTCGATGAGATGGCTGCCCGCCGTGACCTCGGCGAGTGACCGTCGCCGCCACGCCAGGCGGCACCAACTCCGGTCCGCCTCGCCCGGTCCGCGCACGGTTCGGGGTGCCGGCGGCGTTTCCCGGCCGTACCCGGCCAGCCAGGCGTCGTCGTAGACCGTGTCGTGGTAGCGGTATCCCTCGTCCGGCAGCACGATCACCGTCAGCGCGTCCGGGTGCGCACCGGCCCACCAGGAACCGACGAGGTAGGACGCGCCGCTGGTCGGCCCCATGAACAGGGCGTGGGCCTGGTGCAGCCGGCGGGTGGCGTGGAACACGTCGGCCTCGGTCACCCAGTGCACCTCGTCGAACTGGGTGTGGTCGAGGTTGCCCGGCCGCAGGCTGTTGCCGAGCCCGCGCAGCACGCGCGGCCCGTCGGGCTGGCCGAACAGCACGCTGCGGTGGGCGTCGATGCCGACCGACACCAGGTCGGGGTTCGACTGGCGGAGGTACCTGGTCGTGCCGCACATCGAACCGCCGGAGCCGACCGGGCCGACGAGGCAGTCGATCTGCCCGAGCCGGTCGGTGAGCAGTTCGGCGACCATCGCGTAGGACGCCGGGTTGTCCGGGTTGGCGTACTGCTCCGGGCAGAACGTGTTCGGCAGCTCGGCCTGGATCTCGGCGAGCCTGGCGAGCCGGGTCGCCTGGTACCCGCCGACGGCCGCCCGGTGGTGCACGATCTCGACCATGGCGCCCAGGTCCGCGAGCTGGCGGTGCAGTCGCGCGTCGATCACCGGGTCGCCGACCAGGACGAGGTCGCGACCGTCGATCGCGCACTGCATGGCAAGGGCGAGACCGAAGGTCCCCGAGGTCGTCTCCACCACCGTGGTGCCGCGATCGAGCCGGCCCGACGCCGCGGCGCGGCGCAGGATGTGCCGCGCCGGCACCATCTTCATCAGCCGGTAGGTGAGCGCGTAGAGGTTGGGCGCCAGCCGGACCAGCGTCGGAATCCGCTGCGTCTCCACCACGTCGGCGAACACCCCGCCGCGGACCGGACTCATCGGCTCGGCTCCGGCGGGTCGAGCAGGGTCTCGGACACCGCGCCGGCCGCGGCGGCCGGGTCGTCGTACAGGTAGTGGTGGCCGCCGGGCAGCAACCGGCACCGGAAGCCCGCGCTGGTCAGCTCGGACCACCGCCGCAGCAGTGCGCCGGGGGCGTTCGGGTCGTGTTCCCCGCCCAGCGCGGTGATCGGGACCTCCAGTGGTGGGCGTGGCGTCCAGCGGTAGGACTCGCAGACGGACAGGTCGGCACGCAGCAGCGGGAGCAGGATCGCCAGCACCTCCTCGTCCCGCAGCAGCTCGCCGGCCAGGCCGCCGTTGCCCGCCAGGTAGTCCCGCAGTTCCTCGTCGGACATCCGGGCGACGTGGGTCGGTCGCGGTTTGAGCGCCATCAGGTGCGCCGGCACGTGGGCGGACACGACCAGATGCGCCGGCGGCCGGCCGGCGGCCGCGAGCGCACACGCGAGGTCGTAGGCGAGCAACGCGCCCATGCTGTGCCCGAACACCGCGTACCGCGCACCGGTCTCGGGCCCGACGGCGTCGACGAGCCGGGCGACCAGCTCGCCGGCCGAGGTCAGGGGATCCTCGACGAACCTGCTCTCCCGTCCGGGAAGCTGCACCGGGACCACCTCCACCCGAGGTGCCAGCCGGGTCGTCCATGACCGGTACCCCGACGCGGCACCGGCCGCGGGCGGCAGGCAGAAGAGCCGGATCTCGGCATCGCCCTGCTTCGCGCGGAACGGGAACCACGGCGAACGGGTCGGCGCGTCGGGCCGTGTCATGCCAGGCCCCTCTCTCGTAGCCGGTAGTGGATGTCCAGGCCGAGCTCGCTGATCAGGTCGGCCAGCATCGGTGCCTCTCCCGCGGTGTTGGCCAGCACCACGAGGCCGGCACCGCTGTTGAGGTCCACCGCGCTGAACGCCTGGTAGCCGTGGCGGTCGCCGGGATGGCCGAACCAGTGCGCGTCGGGTCCGCGGCTGGCGGTGGTGCCGAGGCCGTACTGCCCGTTCGCCGCCGGTGTGACCATGCACGTGGCGAGCTCGCGGGCGAGGAACCCGGTCTCGACGCCGGTCGCCGCGCGGAGAACGGCCAGCTCCAGCGTGGCCAGGTCGCGTGCCGAGGTCCACAGCCCGCTGGACCCGACGTCCGCCGCCACCAGCCAGCCGCCCGGGAACGGCTCGCCGTCCTCGTTGTGCCCGAACGCCACCGCGTCCAGCCTGGACTCGGCGAAGTCGTGCTCGTACCCGCTGTCCGCCAGGCCGAGCGGGTCGATCACCAGCGAGCGCATGACCTCGGGGAACGGCCTGCCGGTGGCGTCGGTGACGACCTGCTCGACCACCGCGAAGCCGGCGCCGGTGTAGCGCCAGCCCGTCCCGGGCGGCCGGTCACGCAGCACGCCGTCGAGTGCCGGCCGCAGGTCCGGGACCGTGCCGCGGGGCTGCCTGACGAGGCGGGTCGACCACAGGCCGGCGGTGTGGCCGAGCAGTTGGCGCAGCGTGACCGGCTCGCCGTCGGGCAGCCGCCAGGAGGTGAGGTACCGGGCCACGTTCTCGTCGAGGTCCAGCAGGCCCTCCTGCACCAGCCGGAGCACGCCGACGGTCGTCAGGTGCTTGCTCGCCGAGCCGATCTGGAACAGCGTGCTCGGCCCGACCGGGCCGCAGTGCTCGCCGCCGGTGACCCCTTCACCCCAGGCCGCCCGCAGCTCGCCGCCGACGATGAGCGCCACGCCCGCACCGGGTACGCGGTGCCGGGCCATCGGCACGATGAGCGCGGGGGCGTGCGGGAACACCCGTTCCGCGAGCCGCCGGCCGAGGTCACCGCCGGGGGCCGCGACACCCTGGCCGCACCGTCCGGCCAGCGCCCGCAGCTCCTCGAGGCAGTCCGCGGCCAGCCGCTCGACGGTCTCGGTGTCGTGCAGCTCGGCCGAGTAGGCCCAGCGGATCCTCGCCCGACCCGCGCTCACCCCGGCGTCGATCGCGAGCAGGTGCGGCCGCGGGCCGCCGCGGGTGCCGGGGATCTCCGTGGTCGCCTCGAACAGCGGAGCCGGGCCCAGATCCAGCCGGCCGAATCCCCGCGCGTGGAAGGTGAACGAGACCTGCGCGCCGGGCTCGTCGCGGTGGCCGGCCGGCCCGTGGCCGATTCCGCGCTGTGGCACGGCCCGCACCTGCTCGCGTACCGCGGTCACCCGGCGGACCGGGTCGTGGGGTCCTGGCAGGTGGATGTGCAGGGGGTGGACCACGCTGAGCCGGCCGACCGTCCGGCTCAGGTCCATGTCGTCGGTCAGCGGCTCCCGGCCGTGGTTCTCCAGGTCCACCACGACGTCCCGGCTACCGGTCCACCGGGCCAGCGCCGCGACCACGGCGGACAGCAGCACCTCGTCCATCCGGGCGCCGAACACGGTGGGCGCGCCGTGCAGCAGCGTCTCGGTCAGTGCGGCCGGTAGCGCCGTCTCGACCACTCGACGTGCGTCCTCGGTAACGCGGGCGTCGGGCCGGTCGACGGGCACCGCGGCCGGTCGCGGCCGTGGTGCCCGCCAGAAGGCGCTCTGTTCGGCGAACATCGTCGTGTCGGCGTACTCGGCCAGCCGTCGCGCCCAGTCCCGGTAGTGCGTGCCGACCGGGGGCAGGGTGATCTGCGCGCCCCGGTCGAGCTGCCGGTAGGCCGTCGCGAGGTCGTCGAGCAGGATCGACCAGGACGTCGGGTCCGCCGCGACCCGGTGCGCCACGACCAGCAGCCGCGCGGGCGGGCCGAGGAACAGCGCGGCACGCAGCAGTGGTCCACGGGACAGGCTCAGGCTCGCCTCGAGCCGGCCGGCCACCGCCTCGGCGGCGCTCTCCGTCTCGGCGGCACTGTCTGTCTCGACCACTCGCAGGACCGGGGCGTCGGTCGGCTCGGCCACGGTCAGCCGTCCACCGCTGTCGGCCGCGGACAGTCGTAGTCGTGGCCCGTCGTGGTGGGCCACCACGGCACGCAGCGCCCGCTCCAGCAGGTCGGGATCGGGTGGGCGCCGCCAGGTCAGCAGCAGCGATGAGGTGTGGCGGTCGAGGTCGGCGGCCGGCTCCACGAACCGCCGCAGGGTGGGCGGCAGCGGGATCTCGCCCGCCGCCGCTTCAGCGGCTCGCACCGGCTCACCCGGGACGACGGCCGCGGCCAGCTCGGCGATGGTCGGGTGCCGCAGCGCCTGGCGCACGGTGACGCCGACACCGGCCTGCTGCGCCAGCCTGACCATCTGGAAGATCAGGACGGAGTTGCCGCCGGCCTCGAAGAAGTCGTCGTGCACACCGATCCGCTCGACGTCGAGCACCCGCGTCCACACCTCGGCGAGCACCCGCTCGGTGTCGCTACGGGCACCGACCTGCCGCTCCGCCGGCTGTTCGCCGTCGGGTCGCGGGCCGGGGACGGCCGGGATCCGCGCGAGGAACTCGCGCAGCGGCGCCCCCGGCGCCTCGACCATGCCGCGCACCACCTGAGCGAACTGGTCGACGAGCCGCGCGCACCCCGCCTCGTCGAACCGCGAACGGTCGTAGCTCACCGTCACCTCGACCCGGTCGTGCTCGGTGAGCTCGACGACCAGCGGCAGGCCGGTCTGCCCGAACGACGCCGGCACGGCCCGCAGCTCGATCCGACCGGCGGCCGTGGTGTCCCCCGAGCGGAAGTTCTCGTAGCTGAAGAGGTTGTCGAACAGCGGCGTGCCGGCCGGCACCGGTGACCACCGCTGGATGTCGGCCAGCGCGCAGTG
>NZ_JBJMIE010000358.1:0-10368 GCF_045807065.1 Actinophytocola sp. | reverse complement strand
TCGCGCGGAACGCGCGGATGCCCATCGCGGCGCGGTCGGGTGGGCACAGCTACGCCGGGTACAGCAGTCCCGACAACGGGCTCGTCGTCGATCTGCGGTCCATGGCGACGGTCCAGGTCAGCGGGGACACGGCCGTCATCGGCGGTGGGGCGCGGCTGATGGAGGTCTACGCCGCGCTGGCCGGCGCCGGGCGGGCGCTGCCGGCCGGGTCCTGCCCCACGGTGGGCATCGGTGGGCTCACGCTCGGCGGCGGGATCGGGGTCACGGCCCGCAAGTTCGGGCTGACCTGCGACCGCCTCACGGCCGCGCAGATCGTGACGGCCGACGGCAAGCAGCAGACCGTCGACGGCGGCGACCTGCTGTGGGCGCTCAAGGGCGGCGGTGGCGGCAACTTCGGCATCGTCACGTCGTTCACCTTCGCCACCGCGCCGGCGCCGGACATCACCGTGTTCTCGCTCCAGTACCCCGCCGGGTCCACCGCGGACGTGGTCGGCGCGTGGCAGGACTGGATCACCCGGCAACCGGACGAGCTGTGGTCCAACTGCACCATCTCCGCCGGTTCCCCACCAAGGGCCCGGATCGGCGGCGCGGTCGTCGGCGACGAGAACCTGTGCAAGCAGCTGCTCAGGTCCCTGCCGCGGGCGTCCTCGATCCTCATCCAGGGCAAGGGGTACCTCGACGCCATGCGGTACTACGGCGGCTGCTCCCAGCGCAGCACCGAAACGTGCCGCCCTCAGGCCGAGGGTGGCCAGCTGGGCCGGGAGTCCTTCACGGCGTCGTCGCGGGTGCTCGACAAGGCCGTCGACCCCGCCACGTTCGTCGACCTGCTCACCGGCCGGTCGGGCCTGGACGTCCTGCTCGACTCGCTCGGCGGCGCCGTCGGCCGGGTGAAGCCGGGGGACACCGCCTTCCCGCACCGGACCGCCATCGCCAGCGCGCAGATCTACTCGTCGGGCAACGCGCAGGACGTCGCCGAGGTCCGGGACGGCCTGCCGAGCAGGACGGGATACGTCAACTACATCGACCCGACCATGCCGGACTGGGCCACCGCCTACTACGGCGACAACCTCCCGCGCCTGCGGAAGGTCGCCGCCAGGTACGACCCGGACAAGGTCTTCGCCTTCGCCCAGGCCGTCACGCCCTGAACGGCATCGGGGGCGCTACAGCTCCAGGCCGGTGAGGACCATGACGCGTTCCTCGGTCAGGTCGGCCATCGCCGAGCGGAGACCTTCGCGGCCCACCCCGGAGGCCTTCACACCGCCGTAGGGCATCTGGTCCGCGCGGAACGACGGCACGTCGCCGACGATCACGCCGCCCACGTCCAGCTCGGCCCTGGCCCGGAACGCCACCCGCACGTCGCGGGTGAACACCCCGGTCTGCAGGCCGTACTGCGAGTCGTTGACCTGCGCGAACGCCTCGTCGACGGAGTCGACCACCGACACGGCCAGGACCGGCCCGAAGACCTCCTCGGCCCACACCTTCGCGTCGTGGGGCACCTCGGACAGGACCGTCGGCTCGACCGTCGCGCCGTCGCGCTTGCCGCCCACCAGCAGCCTCGCGCCGGCTCCCACGGCCTCGTCGACCCACTTCGACACGCGCTCGGCCGCGGCCTCGTCCACCAGCGGGCCCACCTCCACGGACGGGTCGTGCGGGTCGCCTGTCTTCAGCGCGCCCACCGCGTCCAGCAGCTTCGGCAGGAAGGCCTCCGCCACCGGGCGCTCCACGATCACCCGCTGCACGGCGATGCACGACTGTCCGGCCTGGTAGTTCCCGAACGTCGCGATCCGGGAGGCGGCGAAGTCCAGGTCGGGCCAGTCCGCGCACACGACGGCCGCGCCGTTGCCGCCCAGCTCCAGCACGACCTGCTTGCGTGGTGCGGCGTCCATCAGCGACCACCCGACCGGCCCCGAACCGGTGAACGACACCACCGGCAGCCGCGGGTCCTTGACGAGTGCGCGCGTGTCCTCGTTGCCGACCACCAGCACCGAGAAGGCGCCCTCGGGCAGGTCGGTCTCGGCCAGCAGCTCACCGAGCAGCAACGCCGACAGCGGCGTGCGCGGCGCCGGCTTCACGATGATCGGCGCGCCCACCGCGATGGCCGGCGCCACCTTGTGCGCCACCAGGTTGAGCGGGAAGTTGAACGGCGCGATCCCCAGCACCGGCCCGCGCGGCACCCGGCGCGTCACCGCGAGCCGGCCCACGCCACCCGGGTCGGTGTCGAGGCGTTGTACCTCACCGGTGAACCGCCGGGCCTCCTCGGCCGCGAACCGGAACGTCGAGACCGCCCGGTTGACCTCGATCGTCGCCCAACGGAGTGGTTTCCCGTTCTCGGCGGTGATCGTCTCGGCGACCTCCTCGGCGCGTTCCGCCAGCGCGCGGGACACGTGGTCGAGCGCGGCCGCACGCACGTGCGCCGGGGTGGTCCGCAACTCCCGGGCAACCTCGGCCGCGGCGGCGACGGCGCGTTCCACCTGGTCCGCGGTGGGCACGCAGACGGACGCGATCTCGTCGCCGTCGAAGGGGTGGTGGACCGGGAGGGTCTGGTCACTCCGCTCGGCACGGCCCGCGATCCAGGCCGGCCGGGGTGTCGGCAGTTCTTCCTCGAACGCGTTCATGCCTCAACGTTAGTTCTGAGCGCCATGCGATGCTGTGGCGGTGACCGACAACTCTCACCGGCCCGTTCTCGTCGTCGACTTCGGCGCGCAGTACGCCCAGCTCATCGCCCGCCGCGTGCGGGAGGCGCAGGTGTACTCGGAGGTCGTCCCGCACACCGCGTCCGTCGCGGAGCTGCTGGCACGGGAACCGCAGGCGATCGTGCTGTCGGGCGGCCCGTCCAGCGTGTACGCCGAGGGTGCCCCGGACGTCGACCCCGAGCTGTTCGAGGCGGGCGTGCCGGTGTTCGGCATCTGCTACGGCTTCCAGGCCATGGCGCGGGCGCTGGGCGGCACGGTAGAGCACACCGGGTCCCGCGAGTTCGGTCGCACCGAGCTGTCGGCCGACGGCGGCGCGCTGCACACCGACCTGCCGGGCCGGCACCCGGTGTGGATGTCCCACGGCGACTCGGTCACGGCCGCGCCACCCGGGTTCGCGGTGACCGGCTCGACCCCCGGCACCCCGGTGGCGGCGTTCGAGGACACCGAGCGCCGGTTCGCGGGCGTCCAGTACCACCCGGAGGTCGCGCACACCCCGCACGGCCAGGAGGTGCTGCGCCGGTTCCTGCACGACGTGGCGGGTATCCGGCCACAGTGGACGATCGCGTCGATCGTGGACGAGCAGATCACCCGCATCCGCGAGCAGATCGGCGACGGCCGGGCCATCTGCGGGCTGTCCGGCGGCGTCGACTCCGCGGTCGCGGCGGCACTCGTGCAGCGGGCCGTCGGCGACCGGCTGACGTGCGTGTTCGTCGACCACGGGCTATTGCGGGCCGGTGAGCGCGGCCAGGTGGAACGCGACTTCGTGGCGGCGACCGGCGTCAAGCTGGTGACCGTCGACGCCCGTGACCGGTTCCTGACGGCGCTGGACGGCGTCACCGATCCCGAGCACAAGCGGAAGATCATCGGTCGCGAGTTCATCCGGGTGTTCGAGGAGGCGGAGCGCGACCTCAAGGCCAAGGGCGACTACCGGTTCCTGGTGCAGGGCACGCTCTACCCGGACGTGGTCGAGTCCGGCGGCGGCACCGGCGCGGCGAACATCAAGAGCCACCACAACGTCGGCGGCCTGCCGGAGGACCTGAGGTTCGAGCTGGTCGAGCCGCTGCGCGAGCTGTTCAAGGACGAGGTCCGGCGCGTGGGCCTCGAGCTGGGCCTGCCGGAGACGATCGTGCACCGCCAGCCGTTCCCCGGGCCCGGTCTGGGCATCCGCATCATCGGCGCGGTGACCGCGGAGCGCCTGGAGATCCTGCGCGCGGCCGACGCCATCGCCCGCGAGGAGCTGACGGCGGCCGGTCTGGACCGCGACATCTGGCAGTGCCCGGTGGTCCTGCTGGCCGACGTGCACAGCGTCGGCGTCCAGGGCGACTTCCGGACCTACGGCCACCCGGTCGTGCTGCGCCCGGTGTCGTCGGAGGACGCCATGACCGCCGACTGGACCCGCCTCCCCTACGACGTCCTGGAACGCATCTCGACCCGCATCACGAACGAGGTACGCGACGTCAACCGCGTCGTCCTGGACGTCACGTCGAAGCCCCCGGGCACCATCGAGTGGGAGTGACGAGGGTTTTTCCAGCCCGCCTCCCCGCACTTCTCGGTGTTGGTTGCGTTCCGGCGACGGTGCGGGTGGCGAGCGGGCTCTAGCCGGCTCCGTCGAGGCACGGCGGCCGGGGTCAACCCCGTGCGACCGGTCGGATGCCCTCGAAGAGGATCGTCAGCGCGCGATGGCGGAGCTGCTCGCTCCACCCATCCGTCATCGCCCCTTGGCAGATGGCCGCGAGCAGGGCGCTCAGATCGTCGGCTCGCAGGTCGTCGCGGACGGCGCCGGCCTGCTGAGCGCGTTCGAGCAGCAGGTCGACGGCGGGCCGCAGACGGGTCAGGGCGTCGCCGACGTTGACCCGGGTGCCGGTCTCCGCGAGCCGCTCGAACACGGCCCTGTTCCGCGTGCTGGCCGACATGACACGGGTGCAGAACTCGAACAGGGCGGTCGCGTCCCGCGGGTCGTCGTTGAGGAGCGCGTCGACGTCGTCGATGAGCCGGTCCAGCACGTCCATCACCACGGCCCGCAGCAGATCCGGCTTGGTCGGGAAGTGCCGGAACACCGTGCCGATCGCCACGCCGGCGCGCTCGGCCACCGCCTCGGTCGAGGCCGATGCGCCCTGCTCGGCGAACACCGCCGCGGCCACCTCCAGGATCCGCGCCCGGTTGCGCCGGGCGTCGGCACGGAGCGTTCGTTCGCCGGTACCGGCAGGCGGACCGTCTGGACGCATGGCACTCCCTCGTCGACAAAATGAGTCAGACTCACCATGCTGAAAGTGAGTCCAACTCAGCTTACTTCAGGGTCGCGACGTGACCACGTCGGCAACCGGCACAGCAGATCCTCTCGCGCCTACCGCCGCATGCGGGAGCACGGTCTGGCGCGAGTACCAGGACATCCCCGCCATCACCGAGGCGCTGACGGCCGGACGACGCCGACGAGGATCCGCGCGTCGGGTAGTGCCGTGTCCTGGGTACGAGGATCGCCCGTCTCCTGGTGGGAGACGGGCGATCCTCATACAGCGGACTCGGTCAGCGTTTCCTGATCGAGGAGGCCAGCAGCAGCACGCCGACCAGGAGCGCGCCGCCCGCCAGGAGCCAGGTCGGGTTGGGGATGCGGAACGCGCCGTCGGTGAGGACGTACGCCGACACCAGGAGTGTGCCGATGCCGGCGATCAGGGTCAGCACGTCAGGGAACCGCTTCGTCTCGTTCTGGTCGCGGTCAGCCACGACGCACCTCCACATCTCCCAGGTCGGCCGACGCGATGATCTCGATCCGCAAGCCGCCCTCGCCGTCGGGCCCGAGGTCGGAGAACCGGGTGACCCGCGAGTCGACGCCGTCCCGCTGCTGGCCGAGGCAGTTGACCGTGCCCGCGTCGGCGGAGCAGGTGACGACGACGTCGGCGTTCGCAGGCACCACCACGTCCACGCTGCCGACGTCGGCGCGGACCCCCGTGACGACGTGGCCCACCTCCGGCAGTCCCGTCAGATCGAGGGTGATGCTGCCGAACGACCGCTCGTACATCGGCCGCACTTGCGCGAGGCCGACCGGGCGCTCGTTGACGTCACCGGTGCCGTGGTAGCCGCCGGGGCTGATCGTGGTCAGTCCCATCCCGATCACCGAGAGCGGCACCGCCAGCGCGAGCAGCCCGCGGCCCGACCGCAGGAACGCGCCCGCCACCAGGCCGAGGCCGACGATCGCCAGCACCACGCCGACGACGTGCTGGGGGGTGATCCAGCCGCCACCCCACGGCGCGTTCGCCGCGAGTACCAGGCCGGCCGCGGCCACCAGGGCGATGCCCAGTGTCGCGGTGCCGACCTTCGGCTTGCGCCGCTTCGCGGGCCGCGGCTCCTCTGGCTCCGGCGTGGTCGGCTCGGGCAGGTCCCACGCGAACGGCGCCGCGCCCAGCGGGTCCCACGCCGGCGGCGTGGTGCGGGAGTCGGGTTCCACCGGCGGCGGCATGCCGACCGGCGGACCGGAAGGCGGCGTGAACGGCGTGGTGGCCGCGGGCATGGACGTCGGCATGGATGTCGGCATGGTCGGCTGCGTGGACTCCGGTGTGGACGTCGGCGTGGATAGCGGCATCGTCGGCTGCGTGGGCGGCACCGGTACCACGGGCGCGGCCGGCGGGTAGACCGGCATGGTCGGCTGCGGCGCCCCCTGCGTCGCCGCACCCGACGGGTTCAGCGGCTCGACGTGCCCGCGTGACTGGTGGAGCAGGAACAGCAGGCCGCCGACCACCAGCAGGCTCAGCCAGCTCGAGAACGTCCCGGTGAACGAGCCGCTGAAGAACCACCCGAGCACCGGGACCATGAAGATGCCGAGCAGCACGGTGAACCCGGACGAGGTGGAGCTGCGCCCCTTGCCGAACAGCGACTCGACGGGGGACACCTCGTCGTCCTGCTCCGGCAGGAACAGCCAGCCGAGCAGGTACAGCAGGACGCCGGAACCGCCGTAGACCGTCGCGACGGCGAGCCCCACCCGCACCACCACCGGGTCGATCCGGTACCGGTTGGCGATGCCCGCGGCCACGCCGGCGATCTTGCGTCCGCGCCGCGGCCGACGGGGACGCGTGGCCCAGAAATCCTTGACGGTGTCCTCGATGCGCGTCGCACCAGACTGTGTCGCACTCACGTCGAAGAGCATGCGCCCCGGTCCGGGACGAGCACATCGGGGAATCACCCTGAGCCGCGGCTTCCGGGTATTTCCCTGATGGGCCGCGAGCGGGTAGATGTGACCATGTAGTGGTGAGTGTCGAGACGCGAGAGCTGGTGGTGGAGGCGGACCTGGACCGAGTGCTGGACAAGGCCGTCGACGAGACCGAAGAGGTCAGGATGCGTCGCCGGCGGACCGGTCGTGCCGTCGCCGGGGTCGCCGGCGGGCTCGCCGACCACCTGACGATCTCGGTGCTCTGGGTGCGGGTGGCGTTCGCGGTGCTCGCGGCGTTCGGCGGGGCCGGCGTGGTGGCCTACGGGCTGCTCTGGGTGTTCGTCCCGCAGTCCCGCGTCGAGACGAAGCCGGCCGAGGTCTCCACCAGGGAGAAGCAGCAGGCCCGCGGCCTGCTCGCACTGGGCATCGGCCTCGCGGTGGCCGTCGGGTCGCTGTCCGGGTTGCTCAACGGCTGGGTCGCCAGCGGCATCGCGGTGACGCTGGTCGGCGCCGCGCTCGTCTGGCGGGAGGCGGACGAGCAGCAGCGCCGCCGTTGGAAGGGCTCCGGCGTCGTCGGCGCGGTCATCGGCCGGGGCGGCCGGTCGGCGGTGTTCCGCATCCTGACCGGCGCGGTGCTGGTCATGACCGGTATCGCGGTGTTCCTGGCCCGCAGCGTCAACCTGGACCAGGCCCAGTTCGCGCTGCTCGCGGTGATCGCCGCGCTGGGTGGCGTCGCCGTGCTGACCGTCCCGTTCTGGCTGCGGCTGGTCCGCGACCTCGGCGAGGAGCGCAATGAGCGCATCCGCACCGAGGAACGTGCCGAGATCGCCGCCCACCTGCACGACTCCGTGCTGCAGACGCTCGCGCTGATCCAGAAGCAGGCCGAGGCGCCCCGCGAGGTGCTGCGCCTCGCGCGTGGCCAGGAGCGACAGCTGCGTGGCTGGCTGTACGGGCCGTCCGGCTACGGCCGGGGCAAGCCGCCCGGCGACGCGGCCGCCGACATCCCGACCGTGCTGTCCGAGGCCATCGCCCGCGCGTGCGGCGAGGTGGAGGACCAGTTCGCGATCAAGGTCCAGCAGGTGGTGGTCGGCGACTGCCCGCTCGACGAGAAGCTCGCCGGCCTGGTCTACGCGGCCCGCGAGGCGACCGTGAACGCAGCCAAGCACGCCGGCGTCGGCGAGGTCAGCGTGTACGCCGAGGTCGAGGCGGGCTCGGTCGAGATCTTCGTGCGGGACCGGGGGAAGGGCTTCGACCCGGCCGAGGTGCCGGCGGACCGGCATGGCCTCGCGGACTCCATCCGGGGCAGGATGGAGCGCAACGGCGGCGAACTGCGGCTGCGTACGGGGCTCGGTGAGGGGACCGAGGTGCACCTGCGCATGCCGCGTGAGCCGGTCACGTCGAAGAAGGGGAACTGATGGCCGAGAAGCCCGTACGGGTGTTCCTGGTGGACGACCACGGCCTGTTCCGGGCCGGGGTGCGGGCGGAGCTGGACTCCATCACCGACGAGGTCGAGGTGGTCGGCGAGGCCGGCACGGTCGGCGAGGCGGTCGCCGGCATCAGTCACAGGAAGCCGGACGTGGTGCTGCTCGACGTGCACATGCCCGACGGCGGCGGTGCGGAGGTGCTGCGCCGCGCCCGGCCCGACAACCCGGACGTCACGTTCCTCGCGCTGTCGGTGTCCGACGCGGCCGAGGACGTCATCGCGGTCATCCGGGCCGGCGCCCGCGGGTACGTGACCAAGACGATCTCCAGCCACGAGCTGGTCCGCGCGGTCGTGCGGGTGGCCGAAGGCGACGCGGTGTTCTCGCCGCGGCTCGCGGGCTTCGTGCTGGACGCGTTCGCCGACCGCCCCGGCGCGGCGCCGATCTCCGACCCGGAGCTGGACCTGCTGACCCCGCGCGAGCGGGACGTGTTGCGTTTACTGGCCCGCGGCTACGCCTACAAGGAGATCGCGGCCGAGCTGTTCATCTCGGTGAAGACGGTCGAGACGCACGTGTCGAGCGTGCTGCGCAAGACCCAGCTGTCCAACCGGTACGAGCTGTCCCGCTGGGCTTCGGACCGTCGCCTGGTGTGAACGGGGAGCGGACGTCGCCGTTGATCCTGACACGGTGTGAGGTCGTAGACCTGGGGTCGTCATGTTGAACATCGGAGACTTCGCCAGGCACGGCCGCGTGACGGTCAGGATGCTGCGGCACTACGACGCGATCGGGCTGCTGCGGCCGGCCCGCGTGGATCCCTTCACGGGTCACCGCGGGTACGAGGTCGCGCAGCTGTCCCGCCTGAACCGCGTCGTGGCCCTCAAGGACCTGGGTTTCACGCTGGAGCAGGTGGCCTCGATCATCGACGACAAGGTCGGGATCGACGAGCTGCGCGGCATGCTGCGACTGCGGCGGGCCGAGCTGGAGAACCAGCTGGCCACCGACCGGGCACGCCTGCGGGCCGTCGAGGCGAGGCTCCGTTCGATCGAGACGGAGGGCGCCATGCCCACGAACGACGTACAGGTCAAGACGATCGAGCCGATTCGGGTCGCCGAGGTCAGCGGCGTGGCCGCGAGCTTCGAGCCGGAGTCGATCACCCCGGTGATCGGTCCGCTCTACGACGAGCTGATGCACCGGCTGGAGGCCGCCGGTGTGACGCCGGCGGGGCCGGCGGTCGCGTACTACGAGGACGCGCCGGCGGGCGGTGTGGTCGTGCACGCGACCATGCCGGTGAGCGCCACCGAGATCGAGGGCGTCGACGTGGTGGACCTGCCGGGCATCGAGCGGGCGGCCACGATCATGCACCACGGCTCGATGGACAACGTCCTGTCCAGCGTCCAGACCCTGGCCACCTGGATCGAGGAGAACGGCCACACCTCGGCCGGCTACAACCGCGAGGTGACCCTCAAGTGGTCGGCGGACGAGTCCGAGCGGGTCACCGAGCTGCAGGAACCGTTGCGCTGACCGGGACGGCCGGCGGCTCGACGGGCCGCCGGCGCACCCTGGTCAGCGCGACCCCGCCGAGCACGACGACCATGCCGGCGACGACGTGCGGGGTGAGCGTCTCGTCCAGGAACAGCGCGCCGAGCAGCACGGACACGACCGGCAGCAGGTACCCGACGGTCGCCGCGTTGGTCGGCCCCTCGTCGGTGATGATCCGGTAGTTGAGCGCGAACGCGAACCCGGTGCCGAAGATCCCGAGGACCGTCACGGCCAGCACCGCGTCCCAGTGCGGGTGGACCGGCTGGAGCCCGTACGCCGGCAGGGCGATCGCCATCAGCCCGGTGGCCGAGATGATCTGCGACGCCGACAACGCGATCGGCGCGACCCCACGTCCGTCCTGGTGTCCGCTCCGCGAGCCGCGCGGGGAGATGAACCGCCCGATGTAGGCGAAGCTCACGGCGTAGCAGATGGCCGCGACCAGGATGACCAGCGCGTCCCAGCTGGCGAAGGACGTCTCCCACGGCGAGAAGATCAGCAACGTGCCGCCGAACCCGAGCACCAGCCCACCGACCTTGGTGGCGGACAGGTCCCGCTCGGTCCGCAGCACGATCGC
>NZ_JBJMIE010000357.1:0-35223 GCF_045807065.1 Actinophytocola sp. | reverse complement strand
CGGCCAGCCGTCGGAGTCGCCGAACGCGATCGGGACGAGGCCGTCGGCCTGCATCTTCGTGGACAGCGTCTTGAGCTCGTCGAGCGTCTTCGGCTCGGTGTAGCCCTTCTCCTGCCACACGCTCTTCCGGTAGAAGATCGCCCACGGGTAGTAGTACAGCGGCACGAAGTACTGCTTGCCGTCCTTGCCGGTGGACTGCTGCTTGAGCGCGTCGGAGAAGCCGCTGCCGATGGTCTTCCAGACGTCGCTGATGTCGCCGACGAGGCCCTGCTCGGCGAAGAACTGCATGCGGTAGCCGGCGAACCAGCCGAAGACGTCGTCCGGGCCACCCTGCAGGTAGCTGTTGATGTTCTCCTGGAACGAGTTGTGGTCGACCGTGTTGATCTTGACCTTCGAACCGGAGCCGCTCATCACCTCGGCGATGGCCTTCTTGGGCACCGCGTCCGACCAGTTGGAGCCGAGGGTGACCTGGTCACCACCGCCGCCACCGGAGCCGCCGCTGCCACAGGCGGCGAGGCCGGCCAGCGCGCCGGCGCCCACCATCCCCTTCAACAAGGTGCGCCGCCCGATGGCGGGGACGCCGCCAGCGCCGAAGGAACGAGGGCTCATCATTGTGCGCCTCCTCTAGAGAACGGCGAGTAAACCAACACTTGTGAACGAGACCTGACAGAATCGAAACCCTGACGGTCGATGGGCAGCACTGTCAAGAGGCCGTGGTACTTTCGTGACATACCCAGGTCATCGAGTCGACACGTGACTCACTCTTCGTATTGATCTGATCTCTCACCGCCACTTCCGCTGTGCAACGGCTGTGTGCCACCATGTTGTCGCAAATTCCCCACGAAACATCGGATCAACAGGCGCGTCCTTCGCGAGACCGCGAAGATTGGTCCGGTAGGCGGCTGGTGAGCGGCACAAGAGGCGGTGTGCACGATGCGGACGTGTGGGGCTGTTCGAATGAGTCGTTTTATGATTGGCTCCGACTTGGGGGTGCCCGACCGGTTGGGAGAGGCGATGCTGGCAGCGGAGAGGCAAGCCCGGATCGTGGAGGAGATCCACCGGCGGGGTGCGGTGCGCGTCATCGAGTTCGCGCAGATGCTCGGCGTCTCCGACATGACGATCCGGCGGGACCTGGACGCACTCGCACAACAGGGCCTGGTCGACAAGGTGCACGGTGGCGCCACCCGTGCCCGTTCCGCGAGCACCGAGGAGCCCGGCTTCGAGGCCAAGTCGTTACGCCAGCAACCGGAGAAGGAGGCCATCGCGGAGGCGGCGGTCGAGCTGGTCTCCCCCGGCACCGCGGTCGGCCTGTCCGCCGGCACCACGACCTGGGCGCTCGCGCACGCGCTGCGCGCGGTCGACGGCCTGACGATCGTGACGAACTCGATGCGCATCGCGGACGTGCTGCACTCCTCCCCGCGCACCAACCAGAACGTGGTCGTCGTCGGTGGGGTGCGCACGCCCTCGGACGCGCTGGTCGGCCCGATCGCGGTGTCCGCGTTGGCACAGCTGCACCTGGACATCGTCTTCCTCGGCGTGCACGGCATGGCCGAGACGGCCGGCTACACGACACCGAACCTGCTGGAGGCCGACACCGACCGCGCGCTGGTCAAGGCGGGCCGGCGCCTGGTGGTACTGGCCGATCACACGAAATGGGGCATGGTGGGACTGTCCACAATCGCCCGTCTGGACGACGCGGACGTGGTGATCTCCGACGAGGGCCTGCCGTCGGACGGCCGGGCGGCGCTCGCCGAGCACGTCGACGACGTGCGACTCGTCAAGGTGGAGGAGAGCCGGTGAAGCGGACAGCGTCGCACCTCGCCGACGGCCGGGAGATCATCTACTTCGACTACGACTCGTCGCCGGCGCGGGAGCTCTCCGACCCCCGCACGCTCGACCCCGTGTCCACCGCGTCGCAGATGCGCCACGACCCGGTGCTCGACGAGTGGGTGATCCTGGCCTCGCACCGGCAGAACCGCACGTACCACCCGCCCACGACGGACTGTCCACTGTGTCCTTCCCGGGACGGCCGCCACACGGAGATCCCGTCGTCGGACTACGACGTGGCGGTGTTCGAGAACCGCTTCCCCTCGCTGTCGATGCACGCGGTGGGCGGTTTCGTCGACGGGTTGCCGCCGCTGGTCGAGTCCCGCCCGGGCATCGGCCGCTGCGAGGTGGTCTGCTTCACGAGCGACCACGACGCCGCGTTCGCGACGCTGAAGCCGGCACACGCCCGCCTGGTGGTGGACGCGTGGGCCGACCGGACGGCGGCGCTGGGCGCTCTGCCGGGCGTGGCACAGGTCTTCCCGTTCGAGAACCGCGGCGAGGCGATCGGGGTGACCCTGGGGCACCCGCACGGACAGATCTACGCGTACCCGTTCGTGACGCCGCGGAGCCGGCAGATGCTGGGCAACGCCCGCACCTTCTTCGAGCGCACCGGCCAGAACCTGTTCGCCGAGGTCCTCGCCGGCGAGCGGTCGTCGGGCGCGCGCGTGGTCGTGTCGTCGACCCACTGGACGGCCTTCGTCCCGGCGGCCGCCCGCTGGCCGGTCGAGGTGCACGTGTACCCGAACCGCCGCGTACTGGACATCCCGTCCCTGACCGACACCGAGCGGGACGACTTCGCCGAGCTGTACCTGGACGTGCTGCGCCGCCTGGACGCGCTGTACGGCAGGCCGCTGCCGTACGTGGCGGCGTGGCACCAGGCCCCGGTGGCGGACCCGCTGCGGGAACACGCTTACCTGCACCTGCAGGTGTCGTCCATCCAGCGGTCCCCGGACAAGCTGAAGTACCTGGCCGGCTCGGAGACGGGCATGGGGGCCTTCATCACGGACGTCCTGCCGGAGGACGTGGCGGAACGCCTGCGCGCGGCCGGCTCGTAACCCGACCTCCCGTACCACCCCCGCGTGTCCAACGCTCGGGAACGGTGAGTTCGACGAATCCGGCTGTCGTTGTTCGTTGAACTCACGCGTCCGCGGCGTTGGACACGCGGGTTCGTGATAAACAACTTCTCTCAGTGGATAAGTGCCAGTGCTTTGACCTGGGCGGGAACGGTTGAGAGAGTCGGGACATGAAACCCGGCGCAACGACGGGCGGGTCGCCCCTGGAACAACACGTGCGCACGGCGGTCGCCGCGCACCGTGACGACCGGGGTGCGCTGCTGCCGATCCTGCACGACATCCAGGCCACCTTCGGCTACGTCGACCCGGCGGTGGTCCCCCTGCTCGCCGACGAGCTGAACCTGTCGCGCGCGGATGTCCACGGCGTGATCAGCTTCTACCACGACTTCCGCAAGTCCCCCGCCGCCGGCACGCACGTGCGCATCTGCCGCGCGGAGGCGTGCCAGGCCGCCGGCGCCGAGCAGCTCGTCGCACACGCGAAGGACCGGCTGCGCACCGACATCGGCGGCACGTCACCGGACCGGGACACCACCCTTGACCAGGTCTTCTGCTTCGGCAACTGCGCGCTCGGCCCCACGGTCGAGATCAACGGCAGGATCGCCGGGCGCGTGACCCCGCAACGGTTCGACGCACTCCTCGACAAGGCATGAGCAGGCGGATGGACTTCGAGCACCAGGTGCATACAGTATGAGCGATGTGACCACTGTCTACGTTCCCCGCGACTCCGCCGCCATCTCCGTCGGCGCGGACGAGGTCGCGGTCGCCATCGCGACCTCGGCCGCCGCGGCCGGTCGCGAGATCAACCTGGTGCGCACCGGCTCGCGCGGGCTGCTGTGGCTCGAACCGCTGGTGGAGGTGGCGACGGAGCAGGGTCGCGTCGCCTACGGCCCGGTCGCCCCGGACGAGGTCGACGGCCTCGTCCGCGACGGCCTGCTCGACGGCGCCGACACCGACCACAGCCTCGGCCTCATCGCCGAGCACGAGTGGCTGCGCGACCAGAAGCGCGTCACCTTCGCCCGCGTCGGCGTCGTCGACCCGCTGTCCGCCCGCGACTACGAGGCCCACGGCGGCCTGCGCGGCCTGCGCAACGCGCTCGCGAGGACGCCCGACGAGGTCGTCCAGGAGGTCATCGACTCCGGGCTGCGTGGCCGCGGCGGCGCCGGCTTCCCCGCCGGCATCAAGTGGAAGACCGTCCTCGGCGCGCGGGCGGACGTGAAGTTCGTCTGCTGCAACGCGGACGAGGGCGACTCCGGCACGTTCGCCGACCGCATGCTCATGGAGGGCGACCCGTTCACGCTCATCGAGGGCATGACGATCGCGGCCTACGCGTCCGGTGCCACCGAGGGCTACGTCTACGTCCGTTCCGAGTACCCGGACGCGGTCGCCACGCTCCGCCGCGCGATCGAAGTCGCCTATGCCCACAACTGGTTGGGCGAGAACGTCCTCGGCAGCGGCCTGAGGTTCGACCTGGACGTCCGGGTCGGCGCCGGCGCGTACATCTGCGGCGAGGAGACCTCCATGCTGGAGAGCCTCGAGGGCAAGCGCGGCATGGTCCGCGCCAAGCCGCCGATTCCCGCGCTGGAAGGCCTGTTCGGCCGCCCAACCGTGGTCAACAACGTGCTCACGCTCGGGTCGGTGCCGATGATCCTGGCCGACGGCGCCGAGCGGTACCAGGGGGTCGGCGTGGGCCGGTCGCGCGGCACGCAGGTATTCCAGCTGGGCGGCAACGTCGCCCGCGGCGGCATCGTCGAGCTGCCGTTCGGTGTCACGCTGGGTGAGCTGGTCAACGGCTACGGCGGCGGCACCCGCACGGGTCGTCCGGTCCGCGCGGTCCAGGTCGGCGGCCCGCTCGGCGCGTACCTGCCCGTCGAGGGGTTCGACCTCAGGATGGACTACGAGGAGTTCGCGGCGGCCGGCGCGATGGTCGGGCACGGCGGCATCGTGGTCTTCGACGACACCGTCGACATGGCCCGGATGGCCCGCTTCGCCATGGAGTTCTGCGCCGTGGAGTCGTGCGGCAAGTGCACGCCGTGCCGCGTCGGCGCGGTCCGCGGCCGCGAGACGATCGACAGGATCATCGCGGGCACGGACGTCGAGGCGAACCTGGTCCTGCTCGACGACCTGTGTGAGCTGATGACCGACGGCTCGCTGTGCGCGATGGGTGGGCTGACCCCCATGCCCGTCCGCAGTGCCGTCAGGCACTTCCCCGGTGACTTCACCCGAAGCACCCCACTGCCCATGCCCACGTTCGGAGCCCCGTCATGAGTCTGCTCAAAGAACCCGACCTCGGCACGCCGGCGCGCAAGGGTGCCGCGACCGTGGCGGTCGAGATCGACGGCCAGCACGTGGCGGTGCCGGAGGGCACGTCGGTCATGCGTGCCGCCGCCCTCGCCGGCGTGGACGTGCCGAAGCTGTGCGCCACGGACTCCTTGGAGGCGTTCGGTTCCTGCCGCCTGTGCCTGGTGGAGATCGACGGCGTGAAGGGCACGCCCGCGTCGTGCACCACGCCGGTCCGGCCCGGCATGACCGTGCGCACGCAGACCCCGCGGCTCGAGAAGCTGCGCCGCGGTGTGATGGAGCTGTACATCTCCGACCACCCCCTGGACTGCCTGACCTGCGCCGCCAACGGCGACTGCGAGCTGCAGGACATGTCCGGTGTGGTCGGTCTGCGCGAGGTCCGCTACGGCGTGGGGGAAGGCGAGAACCACCTCGACGCGCCCACGGACTCGTCGAACCCGTACTTCGACTTCGACGCCAGCAAGTGCATCGTGTGCTCGCGCTGCGTCCGCGCCTGCGACGAGATCCAGGGCACGTTCGCGCTGACGATCGAGGGCCGCGGCTTCGACTCGAAGGTGTCGGCCGGTGGCCTGGACTTCCTCAGCTCCGAGTGCGTGTCGTGCGGTGCCTGCGTCCAGGCGTGCCCGACGGCGACGCTCGAGGAACGCTCCGTCGTGGACCTCGGCATGCCGACCCGTTCGGTGATCACGACCTGCGCGTACTGCGGCGTCGGCTGCTCGTTCAAGGCCGAGCTGAAGGGTGACGAGCTGGTCCGGATGGTGCCGTACAAGGACGGCGGCGCCAACGAGGGCCACTCCTGCGTGAAGGGCCGCTTCGCGTTCGGCTACGCGACGCACCCGGACCGCAGGCTGAACCCGATGGTGCGCGAGAAGATCACCGACGAGTGGCGCGAGGTCTCCTGGGAGGAGGCCATCGGGACGGTCGCCACGAAGATGCGGGACATCCAGTCCCGCCACGGCATCGGCGCGATCGGCGGCATCACCTCGTCCCGCTGCACCGACGAAGAGGTGTACGTGGTGCAGAAGATGGTGCGCGCCGCGTTCGGCAACAACAACGTCGACACGTGCGCGCGGGTGTGCCACTCCCCCACCGGTTACGGCCTCAAGCAGACGTTCGGCACCTCCGCCGGCACCCAGGACTTCAAGTCCGTGGACGAGGCGGACGTCATCGTGGTGATCGGCGCCAACCCGACCGACGCGCACCCGGTGTTCGCCTCGCGGATGAAGCAGCGCCTGCGCAAGGGTGCGAAGCTGATCGTCATGGACCCCCGGCGGATCGGCCTGGTGAAGTCGCCGCACATCAGGGCGGAGTACCACCTTCCGCTACGGCCGGGCACGAACGTGGCGATGGTCAACGCGTTCGCGCACGTGATCGTCACCGAAGGCCTGGTGAACCAGGAGTTCGTGGCGTCCCGCTGCGAGGACTACGAACCGTGGGCGGAGTTCATCTCCCTGCCGGAGAACTCCCCGGAGGCGCTCGAGGAGGTCACCGGCGTGCCTGCCGCCGACGTGCGTGCCGCCGCGCGGCTGTACGCGGCGGGCCCGAACTCGGCGATCTACTACGGCTTGGGTGTCACGGAGCACAGCCAGGGTTCCACAATGGTCATGGGCATGGCGAACCTGGCCATGGCCACCGGCAACATCGGCCGCGACGGTGTCGGCGTGAACCCGCTGCGGGGTCAGAACAACGTGCAGGGCAGCTGTGACATGGGTTCGTTCCCGCACGAGCTGCCCGGTTACCGCCACGTGTCCGACGACAACGTGCGCGAGATCTACGAGAAGCTGTGGGGCACGCCGATCCTGCCCGAGCCGGGCCTGCGGATCCCCAACATGTTCGACTCGGCGATCGACGGCACCTTCCGCGCGCTCTTCGTGCAGGGCGAGGACATCGCGCAGTCCGACCCGAACACCCAGCACGTCACCAGGGCGTTGGAGTCGCTGGAACTGCTGGTCGTGCAGGACCTGTTCATCAACGAGACGGCCAGGTTCGCGCACGTGTTCCTGCCCGGCACGTCGTTCCTGGAGAAGGACGGCACGTTCATCAACGCCGAGCGCCGGATCAACCGGGTGCGCCCGGTGATGAAGCCGAAGACCGGCAAGCACGAGTGGGAGATCGTCTGCGAGATCGCGCAGGCGATGGGTTATCCCATGCACTACGACGACACCAGCCAGATCATGGACGAGATCGCGCTGACGACGCCGACGTTCTCCGGCGTGTCGTTCGAGTTGCTCGACCGGGTCGGCAGCGTGCAGTGGCCGTGCAACCCCGATGCCCCGATGGGCACGCCGATCATGCACAGGGAGACGTTCGTGCGCGGCAAGGGCCGGTTCATGCCGACGAACTACGTGCCGACGAAGGAACGCAGCACCCGCAAGTACCCGCTGATCCTGACGACGGGCCGGATCCTGTCGCAGTACAACGTGGGCGCACAGACCCGGCGCACGGCGAACGTGGCGTGGCACCCGGAGGACACCCTGGAGATCCACCCGCACGACGCGGAGGTCCGCGGCATCAACGACGGCGACCGGGTGACGCTGGCGTCCCGCGTCGGCCAGACGTCGCTGCACGCCCGCATCTCGGACCGGATGCCCGTCGGCGTGGTCTACACGACGTTCCACCACCCGGTGACCGGCGCGAACGTGGTGACCACGGAACACTCGGACTGGGCGACGAACTGCCCGGAGTACAAGGTGACGGCGGTACAGGTCGGCCTGCGGATGTCCGGCCTCACGGCAGCGGAGGAACAGGTGGCGGTCCCGGTGGCAGGTTCATGAGCGACGCACTCCCACCACAGGTGCGGTTGGCGAACGAGATCGCGGTCCAGTTCGCCCACCTCCCCCCTGCCGAGGGCGCTTCCCGCGTGGCCAAGCACATGCGTGACTTCTGGGAGCCCCGGATGTTGCGCTCGCTGCTGGCGTACAAGGACGCGGGCGGCGAGGACCTCGACCCCCTCGCCGCGGCGGCGGCGGAGCAGCTCCGTCAACCGGCCTGACACCTCGCGCCGCCGGACCGACTGGTCCAGTGGCCGACTTCCCGCCGGAGGTGGAGGTCGTGCGCGGCGTGCCCGCCGAGGTCTCCACGGTCGTCGAGGCCGCGCCTTCGCGGATTGACGACCGACCACGCCGCCGACCTCCGCTGAGGTCACGCCTCCCCGGTGTTGATCTCCACCAGGACGGCGGCGGCCCTGCTGGCCGCCTCCGCCAGCAGTTCGGCCACCCGGGCGTCACCGAGGAGGCGGCGGTTGCCGTTCTCCACCAGGCCGTGGGCCAGTTGCGCGACCTGCGCCGCGGTCGAGGCGATCGTGCGGGGGACCTCGGTGGCGTGCCGCAGCGCCTCCTTGCGGGCCTCACCGCGGGTCGCGAGGACCGCTTTGTAGGCCTCCGCGTCGTCGGCGGCCAGCTGGACCAGGCGGAAGCGGAGCTCGTCACCTGCCTCGGCCACCTCGTCCGAGGAGCTGAAGCGGGCGGCCATCGAGACCAGTGCCGCCGCCGAAGCCGCAGCCATCGCGGCGACCGCGCCGCCACCGGGGGCCGGGGTGCGGGCCGCGACCTCCGCCAGGAACTCGTTCACGCCGCCTCCACTCAGGACAGACCCACGATCTGGCCGTCGGCGTCCAGGTCGATGCGGGTCGCGGCCGGGGACGCGCCCAGGCCCGGCATCGTGCGCATGTCGCCGCAGATCGGGTACACGAAACCGGCGCCGACCGACGCGCGCACCTCGCGCACCGGCAGCGTCCAGCCGGTCGGCGCGCCGAGCAGCGCCGGATCGGACGAGATCGACAGGTGGGTCTTCGCCATGCACACCGGCAGCTCGCCGAAACCGTTGCGCTCGAACCGGTCCAGAGCCCGGTCGGCCGCCGCCGAGTAGGACACGCCCGCCGCGCCGTACACCCGGGTCGCGATCGTCTCGATCTTCTCGCGCAGCGGGGCCGAGGACGGGTACAGCAGCTGGAACTCGCTCTTCTCCTCGGCGGCCTCGGCGACGGCCTCCGCCAGCTCGGTCGCGCCGGCCCCGCCGTCGGCGAAGTGCGTGCTGACCGCGACCCGCGCACCCATCTCCTCGGCGATCTCTCTGATCACGTCGTGCTCCGAGGCGAAGTCGCCGGGGAACGCGTTGATCGCGACCACCGGGGACACGCCGTGCATGCGGATGTTCTCGATCTGCTTGCGCAGGTTGGCGGCGCCGGCGTGCACGTCGTCCGGGTTCTCCGCCAGCAGGTCCGCCGGCAGCGGCTTACCGGCGACGATCCGGAACTTGCCGGAGTGGGCCTTGAGCGCCCGCACGGTCGCGACCAGCACCGCCGCGTCCGGGGCCTGGCCGGACACCCGGCACTTGATGTTGAAGAACCGCTCGGCACCCATGTCCGCGCCGAAGCCGGCCTCGGTGATGAGGTAGTCGCCGGTGCGCAGCCCGATGAGGTCCGCGACGACCGAGGAGTTGCCGGTCGCGATGTTGCCGAAGGGTCCGCAGTGGACCAGTACGGGCGTGTTCTCCAGCGTCTGCATGAGGTTCGGCTTGATCGCCTCGCGCAGCAGCACGGTCATCGCACCGGCGGTCCGGAGCTGCTCGGCGGTGACGGGCTCGCCGGCCCTGGTGTAACCGACGACGACCCGCCCCAACCGCTGGCGGAGGTCGTCGAGCCCGGTCGTCAGCGCGAGCGCGGCCATGACCTCGGAGGCGGCGGTGATGTCGAACCCGGTCTGCCGCGTGACCCCGTCGGCCCTGCCCCCGAGCCCGATGACGATGTTGCGCAGGGCGCGGTCGTTCATGTCGAGCACCCGGCGCCAGGTGATGTCGTCGAGGCCGAGCGCGTTGCCCTGGTGGAGGTGGTTGTCGACCATGGCGGCGAGCAGGTTGTGCGCCGCGGTGACGGCGTGCATGTCGCCGGTGAGGTGCAGGTTGAGCAGCTCCATCGGCACGACCTGGCTGTACCCGCCGCCGGCCGCGCCGCCCTTGATGCCGAGCGTGGGCCCCATGGACGGCTGCCGGATCGCGACGGTCGCCCGCCTGCCGAGATGCTTGAACCCCTGCCCGAGCCCGACGGTGGTCGTGGTCTTGCCCTCGCCGAGCGGCGTCGGCGTGATGGCACTGACCAGGACATACTTCGCCCGAGGCGCGTCGGCCAGCTCCTCGACGGCGCCGAGCCCGATCTTCATCACGTCGCGCCCGTAGGGTTCGAGCAGGTGGGCCGGCAACCCCATGTCACCCGCGATCTCGTCGATGGGCTTGAGCTTCGCGCCACGCGCGATCTCCAGATCGGACGGGAAGGCCATGTGCGCTCCTCGGGGTCGCCGGTGTCGGTGTCCAGTCAACCAGCGCGCGCGGTCGGAAGCAGAAGTGGCCCAAAGGGGACAGAACGGGCGCTGGACACAGTGGTGACACCCGGCCCGTCAGCCCGGCTGGGCCACAGCGCGGATCATCTCCGTGATCAGTGGTTGGCGCCACGCGGGAGCCAGGCCCAGGTGGTAGAACGCCAGGCCCGTCGCGCCCGCGGAGACCACGCGGCGGGCGTGGTCGGGCAGGCCCTCGTCCGTGGCCAGGACCGTGACATACGCGTCGACCGGCCGGCCCGAGACCACCGCCGCCTCCACCACGGGGGCGCTGTTCGTCGGCCAGGCTGGCACTATCAGGGCGGCCACGTCCGCGCCCGCGGTCGGGGTCAGGCCCGGGGACGCGCCCGTCACCCACGGGTCCGGGTGCGCGTGCAGCGTCACCGGGACCGACAGGTTCGCCAGGACCTCCGCACGGAGCAGGTCCGTGGCCGCGTGGCGGACGGCCAGCAGGTCCGCCGCGAACGGGACGTCGCCGGACGTGCGGACCGCCTCTCGCAGGGTGGACAGGACCCACGTCGGGTCCAGGCCCCGGCTCGACCAGCCCCGCTGGCAGGCGTCGCAACAGCACACCGACAGCCAACGCTGGGCGGGAACAGTCCAGGCACCGTCCGTCTTCTCGTGGTGCGACTGGTGGGTCAGGCCCAACTGCCCGCACGCCTCCAGCGACACCTCGTCCGCGTCGGCGGCGGCCTCGAGAGCCAGCGTCGCGGCGTACTCGCGGACCTCCGGTCGGGACGGGCACAACGCGTACGGGTACCGGTCGCCGAAGCAGTTCACCACCGCCACGTCCGGGAACTCGTTGCCCAGGCGGCTGTTGTGCGTCAGCACCACCCACGCCGACACCCGGAGCCCGGCCGCGCGCAGCACCGCGGCCGCCTCGCCCCAGGAGTCCGAGGTGGACATCCAGGCGGGTCGCAGCGGGCGGAGCCGGCGGCCGCGCCACACCGACTCCCGCACCGGACGGTACAGCGCCGCGTACCGCGCCTCGACCAGCTGGTGCGACGGGTGGAGAGGGGTCGCGGCGCGGACCGAGTGGTACGCGGACGCCAGCGCGACCGTGGTCAACCCGGTCGTCCGCGCGACGAAACCCGGGTCCCCCAGCACGTCCCACGGGTATGCGTGCCCCGTGAGCCGCATCAGTGGTCCGCTTCCGGGCCGCAGAAGTCCTGGCCCCCGATGTACCTCAGGTCCAGTTCGGACGCCGGGGTGACGTCGGCGGCGTAGGACTCCGCGTCGTCCCGTGGTTCGTAGCCCAGCGCGCGGGCGGCGTTCAGCGAGTACACGCCGCGTGTGTTCGCCGACGCGCCCCAGACGACGCGGAAACCCAGCGAGGGCAACGCGATCGCCGCCTCGAACAGGCGCGCGCAGTCGTCCGGGGACAGCCACGTGCCCAGGTGCCGCTCGGTCACGGGGCGCTCGATGCACGTTCCTATCCGGACACACAGCACGTTGAGACCGTACCGGTCGTGGTACATGCTGCCGAGCGCCTCACCGACGACCTTGCTCACGCCGTAGTACGTGTCCGGGCGCGGGAACAGGTCGTCCGGCGCGGACGTGGCGGGGTGGAAGCCCACCGCGTGGTTGCTGCTCGCGAAGATCACCAGCCGCACTCCGGCGTGCCGGGCCGCCTCCAGCACGGTGTGCGTGCCGTCGACGTTCACCGACAGGATGTCCGCCCACGGCGCCTCGCGGCTGTGCCCGCCGAGGTGGATCACCACGTCCACGTCCCGGCAGGCCGCCGCCATGGCGTCCGCGTCCGTGACCGAGGCCTCGATGGTCTCCGCGTCGTCGCCGGGCGGCAGGGGTGCGACGTCCAGCAGCCGGAGCACCCGGTCGGGACGGCCGAGCCGGGGGCGCAACAGTGTGCCCATGCCCCCGGCCGCGCCGGTGATCAACACACGCTCTGTCAAGTCACGGGCTCCTTCAACCTGGTCACCAGCTGGGTCGGGTTGACGAACCGTAGCGCGACCACCAGGAGGACTGCCATGGAGCCCGTGTAGATCACTGCCATCGCGTCGACCGACTGCTGCGCGCGGATGCCGGCCGAGAACATCGCCTCGTACAGCGACACCACCAGCGTCTGGCTGGTCGGGCCCGCGGTGAGGAAGGTCAGCTCGAACATGCCGACCGTGCGCACCAGCACCAGGATCGCCGCGGCGAGGATGCCGGGCACCAGCAGGGGCGCAAGCACCCGGCCGAACACCGCGGACGTCCTCGCGCCGCACATGCGGGCCGCCGCCTCGATCTTGGGGTCGATCTGCTCGATGAACGGGGTCATCGTCAGGATCACGAACGGCACCGACGGCACCAGGTTCGCGAGCACGACGCCGGTCATGCTGCCCGCCAGCCCGAACTTGTACAGCACGGTCGCGAGCGGGATGCCGTAGGTCATGGGCGGCATCAGGATCGGCAGCAGGAACAGCACGTTCACCAGCTGCTTGCCGGGGAAGCTCCGCCGCGCCAGCGCGTAGGCGGCCGGCACGCCGAGCACCACCGACAGCACCACGACCACGACCGACACCTGCAACGTCACCAGCAGCACGTCCAGCAGGTTCATCTCGTGCCACGCCGTGGAGTACCACGAGGTGGTCAGCCCGGCCGGCCACCAGGTGCCGAACCACTGCGTGGAGAAGGAGTTCACGACCACCGAGATGACCAGCGCGAACACGTTGACCAGGAAGAACGCCACCGCGGCCCACGTCAGCCACGCGCCGATGGACAGCTTCATCCCTTGCCTCCCGTCGCGCCGCGGTACAGAGTGGACCGCCATGCCAGCACCAGCCCGATCACCACGAGCATGACCACCGCCATGATCATCGCGATGGCCGAGCCCAGCGGGTAGTCGAAGTCGCGGAAGGCCGCCTCGTACGCGGCGATCGACATCACCCGTGTCTCCCCCTGCGGCAGGCCGACCAGGTACGCCGACGGGAACACGGAGAACGCGAGCACGAACGTCAGGCAGAACGTGATCGCGAGGCCCGGTGCCAGCAGCGGCAGCGTGATGTGGCGGAAGCGCTTGCGCCAGTCCGCGCCCATCGTGGCCGCCGCCTGCTCCAGCGTCGGGTCGATGCCGGACAGGTACGACAGCGTCAGCAGGAACGCGAACGGGAACCCGCTGATGACCAGCGACAGGAGCACGCCGGTGTAGTTGTGCACCAGCCGAACCGGTTCGTCCACGCCGAACAGCCCGAGGACCTTGCTGAACCAGCCGGTCGGGTCGAGGTAGCGGATCAGGCCCTCGGCCGTGAGGACCGTGCCGAGGGTGATCGGGAGGACGAACGCGGTGGTGAGCAGCCGCTTGCCCCGCATCGGCCGGCGCATCCGGTAGGCGATCGGGATCGACGCGAACACGTTGATCAGCGCGGCCGGGACCGCGAGCCGCAGTGTGATCCAGATCGTGTCGAACAGGTAGGAGTCGGAGAAGAACCTCGTGTAGTTCGCGAACGGGCTGCCGCCGGCCTTGGGCTGGAACGACAGCTGGAGTCCATAGAGGACCGGGTACACGAACAGCACGACCACGAACAGCAGCGCGGGCAGCAGCAACACGACCGTGCGGTCCACCCCGCGCTCGGCCAGCCGGTGCCGGAGGCTGGGCTTTTCGGGTGCGGCGACGGGTTTGTCGAGGGTCGCGGTCATGGCATGAACACCAGGACCCGCTCGCGGGGCACCCGGAACAGCACCTCGTCGCCCGGCGCGAGCCGGCTCTCGGTGCGCACGTGCAGTGCCTCGCCGTTCGCCAGCCGCGCCTCGACCGCCTGCTCGCGGCCGTGGTACTCGACGACCTCCACGGTCGCCCACAGCGTGTTCTCGCCCTCCTCGCCCGCCACCCGGACGTCGGTGGGCCGGAAAGCCGCGACGGCCTCCCCTTCGCGGAGGCCGTCGCGGTTCACCCCGGTCAGCGTGAACCCCTCTCCCGCGACCGAGACCGTGCCGTCGTCCGAAGAGGACACCTTCACCGACAACAGGTTGCGGTAGCCCATGAAGCCGGCCACGTACCGGTTCGCCGGGTGCGCGTACACCTCCTCCGGCGAACCGACCTGCTGCACCAGCCCGTCCCGCAGGACCACCAGCCGGTCGGCGAGGGCGAGCGCCTCCTCCTGGTCGTGCGTCACGTACACGGTCGTGAGCCCGAGCGACTGGTGCAGGCGACGGATCTCGGTCCGCATCTCGATGCGCAGCGTGGCGTCCAGATTGGACAGTGGCTCGTCCATCAGCACCAGCGGCGGCTCCAGGACGATGGCCCGCGCGATCGCGACCCGCTGCTGCTGCCCGCCGGACAGCTGCGCGGGGAACTTGCGCGCGTGGTCGGTCAGCTGCACCAGCCGCAGCGCCTCGTCGACGCGGCGTTCCCGTTCCGCGCGGGCGACCTTGCGCATGGACAGCCCGAACGCGACGTTGCGGCGCACGGACATGTGCGGGAACAACGCGTAGTTCTGGAACACCATGCCGAAGCCGCGCCGTTCGGGCGGGAGCATGTCGATCCGCCTGCCGTCCATCAGGATCTGCCCGCCGGTCAGCGGGAGCAGACCGGCCAGGCAGTTCAGCGCGGTCGACTTGCCGCACCCGGACGGGCCGAGCAGGGCGACGAACTCACCGCCCTTGATGGTCAGGTCCAGGTCTCGCAGGGCGACGTGGTCGCCGAACGCCCTGCGGACCTTGTCTATGTGTAGTTCGGCAAAGCTCACTTTGTCTTCCCGCTGCCGATCTCGCGGTCCCACTTCTGGAACGCGGCCACCTGCTGCTCCGCCGGCAGCGACGTCTCCTGCGGGTTGTTCTTGATCAGGTTGTCGTACTCCTTGCGGCCGAACTGCTCGATCGCGTCCTGGGACGCCTGCGGTGCCATGTCCAGGGTCACGCCCTTGACCGCCGGGCCCGGGTAGAAGTAGCCCTTGTCGTAGGCCTTCGCCTGCTGCTGCGGCCTGAGCATCCACTGGATGAGTGCGAGGTCGGCCGACAGCACGTCCTCGGAGACGCCGCGTGGGATCACGGCGTAGTGCGCGTCGGTGACCCAGTGGAAACCCTTGAGCGTGGTGATCTTCATCCCCGCCGGCACCGTGCCGAGCACGCGCGGGTTGATGTCCCACCCGGTGGTCGAGGCGATCATGTTGGCCGTGCCGTTGGCCAGGTTCGTCATCGTCGCGGTGGTGCCGGTCGGGTAGTAGTCGACGTACTGGCCCAGCTCCTTGAGGTAGGCCCAGGTCTTGTCCCAGCCGTTCTCCGGGTCCTTGGGATCCTTGTCCTTCAACAGGTACGGCAGCCCCATGAGGAACGTGCGGCCGGGACCGGAGTTGGCCGGCACGGCGTACTGGAACTTCCCGGGGTGCGCCTTCGCCCACTTCAGCAGGTCGTCGGTGGTCTTCGGCGGGTCCTTGACCACGTTCGGGTCGTACTCGATCAACGGCCCGGACGGGTAGAAGGTGACCTCGATGCCCTGGTCCTGCGCCAGCTCCTGCATCTTCCCCGCCGCCGGGAGGTAGTTCTCCGCCAGCTTCGGGAAGCGGGAGGAGAAGTCCGGCAACAGCTTCAGCACCAGCTTCTCCTGGATCACCGCGGACAGGCCGTCGGTGCCGGTGAGCACGAGGTGGGTCTGCGACTGGCCACCCTGCTGCTCGGCCTGCAGCTTGCCCGGCATCTCGGGCGCGGTCGCCTTGGTGTAGTTGACCTTGCTGACGATGTCCGGGTTCTTGGCGACGAACTCGTCGATCATGCCCTGCGTGAGCTGCAGGTTGCCGGCCACGTCGAGGATGTTCAGCTCGACCGGCTGCGACGGTTTCTTCGGCACGTTGCTCGTCGCCACCGTCGCCGGTGCCTTCTGGGCCGTCTCCGGCGCACCGCACGCCAGCGTGGCCACCAGCACCAGCGCTAACCCGAAGGCCGCCCTCGTTGTCCTGCGCATGCCGCTCCCTCCGCCTGATGTCTTCTACCGCGTGCCGCGCAACCGGTGGCGCAGCTGGGCCTCGTACAGGTTGCTCGGGTACACCGGCTGGTCGAGCGCGTCGGCCACCGAGCCGACGTCACCGGTGAAGTCCTTGGGGTGGTCGGTCGGGCCGGTCGTGCCGCGGATGCCGACCATCGCGCTGTGCGGCGCGTGCTCCTCCAGCCGGATGCCGTGCGACCGGCCGTTCGTGACGTCGATGTCCCAGTGGCAGAACCGCGCGCCCCAGCGCGGTCCCGCGTCACTCGCGCCACCCGTGGATCCGTTGTTGGTCACGGTGATCGCGGTGCGCACGCTCTCGAACGGCAACGCGCGGTGCGAGTCGAACGTGCCCTCCATGACGCCGTTCGACCAGACGTTGCCACCGGAGAGGCCCTCGGTGTTCAGGCCGTGGTGGATGGCGCCCGTGGCGACCGGGGTGGTCGCCGGCGGGATCTCGAAGTGGTCGACGAGCATGTCGTTGGTCTGCACGCGGCAGATGAACGTGTGGTGGCGGGCGCGGCCGCCGACCCTGACGCCGGTGAGCATGAGGTTCTTGCTGGTGGTGGAGCCGAAGCCGTTGTCGCTGTGCCACAGGTCGACGTCGCGTGCCCAGCAGTTGAGCGTGGCCTGGTAGTGCGGGCCGTTGAAGCCGAGGTCCTGGTGGTGGGTGGTCTGCGGGGTCAGCCTCATCTCGATGGTCAGGTCCTCGATGCCCGACTCGCTGACCACCGGGCCGAGCGTGGCGAACCGCGGTGACCAGCCGGCCCGCAGGTCGAGCCGGAGTGGTTGCGCCAGCACGATCCCGTCGTGGCGCACCTTCGCCACCTGGACCGGGAACCGGTAGCGGTCGAAGTTGACCTTCAGCGGCCAGTCCGTCAGCTCCGGGCGCAGGCGGCGGGCGGCGGTCTCCCACGGGTAGGTCGCGGCGCCGGGGATGTCGCCGGCCAGGTGCGCGAGCAGCGAGTTGTCGCTCGTGTTGTCGGCCAGCAGGAGAACGTGCTCACCCGCGCGGAACTCGCTCGGATCGTCGACCGGGATGTGCCTGCTGCCGCGCGGGACGTCCGCGGTGACCTCGGCCAGGTCCCGGTTGTCCAACCAGCCCTCGTTGCCGACGAACCCGGCGGCCTCCAGCTGGGCACGCAGCTCCCGCGGCATGAACCAGACCATGCCGCCGTTCCACGACCACTCCTGGCGCGACGGGGGCCGGTAGCTCTCGGTGAGGGACTTCGCGAAGTACAGCCTGGTGCGGTTCCTGCCCGCGCCGCGGATGACGACGTTGCCGCGGTGCACCCACACGACGCCCGTCAGCAGGTACGTGCCCGGGGGGACGTACACGGCGCCGCCGCCCGCCGCGCCGACACGCTCGACCGCCTCATTGAAGGCGGCGGTGCAGTCGGTCGTGCCGTCGCCGACCGCGCCGAAGGACGTCACGCTGGCGCGGACCCCCGGCCGCGGGATGGGCCGCTCGCCACGGTGGTATCCCGCGTAGGAGACGTTGGGGACCAAGGGGTGCGTGTCCGGATTCGACAGGTACTCGCGCCACAGGTCGTTCCAGTGTGGATGATCGGCAGCGGCGGCGGGACCGCTGGTCACCGCCGCTGAGAGATAACCGCTTGCCGCGGTGATTCCAGCCGCACGAAGGAATCCACGCCGATCCATGGTTGGGAGCCTAGCCGTCCACACCGACTGAGGAAAAGGCTTTCCTGGCGGGTACGCCGAAACTTCCAGCCGTCAAGAGGCGTGGTCGACATGGTCAATGCGCGATGTCGTTCTTTATCGAAACAGGTGATGCCCGGCCGGCATCAGGTCGCCCGTGACCGCGGCTCCCGCACCAGGGCACGGCGGCAGAACACGGGACTCGCAGGGCTGAACGCGGGACTCGCGGGGGTTGGGCATAGGACTCGCGACGGTCGGGCGTGGGACTCGCGACGGCTACTTGTTCGCCTTCTTGGACTCCTTGGCCGCTTCTTTCTCGGCCTTCCTCGACTCCTTGGCGGCTTCCTTCGCGGACTGCTTCGACTCCTTGGCCGCCTGCTTTTCGGTCTTCGGGTCCTCGGCGGTGGTCGACACCGCCGTGGTGGTCACCGCCGCCGGTGCCGGGCCCGCCGGGAGCGTGGTCGTCGTGGCGGCCGTGGACGTGCCGCCGGCGTCAGCGGGAGTCTTCCGGTCACCCGCCGGAGCCGCCGGGCCCTCGATCGAGTCGGACGTCCCGGTCGGGTTGGCCAGCGCCGGGATCGGGAAGGGCTGCTCACCGGCGACGTTCGGCACGGTCGAGACCACCGTGGTCACGGCCGCCGCGGCGATCACGGCCGCGACGCCGATCTTCGCCAGCAACGTCTTCACGGCCACCGCGCCGGACGCGGCGGCCGCACCCGGCGCCGGGACGTACGCGGCGGCGAACGCCGCACCCAGCAGCACCGGCGCCACCGACGCGCGCAGCTCCTCGTTGATCCTGCTCAGCGCGTCCGCACGGGCCCGGCACTCCGCGCAGACCGCCAGGTGGCGGCTGATCTTGCGGCCCAACGGAACCGGCACGCTGCGCCGCACCCACCCCGCCAGCTTGGCCACCGTCGCGCGGCACTCCCGGCCCTCGACCTCCGCGAGGTGGGCACGCAGGTACGCCTGCCGCAGCCCCTCCCGCGCCCGGTACGCCAGCGCCGCCACCCCGTTCGGCCGCATGCCGAGCAGCGGGGCGATCTCCGCCGGCGTCTCCTCCTCGACCTCGGTGTGCCACAACACGGTCCGCCACCGCTCCGGCAGGCTCGCGAACGCGGTCGCGGCGGTCATCGCCTCCCAGCGGTTCATCACCGGGTCGCCGCCCGGCCGCGGCAGGTAGGCCTCCGGCACGTCCGCGTACGGTGCCACGGAGGCACCCCGGGACGTGCTGATCGCCGCGTTGCGCATCGTGACGAGCAGGTACGCGCGGAACTCCTCGGTGGGGCCGGCGCCGTCCCGCAGGACGCGCAGCACCCGCACGAACGCGTCCGCCACCAGGTCCTCGCGCTCGGCCGGCGTGTGCGCGAGGCACGACGCGGCCCGCTTCGCGGCGTGCAGGTGCCGCTCGTAGAGCACGCCGTACGCCTCCGAGTCGCCGGCACGCACCTCCGCGATCAGGTCGGCGTCGGACTTCAGGTCGAGATCGGGACTCACCGCTACTGCGTACTCCGTTGTGGATGATCGGTCAACGCCAGTCCACCACCTCACGCATGAGCCCCGGATGACGCCGGCGAGCATAGGCGGCGTACTCCGTCATGTGCTCACGCATGAGCTCCTCGGCCCGCGCGACATCGCCCGAGGTGACCGCCTCCGCGATCGCGGTGTGGACCCCCAACACCGCGGCGCGCCGCGACTTGGGGAACAGCGGCGGCGACAGGCGGTCGCGCAGGATGTCGGTGAGCGACTGCCCGAACAGGGTCATGACCGGGTTCCCGGACATGGCGGCCACCAGCCGGTGGAAGTCGTCGGCGTCGCGCGCGTACTCGTCGTCGTCGGTGCGGGACGTGCCCGTGAATCGCGCCAGCTCGGCGACGAGCTGCGGGTCGCGGTGCTGCGCGGCCAGGGCGGCGAGCATCGGCTCCATCACGATCCGCGCGTCGACGAGATCGGCGAAGGTCACACCGTCCATCTGGAAGTACAGCGTGGCCATCCGGCCGAAGTTCTCCGTGTGGACCTGGTCGACGGTCGGCCCGCCACGCGGACCGGGCTTGATCGAGATCAGCCCGTGCACCTCGAGGATCCGCAACGCCTCCCGCAGCGAGCCGCGGCCCACGCGGTACTCCTCCAGCATCTTGGCTTCCGGCGGCAGCTGCGTGCCCGGCGTCAGCTCCTCGGCGCCGATCCGGCGGACTATGTCGCGCGCGATCGCCTCTGACACCTTGTCGCTGCGTCTGACCGGCCTCCTGGGCGTCCCCGCGCCTGTTGCTGCCACTCGCACATGTTAGCGACATTTGACAGATTGTCTGCGGTTTTCGTCAGTCTTTTTTCCGCGGCCGGGGGAACAATCCACTGGCGCGTGCCAGGTATTTGGCATAGACGGGTCCGCCGGGCCCGAATCGACTTCTCGGGCAATGGTTTGCCGGGCCCTGTGGTGAGAAGGAGCATAATCGCTGCCGGCCCCACGGCCGTTACAAGCCCCGGCCAATCGGGCCAGGCCGGCACAAGAAATCCCCGCCGGACACACGCGTCGGCGAAATAGTTGGGATGGCCGGCGTAGCGCCGCAGGCGGGTGTCGAGCACCTTCCCTTGGTCGGCGGCTCGGCCGCCCTGGGCGTTCCCCGTCACCTCGACACGAAGCCGACCAGCCACAACGGCTCCATGTGCCGTCGCCTTGGCGCGTAGCAGCGACACGGTCCCCGACCGCGGGCCGGTAAATAGTATACCGAATACAGGACGTAGATGTTGGGATTTCCCGACACGGGACATAGCGGCGATCTTTCCGGATTGCCGCGCCCGCGCGAGCCGCGGTCCCCAGGGGGGGGCCCCGGGGTCCGTTCGCGAGCACGGCGGTTACCACATCGATGAGCACGAAACCCAGGCCTCACACCACATCTACTCCGTGAGGTCGCCGCCTGCGGGCACCGGCCGCGAATGCGGCGAGCATCAGCACGAGCACCGGTCCGGCGGCGCGGGTTCACGGGCATTCCCGCCGGTTGTCCAGCACGACAACCGGGCCGGCGTCCGGACCCGCCCCTTCCCCCGTCCCAGGTCCGGACGCCGATCGGGAGGGCCGCACCGAGTGTCTGCTCCAACGCGCGAGCCAGGTACAGCGCGTTGCCCACCTCAGATTCCTCTTCGCCCTCGGCAGGAGTTCGGTGCGCCGCGCGGCGCGGATTGGATCCGTCCGGAGATCGTTCCGCGCCGGGCATCGGGCGAGGCCGCGGAGATAGTGGTCATGGTCGGGCGCGGGAGTAGCCGGGCTTACCGCCGTGCGGATTCCACGGTGCGGAACCTGCCAGTTCGTGTGTCCTTTTTGGACGGTTGGTGATCTCGCCTGCGTGAGGCGGTGCCTCGGGTTTGTGCGACGTCGGCTTTCGGTGCGGTATACATGGCCGGTGGCTGGGAGAGCCCGGGTCCGGGGCTTCTTTCTCAGAGCGTGATCAGCAGTAGGGCCAGTAGGCCGACGACGGTGACGGCGGCGGTGAGGACCAGGGCTGGGAGGGCTGCGGCGACGGGGTGCCGCTGTTCCAGGCGGCGTTGGGCTCGGCGGTAGCGGTCGTGTGACCAGGCCAGGAATCCCACGGCCAGGAGGGCTGCGGTTATTGCCGCGGCTACTGCCCAGGGGTGGTTTTTCTGGATGGCCAGGCGGCCGGTCAGTAGGGCGCAGCCGGCCAGGCCCAGGCCGGTTCTGGTCCAGGCCAGGGAGGTTCGTTCGTTTTGGACTCCTGGGGGTGGGCTCATGTCGCCTCTGGTGCTCGTCGTCTCTCGTCGTCTCTCGTCGTCTCTCGTCGTCCTCGAGTGCGTGGGTTGGGTGCCGGGTGCCGGGTGTTCGGTGGGTTTGGTGGTGCGCGCCTCGTCCCAGGTGTTCGGTGGTGGCGGCGGGATTGTACGGGCGGCGACTCACGCGTCAAGGGCGCCTTCGGCGTCGGGCTTCGCCCGATGACGGCCTGGCGGCCGTCACCCTTGACCCGCGAGCCTCCGCCGCCCTGGGCAGGCCCCTTTCGGGGGCAGGCTGGCGCCTGCCTGCCTTGCCCCCGCCACCACCACCGAACTGCCTAGCGGGGAAGTCTGTTTCGCCACTTTGGCCACAGGGCTCGGGTCGCCTTCGCCACTTTGACGACGGGGCTTGGGTCGGTTCCGTCACCTTGGGCACGGGGCTGGGTCCGGCTCCGTCACCTTGGCATGGGGCTTGGGTCGTGTTTGTCACCTTGGCGACTGGGCTGGGTCCGGCTCTGTCACCTCGGCCACCGGGCCTGGGTCCGGGTTCGTCGCCCTGCCGCCGGGCTTGCTCCCCTTCGCTGGCATGGCGACGGGGGCATGGGCTCGGCTCGGTCACCTTGGGCGCGGAGCCTGGTCCCACTCCATCACCTCCGCCACCGAGCCTGGGTCCGGTTCCATCGCCCTGGCCACGAGCTGGGGTCCCCTTCACCCGGCTTGACCACAGGGCATGCGGTGTCTTCGTCATCCTGGCGGGGCCACTGTGGAACCACCGCGTGTCAGTGCGGGTTTGCTATCACCAGCAGGATGAAGATGGCCAGTGCCGCTGTGGCCACGCCGTAGGAGAGCCATGGGGCTATTCGCGGGGTGGGGAGCGGCCTTCGCTCTCGTATGGCTTCTTCGGCTCTCAGCCATCTTCGGAAGGCCAGTGCGCTTGTCGCCACGCCGGCCAGCACCATCAGGCCGGCCAGGACCTGGCGCAGGCCCGGTACCGCCAGGGGTGGTGCGAACGCCTCCAGGCCGATGCCCGCGGCCAGCAGTGCCAGGGCCGTGCGGATCCATGCCAGGAACGTTCGTTCGTTGGCGAAGCTGAACCTCGGGTCCGGGTCCTCGCCGTGTTCTCTCAGTTTGGTTGGCCAGCTCATCCTGCCCACTCAGCCGCCGGCGGTCCTGTCGCGCACGTCCTGACCGTATCCTGATCGGCATGCGCGTGACGATCGCCGAGGTCGCCAGACGGGCACGGGTCAGCAAGACGACCGTGTCGCGTGTGCTCAACAACAAGGGCGAGGTGGACGCGGCCACGGCGATCCGCGTGCGGGAGGTCATCGCCGCCACCGGGTACACGCCCAGTGCGCGGGCGGTCGGGCTGGCGCGTGGGCGGGCGCAGACGGTCGGGATGCTGGTGCCCGGGCTGACCTGGCCGTGGATGGGCGACGTGCTGCAGGGCGTCGCCGACGTGCTGGAGGCGCAGGGCTACGGGCTGCTGCTGCACACCGTGAACCGCGGTGAGGAGTCGCTGGAGCGGTTCGCGCGGCACGTGTCGGCCAGTGCGTTCGACGGGTTGCTGCTGGTCGTGCCGCCGGAGGCCCTGCCGTACGTCACCAGCCTGCACGAGTCCGGGCTGCCGGTCGTGATGATCGACGACCGCGGGCACCACCCCGGCTTCCCGTCCGTCGCGACGAGCAACGGCGTGGGCGGGCGGGACGCGGCCGCCCACCTGCTGGCGTTGGGCCGGGAGCGGCTCGCCATGGTGACGGGGCCGGCCGACTTCGGCTGCACCCGCGACCGCACGGCGGGCTTTCAGGCCATGGCCGGCGGCGTGCGGGTGGTGGAGGGCGACTTCACGCGTGAGTCCGGCCAGTCGGCGGTCGCCGAGCTCCTTGCCCGCGGCCGGTTCGACGGCGTGTTCGCGCACAACGACCTGATGGCGGTCGGCGTCCTGGACGGCCTGCGTGCCGCCGGGCTCGCGGTGCCGCACGACGTCGCGGTGATCGGCTTCGACGACATCGCCATCGCCGCCCACACCCAACCGGCGCTGACCACCATCCGCCAACCGTCCCGGGAGATGGGTGAGGCCGCGGCGACCATGCTGCTCTCCCACCTCGACGGCGCGCCCCTCCCGGACAGGCCACAGGTGCTGCCGACCTCCCTGGTGATCCGCGAGAGCGCGCCAGCGGCCTGAGCGACGGCGGGACGCGGGTTGACGGGCGTGTTGCCTCCTTGTTAAATGCATCACAGGTTCGGAACCGGTTCCGGTACCGGTTTCGCACCTGTCATGCCGGACCGTCCCTGCTCCCCTGAATCGATTCCAGGTGGTCCTATGAAACGCCCGCCCGTCCCCCGGCGGCTGCTCGTCGCCATCGCCTCCTTCGTCACCGCGGCGGCGACCGTCGTCGTCGTGCCCGGTGCTGGTGCCGTGCCCGGTGCCAGTGCCGCGCCGCTCGCCTGCGGCACGACCAACGCCGCGCTCAACCGGCCCGCAACCACCTCGTCCACCGAGAACGCCGGCACCCCGGCCAGTGCCGCCGTCGACGGCAACACCGGCACCCGCTGGTCCAGCGCGTTCAGCGACCCGCAGTGGCTGCAGGTCGACCTCGGGTCGACCAAGCAGGTCTGCCGGGTCGGCCTCAACTGGGAGGCGGCCTACGGGCGCGCCTTCCAGCTCCAGGTGTCCACCGACGCCAGCAACTGGACCACGGTCTACTCCACGACCACCGGCGCCGGCGGCAACCAGACGCTCGACGTCACCGGCAGCGGCCGCTACCTGCGCGTCTACGGCACCACCCGTGCCACCCAGTACGGCTACTCCCTCTGGGAGCTGAGTGTGTTCACCGACGACGGCGGCACCGGCCCGGTCGTCCCGCCGACGGACCCGCGTGCCCCGGACTTCGGCCCGAACGTGTTCGTCTTCGACCCGTCGACACCGCAGAGCACGATCCAGTCGCGGCTCAACACCATCGCGAGCACGATGCGGACCAACCAGTTCGGCACGCAGCGCTACGCCGTCCTGTTCAAGCCCGGCACCTACAGCGCCGACGTCGACCTCCGCTTCTACACCCAGGTCGCCGGTCTCGGCCTGCTGCCGGACCAGGTCAACATCAACGGCCACGTGCGTGTCGAGGCCGACTGGCTCCAGCAGGGTGACAACCCGAACAACCTCGGCAACGCCACGCAGAACTTCTGGCGCTCCGCCGAGAACATGTACGTCCACCTCCCGGCCGGACAGGTCGAGCGCTGGGCCGTCTCGCAGGCCGCGCCCTACCGGCGCATGCACCTGAGCGGGCAGATCCAGCTCTGGAACGGCGGCGACGGCTGGGCGTCCGGTGGGCTGATCGCCGACTCCCAGATCGACGGCCTCACCGTGTCCGGCTCGCAGCAGCAGTTCCTCACCCGCAACAGCGACCTGCGCGGCGGCTGGAGCGGCTCGGTCTGGAACATGGTGTTCACGGGCACGACCGGGGCACCCGCGCAGCACTTCCCCGACCCGTCCCACACAGTCGTCGACACCTCGCCGAAGATCAGGGAGAAGCCCTTCCTGTACTTCGACGGCACCGAGTACCGGGTGTTCGTGCCGGCACTGCGGGAGAACGCCCGCGGCACGTCCTGGTCGAGCGGCAACCCCGCCGGCACGTCGATCTCGCTGGCCGACTTCTTCATCGTGAAGGAGGGCACGCCGGCCTCGACCATCAACGCCGCGCTGGCACAGGGCAAGCACCTGCTGTTCGCACCCGGCGTCCACCACCTGAACGACACGATCCGCGTCACCAACCCGAACACGGTCGTGCTGGGCCTCGGGCTCGCCACGCTCACGCCGGACACCGGTCTGCCGGCCATCTCCGTGTCCGATGTGGACGGTGTGAAGCTCGCGGGTCTGCTGGTCGACGCCGGCGCGCAGAACTCACCCGTGCTGGTGGAGATGGGCCCGAGCGGGTCGAGCGCGAGCCACTCGGCGAACCCGTCCTCGCTGCACGACGTGTTCTTCCGCGTGGGCGGCCAGCACGCCGGCAAGGCGACGGTCTCCCTGCGGATCAACTCGAAGGACGTGATCGGTGACCACATGTGGCTGTGGCGCGCCGACCACGGGACCGGCGTCGGCTGGAACACGAACACCGCGCAGAACGGCCTGGTGGTCAACGGCGACAACGTGATCATGTACGGGTTGTTCGTCGAGCACTACCAGCAGTACAACGTGCTCTGGAACGGCAACAACGGCCGGACGTACTTCTTCCAGAACGAGATGCCCTACGACCCGCCCGACAACGCCACTTGGGGCTCCAGCGGCGGCGGGTCGCTCGGCTGGGCCTCCTACAAGGTGGCCGACTCGGTGACCACGCACGAGGCGTGGGGCCTGGGCGTGTACTGCTTCTTCAACACCAACAACGCGGTGACCGCGAGCCGCGGCTTCGAGGCGCCGAACCGGTCGGGTGTCCGATTCCACGACCTGGTCACGGTTTCCCTCGGTGGCGTCGGCACGATCAACCACGTCATCAACGACACGGGTGACGTGGCGAACCAGCCGCACCAGGTGAGCTACCTGGTCAACTATCCCTAGATGGCGGGAACCTGGGGTCGGACCCGCGGGTCCGACCCCAGGTTCAGCAACGCCTCGACCGGGAGGGTGGCCGCGCCGATGGCCACCGCGTCCTGGCCCAGCTCGCAGAGGACTATCGACGTCTGCTCGTAGGCGTGGCGCAGGGCGTGGGCGGCCGTCGCGGTGCGGATCTCCGGCAGCAGCCGCGAACCCAGCGCCACGCCGGCCCAGCCGCCGAGGACGATCCGCTCGGGGTTGAACAGGTTGACCAGGTTGGCGATCCCGGCACCGAGGTAGCCGACGGTGTCCGCGACCACACCCGCCGCCGTGGTCGACCGCTCCACCGACTCGAGGAGGAAGTCCAGTTGGGACGGTTCGTCCTCACGCGGGATCGCCCTGCCGCCACGGGCTTTCCGGTACCGGTCGAGGATGCCCTCCGCACCGACGTACGCCTCGAGGCAGCCGAGCGCGCCGCAGCGGCACGGCCGGCCGCCGAAGGAGAGCGTCGTGTGGCCCCACTCCCCCGCGCTACTCGTCGCGCCGCGGTAGGTCGTGCCGTCGGTGATCACCGTGGCGCCGACGCCCGAGCCGATCAGCGCGATCACCGCGTGCCGGGTGCCGCGCCCGGCGCCGAACCACATCTCGGCCTGTCCCAGCGTCTTCGCGCCGTTCTCGACGAAGAACGGCGCCCTGACACCCTCCGCGTGCACCAGCTCGGCCAGCGCGACGCCGTCCCAGCCGATGGTCTGGGCGTGCACCCGTGCCGTCGCGCCCTGCTCGACCGTGCCCGGCACGCCCATGCCGACGCCGATCACGGTCTCCTCGGCGACGTCGGCCGAGGCCAGCAGCTCGCGGAAGCCCTCCGCGATCAGCCTGCCGACCACCGCGGCCGCCGGCAGGTCGCCGTCCAGCGGGCGGATGACCGTGGCCAGCCGGGTCATCGCGAGGTCGAACACCTCCATGGTCACGCCGGTCTCGCCGACGTCGATGCCGACCACGTGCCCGTAGGACGGGTTCACCCGCAGCAGCACCCGCGGCCGGCCGCCGTCGGACTCCACGAGCCCCGCCTCGACCACCAGGCCGTCGTCGATCAGCTCGCCGACCACGTTGCTGACCGTCGCGGCCGACAGGCCGGTGTGCCCGCCCAGCTCGTGCCGGGACAGCGGGCCCTCGAAGAACAGCGTGGACAGCAGTGTCGAGCGGTTGCGTCTGCGCAGGTCACGAACCGTCGCACGTCTCGGCCGCATGAGCACCGTCCCTTCGAAGACCACCGCGCCAGCCTAACCAAGCGTTGCGCGGAGGACTTTATTCGAGTCTTCAAATAAGTCTAAGTTCGTTACCTGTCCGTTATTGACGTGACCACGGTCACCGAGTTGACTCCGGGACCAGGCGTGGAGACACGGCACGCTCGCTCAGAAGTCGTTGCTGGCGTTTCCCTTCCTCGACAAAGGAGTCCGGTGTACATGCGACTCAGGCGAAAGGCCGTGTCCGTCGGCGCGGCGTTACTCCTCCTGTCCGGCGTGGCGGCCTGCGGTGACGGCACCACGGGCGGCGCCGCGGGCAATCCGGACGGCGTGCTCAACGTCGGCATGCCGAACGGCCCGCAGACGGAGAACCACAACCCGTTCCTGCCGTCCAGCGCCAGCAACTCGCTCGGCTACCGGTGGGCGCTCTACGAGCCGCTCGTGATGTTCAACCAGGTGAAGCCCGCCGAGGACGGCAAGCCCTGGCTCGCCACGAAGTGGACCTGGTCGGACAACTACCGCAAGCTCGAGCTGACCATCCGCGACGGCGTGAAGTGGTCCGACGGCCAGCCGCTGACCGCCGAGGACATCGCCTACACCTTCACGCTGCTGAAGAACACCAAGGCACTGAACATCAACGCCATCCCGTACGACCAGATCAGCGTCGACGGCGACAAGGTCACCGCCACCTTCACGACCCCCCAGTTCGTGAACCAGATGGACATCCTGACCCAGACCCCGATGGTGCCCAAGCACCAGTGGGAGAAGATGTCCAACCCGGCCACCGACCCCGTCAAGAACCCGGTCGGCAGCGGCCCCTACACGTTGAAGACGTTCACCCCGCAGACCGTGACGCTGGACGTGCGCAAGGAGTACTGGCAGGACCTGCCGAAGGTCAAGGAGCTGCGCTACACGTCGTACAACGACAACAACGCGCAGACCACGGCGCTGGCCAACGGCTCGTCCGAGTGGGCGTTCACGTTCATCTCCAACTACCAGACCGTCTACGTCAACAAGGACCCGCAGCACCACAAGCTGTGGTTCCCGCCGGTGCTCGGCATCCACGGCCTGTTCCTGAACACCCAGCTCAAGCCGTTCGACAACCCGGCGCTGCGCCGCGCGATGAACATGGTGATCAACCGCGGGGACGTGTTCAAGCAGGGCGAGTCGGGCTACTTCTACCCCCAGGTCAAGAACGTCACGGGCCTGCCGACGCCGGCGGGCGAGCCGTTCCTCGCCGACGCCTACAAGAGCAAGAGCTTCAAGGTCGACGTCGCGGGCGCCAAGAAGGAGCTGACGAACGCGGGCTTCACCTTCCAGGGTGACAAGCTGGTCGACCCGACCGGCAAGCCGGTGAAGATCACGCTGTCGAACCCGGCCGGCTGGTCGGACTACATCACCACGCTCGAGATCATCAAGGACAACCTGTCCGAGATCGGCATCGACGCCACGGTCGACAAGGCCAACGAGGACACCTGGACGTCGAACATCGACACCGGTCAGTTCGAGGGCGCGATGCACTGGACCAACAACGGCGCGACCCCCTACGACATCTACGAGTCCATGATGGACGGTGCGCTGTACAAGCCGACGGGCCAGTCCGGCGTCAACGGCAACTGGGGCCGCTTCCAGAACGCGGACGCGACCGCGGCGCTCAACCAGTACGCCAACGCCCCGGACGACGCGACCCGCAAGGCCGCGATGGACGAGCTGCAGAAGATCTACGTCGAGCAGGCACCGGTCCTGGTGACCGGCGCGGCCAACGCGGGCGGCGAGTACAGCACGAAGAACTGGGTCGGCTGGCCCGACGACAGCAACCAGTACGCGCCTGCGCAGCCGACGCAGCCGAACGCCCTCGACATCATCCTCCACCTCAAGCCGGCCTGATGACGGTCACCGACCGGCCCGCCGCCGCCACCGACACGGTGTTGGCGGCGGTGGGCCTCACCAAGCACTTCCCCATCCGCCGCCGTCTCCGGACCCTGTTCGGGCAGCGGCGGGCGGTCCACGCCGTCGAGGGCGTGGACCTTGCGCTTCGGCGGGGCCGGGTCACCGCGATGGTCGGCGAGTCGGGTTCCGGCAAGTCGACCGTCGCACGGCTGCTGGCGCAGCTGGTGCCGCAGACGTCCGGCGAGGTGCTGCTGCACGGCTCGCCGGTCCGGGCCTCCCGCCGGGGGTTCCGGGCGTACTGCCGGCGGGTGCAGATGGTGTTCCAGGACCCGTTCGCGTCGCTGAACCCCGTGCACACCGTGCGGTACCACCTGACGCGGGCACTGAGGATCCACCACAGCGACGTCTCCCCGGAGGAGCTGCTGACGAGGGTGGCGCTCACCCCGCCGGAGCGGTTCCTGCCGAAGTTCCCGCACGAGCTGTCCGGCGGGCAGCGGCAACGCGTGGCGATCGCCCGCGCCCTGGCGGCGGGACCGGAGGCGTTGCTGGCGGACGAGCCGGTGTCCATGCTGGACGTGTCCATCCGGCTGGGCGTGCTGAACCTGCTGCGGGACCTGCGGGACCGGCTCGACCTGGCGATCCTCTACATCACCCACGACATCGCGTCGGCCCGGTACTTCGCGGACGAGGTGCTCGTGATGTACGCGGGCCAGGTGGTCGAGGGTGGCGGCGGCGAGGCGGTGACGCAGCACGCGGCGCACCCGTACACCCAGCTGCTGATCGCGTCGGCGCCCGACCCGGACCGCATCCTCGGCGACGCGTCCGACGTGAAGGACGGCGGTACGGGCGAGCCACCGAGCCTGATCGACCCGCCCTCCGGCTGCCGCTTCCACCCCCGCTGCCCGCACGCGATGCCCCGCTGTGTGGCGGAGGCGCCGCCCCGGCTGCCGGTGGAGTCGAACGGCGAGGGCCCGCACTGGGCGGCCTGCTGGCTCTACGACACGCGGACGGCGGCGGAACAGGCACCGGAGGTGGGCGCCTGATGGGATACGTGCTGCGGCGCGTCGGGTTCTACCTCTTCACGGCGTGGGCCGCGATCACCATCAACTTCTTCCTGCCGCGCGTCATCCCGGGCGACCCGGTCCAGTCGCTGATCGCGCGGTCGCACGGGATGCTCGACACCTCGGCCATCCAGTCGCTCTACGTGCTGTTCGGGCTCAACACCGACAAGAGCATCGTCGCGCAGTACTTCGACTACCTCGGCCAGCTCTTCCGCGGTGACCTCGGGCTCTCGTTCACCTTCTTCCCGACGCCGGTGTCCGAGGTGCTCTCCGACAGCCTCCCGTGGACGCTCGGCCTCGTCGGTCTCACCACCGTGATCAGCTTCCTGCTCGGCACGCTGCTCGGCGTGCTCGCCGGCTGGTGGCGCGGGTCCTGGGCGGACCTGGCCATGCCGGTCACCACGTTCCTGTCGTCGATCCCCTACTTCTGGCTGGGGCTCATCGCCATCACGCTCTTCGCCGACGCGGGTGGACCGTTCCCGTCCTCCGGCGGCTACGACCCCGGGGTCGTCCCCAGCTGGGACATGGACTTCGTGTGGAGTGCCCTCTACCACAGCATCCTGCCGGCCATCACGATCCTGATCTCGTCGATGAGCGGCTGGGTCCTGTCCATGCGCAACATGATGCTCACGGTGTCCTCGGAGGACTACATCACCGTCGCCCACGCCAAGGGGCTGTCCGAGCGGCGGGTGATGTTCAGCTACGCGGCACGCAACGCCCTGCTGCCCAACGTGTCCGGCTTCGCCCTCTCGCTCGGGCTGATCGTCGGCGGCACACTGCTGGTGGAGATCGTCTTCTCCTACCCGGGCGTGGGGTTCCAGCTGTTCCAGGCGGTCGGCGCCAAGGACTACCCGCTCGTGCAGGGCATCTTCCTGGTGATCACCCTGTCGGTGCTGGCGGCGAACCTGGTCGCGGACCTCGTCTACCTCCTGCTCGACCCGCGCACCAGGAAGGAGGGCTGACATGGCACTGCCCACCGCGGACGTCATGCCGGTGGTGTCACCGGCACCGGCGAAGCGCCGGCGTCAGCTCAGGTTCCTCCGCAACCGCAAGGCCGTCATCGGGCTCGTGATCTTCGGGTTCTTCTGCCTGCTCGCGATCTTCGGGCCGGTGCTCGCGCCGTACGACCCCGGCAAGCGCGGCGACGAGCTGCTGGTCGGGCCGAACGGCGACCACTGGTTCGGCACCACGCACCTCGGCCAGGACCTGTTCAGCCAGATGCTCGACGGCTCGCGCAGCGTGATGCTCGTCGGGCTCGTCGCGGGCGTGGTGGCGACGGTGCTCGGCGTGGTGATCGGCGTGACGTCCGGCTACCTGTCGGGCGCCGGCGGGGAGAGCCTCTCCGCGCTGTCCAACGTGTTCCTGGTGATCCCGGCGCTGCCGCTGATCCTCATCATCACGCTGTCGCTGCCCGACACCGACGACATGACGATCGCGCTCGTGATCGGCTGCACGTCGTGGGCGTGGGGCGCGCGGGTGCTGCGGGCGCAGACGCTCTCCCTGCGGCGCAGGGACTACGTCGAGGCGGCCCGCGCGACCGGCGAGTCCACGTGGCGGATCATCGGGTTCGAGATCCTGCCGAACCTGACCGCGGTGATCGCGGCGAGCTTCATCGGCACGGTGATCTTCGCGGTGCTGAGTGAGATCACGCTCGCGTTCATCGGCGTGCCCGGCGTCTCCGAGTGGAACTGGGGCGCGATCCTGTTCTGGGCGCAGAGCCAGCAGGCGCTCGCCCAGGGCGCGTGGTGGTGGTTCGTGCCACCCGGCCTGGCGATCGCCCTGCTGGGCACGGGGTTGGCGCTGCTGAACTTCGGCATCGACGAGTACGTCAACCCGCGCCTGCGGTCCAGCGCCAGCACTCGGTCGGTCAAGATGCGCGTCGGCTTCACACCGGTGCTCTCGGGGAAGGAACGCCGATGAGCGGAGCGAACCGTCAGCCACAGGGCGAGCCGGTGCTGGAGATCCGCGACCTGAACGTCAACTACGGCCTCGGCGAGGAGGGCGTGCACGCGGTCCGGGACGTGAACCTCACGCTCCACCGCGGCGAGGTGCTCGGCCTGGCCGGGGAGAGCGGCTCCGGGAAGTCCACCCTGGCCTACGGCATGCTGCGCCTCCTGCCGCCGCCCGGGGTGATCACGGGTGGCAGCGTGCTGTACCACCCGCGGGACGGCGAGCCGGTCGACCTGCTCACGCTGTCGACGTCGAGGCTGCGCGGATTCCGCTGGTCGGAGATCGCGATCGTGTTCCAGGGCGCGATGAACTCGCTCAACCCGGTGCACACCGTCGCGACCCAGCTGTGCGACGTGATCGCCGCACACGAGCCGAGGACCACGCGATCGGCTCGGGTGGCCCGCGCGAAGGACCTGCTGAAGCTCGTCGGCATCAACTCCGACCGGCTGGGCAGCTACCCGCACCAGCTCTCCGGCGGCATGCGGCAGCGCGTGATGATCGCGATGGCGCTCGCGCTGGAACCACGCGTGGTCGTGATGGACGAGCCGACCACGGCCCTGGACGTCGTGATGCAGCGGCAGATCCTCGCGCAGCTGGTGGAGCTGCGGGAGCGGATCGGCTTCTCGGTGCTGTTCATCACGCACGACCTGTCCCTGCTGGTGGAGTTCTCCGACCGGATCGCGATCATGTACGGCGGCCGGATCGTCGAGTCCGCGCCCGCGGCGGAGCTGTACAGGCAGTCGCTGCACCCGTACAGCGACGGGCTGCTGCACTCGTTCCCGGCGCTGCACGGTCCGCGCCGCGAGCTGACCGGCATCCCCGGTTCGCCGCCGGACCTGCGGGCCATGCCGACCGGGTGCCCGTTCCACCCCCGCTGTCCCAGGGCGTTCGAGCCGTGCGACGACCAGATGCCCGCGTTGACACCGCAGGGAGACCGGGACCGGGAGGTGGCCTGCTGGCTGCACTCCGAACGGAGCTTGCGAAGTGAGCATCGTTCCCGAACGGAGCTTGCGGAGTGAGCATCATTCCAGCCAGCGAGTCGAGAACTGAGGAGGATCTTTGGACACCACAGTCGCAGTGGAGGCGACCGAGGAGGCGACGCTGATCGCGAGCCTGCCGGCGGACTTCCGGTGGGGCGTCGCGACCTCGGCCTACCAGATCGAGGGTGCGTACGACGAGGACGGCCGAGGACTGTCCATCTGGGACACCTACTGCCGGACACCCGGCATGGTCGACGGCGGTGACACCGGTGACGTCGCCTGCGACCACTACCACCGCATGCCGGCCGACATCGCACTGATCGCCTCGCTCGGCGTGGACGTGTACCGGTTCTCCGTCTCCTGGCCCCGCGTCCAGCCCAGCGGCCGCGGTCCGGCGAACGCCGCCGGTCTCGGCTTCTACGACCGGATGGTGGACGAGCTGCTGCGGTCCGGTGTCGACCCGTGGGTCACGCTCTACCACTGGGACCTGCCGCAGGAGCTGGAGGACGCCGGCGGCTGGCCGGAACGGGACACGGCCTACCGGTTCGCGGACTACGCGATGCTGGTGTTCGACCGGCTGCAGGACCGGGTCCGCACGTGGACCACGCTGAACGAGCCGTGGTGCTCGGCCATGCTCGGGTACTACGAGGGCAGGCAGGCCCCCGGCCGGCAGAACTTCGGGGACGCGATGGACGCCGTGCACCACCTGCTGCTGGGCCACGGCCTCGCGGCGCAGCGGATGCGGGCGGCCGCGACGGAGCCGATCGAGCTGGGCATCACGCTGAACATGGGCTCGGCGATGCCGGCGACGGAGAGCCTCGCGGACCAGGAGGCGACGCGGCGGGCCGACGGCCTCGGCGCCCGGATCTACCTGGACCCGTTGCTGCGCGGGCAGTACCCCGGCGACATCCTCGACGACCTGTCGTCACGCGGGATCAAGCTGCCGGTGATCGACGGCGACCTCGCGATCATCAGCGCGCCGATCGACGTGCTCGGCGTGAACTACTACTCGAGCTACCGGTACTCGGGCGTGGACGCCGACGGGCGGACGGAGGACGCGGAGGGCAACCCGGTCACCGAACAGGTGCCGCTCGGGCGCCCGGTGACGGCCATGGACTGGGAGATCGTGCCGGAGGGCTTCACGCAGCTGCTGGTGCGGCTGTCGCGGGAGTACCCGGGCGTCCCGCTGGTGATCACGGAGAACGGCGCGGCGTTCGACGACGAGCCCGACCCGTCGGGGTTCGTGGCCGACCACGACCGGACGGCGTACCTGTCGTCCCACATCGCGGCGGTGGCGGCGGCCCGGCAGCAGGGCGCGGACGTGCGCGGGTACTTCGCGTGGTCGCTGATGGACAACTTCGAGTGGTCGTACGGCTATGCGAAGCGGTTCGGCCTGGTGCACGTGGACTACGAGACGCAGGCCCGCACCCCGAAGCAGAGCGCACTCTGGTACCGGGACACCATCCACCGCGTGCGGGGACGCTGACCCCTACGCCACCCGGAGCTGCTCGCGCGGCGCCGACGCCGGTCGCGTCGGCGCCGCTCTGTCCGGTGTCGGTGCGAAGGCGCGTAGGCGGAGGCTGTTCGTGACCACGAAGACCGAGCTGGCCGCCATGGTCAGGCCTGCCAGCATCGGGTTCAGCAGGCCCGTCGCGGCCAGGGGGATCGCGGCCACGTTGTAGGCGAACGCCCAGAACAGGTTGCCCTTGATGTAGTTCTGTTTTGGGTGGTTTAGGGTTATTGTGT
>NZ_JBJMIE010000356.1:0-12083 GCF_045807065.1 Actinophytocola sp. | reverse complement strand
TGCCGCGCTTGCGGGGGTACCGGCTGACGCGGCGGCGGAGGGCACCGGCAGGCCCCCGCTGTCGCAGCGGCCGGACCGGGAGTTGCGGGCCATCCTCCGCGAGGTGGACCCGAAGCGCATCGAGGCGACCGTGCGCAAGCTGGTCTCGTTCGGGACCAGGCACACACTGTCCACACAGGACGACCCGAACCGGGGCATCGGCGCCGCCCGGGACTGGATCTTCGCGGAGATGTCGGGGTACGCCGCGAGGTCCGGCGGCCGGATGACCGTCGACCTGCAGTCCTACATCCAGCCGCCCGCCGACCGGATCCCGGTGCCGACGAGGATCACCAACGTGCGGGCGACGCTGCGTGGATCCGCGACGCCGGAACGGGTCTACGTGGTGACGGGGCACTACGACTCCCGTGTCAGCGACGTCATGAACGCGACCGCCGACGCGCCGGGCGCGGACGACGACGCGTCCGGTGTCGCGGTGGCGATGGAGCTGGCCCGTGTCATGGCAACGCGGGCACCCGAGGCCACGATCGTGTTCGCCGCGGTCGCGGCCGAGGAGCAGGGCCTGTACGGCGCGCGGCACATGGCCGCGGAGTACAAGGCCGCGGGCGTGGACGTGCAGGCCATGTTCACCAACGACATCGTGGGCAGCAGCCGCGCCGACGACGGCACGGTCGACGCGCACACGGTCCGCCTGTTCGCCGAGGGCGTCCCGACCGCGGAGACCCCGGCGGAGGCGGCGATCCGGCTCTCGGTCGGCGGTGAGAACGACTCGCCGGCCCGCCAGCTGGCCCGGTTCGTCCGCGAGGTGGCGGTCAACCCCGAGACGGACATGAACGTGCGGATCATCTACCGCCGCGACCGCTACCTGCGCGGCGGCGACCACATCGGCTTCCTGGAGCAGGCCTACCCGGCGGCCCGCTTCACCGAGCCGAACGAGAACTTCGCGCACCAGCACCAGGACGTCCGCGTGGAGAACGGCCAGCAGTTCGGCGACCTGCCGCAGTTCTGCGACTTCCCGTACATCGCCCGCGTGGCAAGGGTGAACGCCGCCACGCTGTGGAGCCTCGCGACGGCGCCGGGCACCCCGAAGGGCGTCCACGTGCGGACGAGCGTGCTGACCAACGACACCGAGCTGGTGTGGCAACGCGGTACGGAACCGGACCTGGCCGGCTACGAGGTCGTGTGGCGCGAGACCACGGCCCCGGAATGGACGAACGTGCGCCGCGTCGGCGACGTCACCACCGCGACCATCGACCTGTCGAAGGACAACGTGTTCTTCGGCGTCCGCGCGTACGACCGGGCGGGCCACCGCGGCCCGGTGGCCTACCCGACCCCGCAGAGCTGACCCCCGGGACCCGGGTCAGGCGCCCTGCTCGGCCATCCACCTCTCGGCGGCCGCGGCGATCTCCTCCGGCGGGACGTCCCGGTCGTGCCGGGCCAGGCACCAGCGGATGCCCGCCGGGTCGCGGATGACGCCGAGGCGGTCGCCCGAGAACGCGTCGTCGACCGGCGACACAGCCGTGGCGCCGGCGGCGACGGCGCGGTCGAACAGCCCGTCCGGGTCGGCGGTCCAGTAGGTCATGGTGAAGTCGTTGCCCTCGCTGCGAGGTGCGACGATGCCCATGTCCGGGGCGGCCTCCCCGAGCTGGAACGGCGCGCCGCCGAGGCGCAGCTCGGCGTGCGCGACCTTCCCGTCCGGACCGTCGAACCTGGCGACCAGCTCGGCGCCGAACACCTCGGCGCCGAACACCTCGGTGTAGAAGTCGATGGCCGCGGCGGCGTCGTTGGCGGTGAAGAAGGTGGTGAGCGCGGGACTGGGATTGTCGGTCATGTGCGTCATCCTTGGCGCCATGACCGACGGCGGGCTTGTACGAACGCGACAGACCACGAGCGAGTACGGCATCCTCGCCGGCCCGCCCGTGCGGCTCGCCCGCGTCCCGGCGTCACCCGACCTGGCGCCGCTGGTCGAGCGGCACTGGCTCGTGTCGTGGGACCTGCCGCCGGGCCGCCGCGACCCGGTCACGCTGCTGCCGCACCCGTGCGTGAACCTGGTCTTCGACCGCGGCATGGTCGCCATCGCGGGCGTGGGCACCGAGCGGTTCACGTACGTGCGGGAGGGCCGGGGCCAGGTCTTCGGCGTGAAGTTCCGCCCGGGCGGCTTCTACCCGTTCCTGCGCGGCCCGGTCTCGGCGCTGACCGACCAGACCCGCCCGCTGAGCACCCTGTGGAACACCGACCGGTTCGCCGCCGACCTGGCGGCCGCGCCCGACCTGGACGCCCTGGTGGCGGTGGCCGAGGGGCACCTGCGTGCCCACTGGCCGCCGCACTCGCCGGAGGCCGAGGAGGTCGGCCGCATCGTGCACGCGCTGCTGTCCAACCGCACGATCCGCCGGGTGGACGAGGTCTGCGCCCGGTTCGGCATGAGCCCGAGGACGTTGCAGCGGCTGTTCCAGCGGTACGTCGGCGTGAGCCCGAAGTGGGTACTGCGGCGGTACCGCCTGCACGAGGCCGCCGCCCGCCTGGCGGAGGGCACCGGCGGCACCTGGGCCGAGGTGGCGGCGGACCTCGGCTACTTCGACCAACCCCACTTCATCCGCGACTTCACCCGCGCGGTCGGGATGACCCCCGCCGCCTACGCCGAGGCCTGCCAGCGCGGCGAACCGGTTCCCATCGGAGCGTAACCACGTCAGTACCCGCTGCGATCGCTGGCACCACCACTCATATAATGTTGGCCTTATGACCACATGGACCATCGAGCTGCACGCCGAAGTGTGAGGCCTGGTTCCTGCGGCTGGCCAGGGAGATCGTGAGACAGCGGACCTGATCGAACAAGCCATCGACATGCTCTCGGTGCGTGGCCCCACGCTGGGGCGCCCACTGGTCGACTACATCAAGGGTTCGGCTTTTCACCACATGAAGGAACTGCGGCCGGCCTCGGCAGGGTGTAGCGAGGGTGAGCCAGCCGCGCGTGAGCCAGCTCGAAGGTGGTGACATCGGCCAGATGGAGGTGGACACCCTGAGCCGGTACGTCATGGCCCTGGGCGGACGGCTCCGGTTGGTCGCCGACTTCGATGACCACGGCGTTGACGTCTCGACGACGACCCGCGACGAACTGTCGGTGTAGGCGTCGACGAGAACCTCAGTCCTCCCGGCGGGAGTCGATGACGATGACCTCCGGGTTCGTGACCTCGTCGTCGTCCACCACCTCGCCGTCCACCACCGCGTAGCCGCGGCGCCGGGTGGCGGCGCGGCGGAGCAGGCGGCGCCGGACGAGGCCGCGGGTCGGGGGGAACAGCAGGAACAATGCGGCGATGTCGCTCAGGAACCCCGGGAACACGACCAGTGCCGCGGCTACCGCGAGCAGTACGCCGTCGGTCACCGCCGGGCTCGGGTCGCGGCGGTTGCGGGCCGCGTCGGTCAGGGTCGTGAGCGTGCGCATGCCCTGCCGGCGCAGCAGCGACACCCCCAGCACGGACACGGCGACCAGCAGCAGGATCGTCGTGAGGGCGCCGATCGCCTGGCCCACCGCGATGATCACGGCGAGCTCGGCGACCACGGCGAGGAGCAGCAGCGCGAAGACAGGCATGCCGGGTCAACGTGTGACACCGCCGAATGGTGCCAATCGTCTACAGAAGGTTGACGACCGCGCAACCAGGTGTCGAGAATGGATCACATGGTGTCGTTCGAGACACATCCCGGCAGGTACCGGCACTGGCGGTTGCGTATCGACGGCGAGGTCGCCTGGCTCATCCTCGACGTCGACGAGCAGGGCGGCCTCATGCCCGGCTACGAGCTGAAGCTCAACTCCTACGACCTCGGCGTCGACATCGAGCTCTACGACGCCACCCAACGCCTCCGCTTCGAGCACCCCGGCGTCCGCACGGTGGTCGTCACCAGCGGCAGGGACAAGGTCTTCTGTGCCGGCGCCAACATCCGCATGCTGGCCGCGGCGAGCCACGCGTGGAAGGTCAACTTCTGCAAGTTCACCAATGAGACCCGCAACGGCATGGAGGACGCCACCGCGCACTCCGGCCAGACCTACCTCGCCGCGGTCAACGGGTCGTGCGCGGGCGGCGGCTACGAGCTGGCGCTGGCCTGCGACCACATCATCCTGGTCGACGACAACTCCTCGACCGTCGCGCTGCCCGAGGTCCCGCTGCTCGGCGTGCTGCCCGGCACCGGCGGCCTCACCCGGGTGGTCGACAAGCGCGGCACCCGCAAGGACCTCGCCGACGTCTTCGCGACCCGCGCCGACGGGGTGAAGGGCCACACCGCGGTCGACTGGAAGCTGGTCGACGAGCTGGCGCCGCCGCGCAAGTTCACCGACACCGTCACCGGGCGCGCGAAGGAGCTGGCGCGGCGCTCGAACCGCCCTGCGGACGCACAAGGCATCGAGTTGACCCCGCTGCGCCGCGACCGGTACGTCACGGTGGCCAGGGACCAGCACACCGCCACCATCACCGTCCACGCACCCGACGAGCCGGGCACCCTCGACCAGGGCGCCGAGTTCTGGCCACTGGCCATGACCCGCGAGCTGGACGACGTCATCCTGGACCTGCGCACCAACGAGCCCGAGCTGGGCACCTGGCTGGTCAGGACCGAGGGCGACCCGGACGTGGTGCTCGCGCACGAGCCCGTCCTGGCCGAGGACCACTGGCTCGCCAACGAGATCACCCACTACTACAAGCGGGTCCTCAAGCGCCTCGACGTCACCAGCCGCAGCCTGATCGCACTCGTCGAGCCGGGCTCCTGCTTCGCCGGTCCGCTCGCCGAACTGGCCTTCGCCTGTGACCGCCAGTACCTCCTCGACGACCAGGAGAACGGCGTCGCGGGCACGATCACGCTGACCGAGGCGAACTTCGGTCGCTACCCCATGGGCAACGACCTGTCCCGCCTGGAGTCCAGGTTCTACCGCGACCCCGAGGCGCTGGCGGCGGCACGCAAGGAGGTGGGCACCGCACTGGGACCGGCCGAGGTGTCCGCGCTGGGCCTGGTCACCGACGTCCTCGACGACATCGACTGGGACGACGAGATCCGCATCGTCACCGAGGGCCGCACGGCACTGTCCCCGGACGCGTGCACCGGCATGGAGGCCAACCACCGGTTCGTCGGCCCGGAGACCATCGAGACCAAGATCTTCGGCCGCCTCTCCGCCTGGCAGAACTGGGTCTTCGTCCGTCCCAACGCCGCCGGCGAACAAGGCGCGCTCCGCAGGTACGGCACCGGTCAGAAGGCGGTCTTCGACAGGAAACGGGTATGAGCGGTTCCATCAACTACGAGGACAAGATCCCGAACAACGTCGACCTGTCCTCGGACCGGCGGCTCCAGCGCGCGCTCGAGGGCTGGCAGCCGAAGTTCATGAACTGGTGGGCGGAGATGGGCCCGACGCTGGAGACCCAGGGCGTCTACCTGCGGACCGCGGTCAGCGTCGGCCGGGAGGGCTGGGCGCACTTCGACCACGTCAACGTGCCCGACTACCGCTGGGGCATCTTCCTCGCCGAGCGCGACCCCGACCGCCGCATCGCCTTCGGCGAGCACATGGGCGAGCCGGCCTGGCAGCAGGTGCCGGGGGAGTACCGCCCGGACCTGCAGCGCCTGATCGTCATCCAGGGCGACACCGAACCCGCGTCGGTCGAGCAGCAGAAGCTGTTGGGCCTCACCGCGCCCTCGCTCTACGACCTGCGGAACCTGTTCCAGGTCAACGTGGAGGAGGGCCGTCACCTGTGGGCGATGGTCTACCTGCTGCACGCCTACTTCGGCAAGGAGGGGCGGGAGGAGGCCGAGGCCCTGCTGCTGCGGAACTCCGGCAGCCCGGACTCGCCACGCATCCTGGGCGCGTTCAACGAGGAGACCGCCGACTGGCTGGCGTTCTTCATGTTCACCTACTTCACCGACCGCGACGGGAAGTACCAGCTCGGCACGCTGAAGGAGTCCGCGTTCGACCCGCTGTCGCGCACCTGCGAGTTCATGCTCAAGGAGGAGGCGCACCACATGTTCGTCGGCACCACCGGCGTCGACCGCGTGGTGGAGCGCAGCGCCGAGCTGATCCGCGAGCACGACACCCTCGACATCGGCCCGCGCGGCGGCATCTCGCTGGACATCATCCAGAAGTACATCAACTTCCACTACACCGTCTCACTCGACCTGTTCGGCGGTGAGACCTCGACGAACGCCGCCAACTACTTCACCGCGGGGCTGAAGGGGCGCTGGCAGGAGACACGGCGCAGGGACGACCACAAACTGACCGAGCACGGGGTGTTCCTGGAACGTCCGACGCGGCAGGGCACGTGGGAGAGGGAGGAGATACCGGCACTGCTCGCGCTGAACCTGGACCTGCGCGGGGAGTACATGGCCGACTGCGAGACCGGGATCAAGCGCTGGAACCGGATCCTCGAGTCGGCGGAGATCGACTACCGCTTCGCGTTGCCGCATCCGGGGTTCAACCGGTCGGTCGGGGTCAGCGCGGACGTCCACGTCACGCCGGACGGCACGGTCGTGGACGAGCGGACCTGGCAGGCCGCCAAGCACAGGTGGCTGCCTACCGGCGAAGACCTCACTTTCGTGCGATCGATGATGCGCCCGGTGTACGAACGCGGCAGGATCGCGAGCTGGGTCGCGCCGCCACGCAACGGCATCAACGGCAAGCCCTTCGACTACGAGTACGTCTACCTCGCCTGAGCCCCGAACCGAGGCGGTCAACGATGACTCCCACCACGTTCAACGCCACCGACTACTTACTCGACCGGCACGTGCGGGAGGGCCACGGCGACCGCACGGCCGTCCTCTGCGCGGGCGGCTCCCTGACCTACCGGGAGCTCGCCGCCGAGGCCCGGCGGGTGGCCGCCGGGTTCCGCGCGCTCGGGGTGCGCCCGGAGGAGCGGGTCATGCTCTGCATGGCCGACGGAGTGGAGCTGCTGACCGGCATCCTCGGCGCCATGTACCTGGGTGCCGTGCCCGTTCCCGTGTCCACGATGGTCACCGGGGCCGAGCTGGCCGCGGTGCTCGCCGACTCCCGCGCCCGCGTCCTGTGCGTGTCCACCGAGTTCGACGGCGCCGCGGGAGTCGCGCTGGCCTCCGCGCCCGAGGTCACCCACGTGCTCACCGACGGCGAGACCGACCTGCCCGGCACGCCCTGGTCGCGGCTGCACGCCCACGGCTCACTCGACGAGCCGTATCCGACCTGGCCGGACTCGCCCGCGTTCTGGCTGTACACCTCGGGCACGACCGGCAAGCCGAAGGGCGCCATGCACCGCCACGGCAGCGTCCGGGACGTCGCCGAGCTGTACGGCAGGGGCGTGCTCGGCGTCGAACCCGGTGACCGCACGCTCTCGGTCCCGAAGCTGTTCTTCGCCTACGGCCTGGGGAACTCGGCCTTCTTCCCCCTTTCCGCCGGCGCCACGACGGTTCTGGAGCGTGCCCGCCCGACTCCCGCGGTGGTCGCCGAGCGGGTGCGGGCCACCCGGCCGACCCTGTTCTTCGGCGTGCCGACGTTCTACTCCGCACTGCTCAACTCGGACATCCCCGACGACACGTTCGCCTCGGTGCGCCAGGGCGTCTCGGCCGGCGAGCCGCTGCCGCCCGTGCTGTTCTCCCGGTTCCGGGAACGGTTCGGCGTGGAGGTCCTGGACGGTCTCGGCTCGACGGAGGCCCTGCACATCTTCCTGTCGAACCGCCCCGGCGCGGCACGCCCCGGCTCGTCCGGCGTGCCCGTCGACGGCTACCGCGTGGAGCTGCGGGACGAGACGGGCGCGCCGATCACCGCGTCCGGCGTGCCGGGCGACCTGTTCCTGTCGGGTCCCTCGGTGGCCACGGGGTACTGGTGCCGCACGGAGACCACCCGCGCGGTGTTCCAGGGCGAGTGGCTGCGCACGGGCGACACGTACGTGCGCAACGAGGACGGCACGTACACCTGCCTCGGCCGTTCGAACGACATGCTGAAGGCGGGCGGCATCTGGGTGTCGCCGACCGAGGTGGAGGAGCGGCTGCTGGAGCACCCGGACGTGGCGGAGGCGGCGGTGGTCGCCGGCCGCGACACGGACGGTCTGGACAAGCCGGTCGCCTGCGTGGTCGCGGCCCCGGGTCACACGCTCGACGCGGCGGCGCTCGTGCGGTGGTGCCGTGCGGGCCTGGCGGCGTACAAGCGGCCGCGCGCGGTGGTGGGGATGGGGGAGCTGCCCAAGACGGCGACGGGCAAGATCCGCAGAAACGTGCTCCGCGAACTGGTGGCGGAGGAACTGATCACGCGTCCCACAACCCCAGAGGAAACAGTACTCACCTGACGCTCGACGGAACGCCGCTGGTGGACGCCCGCGTGTCCAACCCTCCGGACCCGCGTGTCCAACACTCCGGACCCGCGTGTCCAACACTCCGGACCCGCGAGTTCGACACTCCAGACCCGCGAGTTCGACTAATCGTGTCACTGGCCGCCGAGCACCCGGCCCACGACACCGCCGGCCAGCCCCGCCGCGCCCGCACAGCCGAGCGCGATGGCCCACCCGACGGGACCGAGCGGGGTGCAGCCGAAGAACTGGCTCAGCCCCGGCGTCTGGATGATCGCCGCCAGCAGCGCCGCCGAGCCGAGCCCGGCGGCGAGCACGGTCCGGTCGCCGCCGCCCGCGGACAGCGTCTGCGCCAGCTGGGTGCCGACGAGCGCGGCGAGCGCGACGGTGGACGCCCTGCGTGCCCGGCCGGTGAACCTGGCCGCGGTCCACGCCGCGCTCGCGCCGAGCGTGGTCGTGACCGCGCGGGTCGTCATGTCCCGCGTCAGCGCCCTGCCCAGCGACGCGCTTGGGCCCTCCCGCAGCAGGTCCGCGACCGACTGGCGGTCCGGCCTGCTCAACGCGATCGCCAGCGCGGGCGCCAGGTCGGTGAGCAGGTTGACGAGCAGCAGCTGCCGCGCGGACAGGGGCGACCGGCCGGTGATGGCGGACGCCAGCACGGTGAACGCGATCTCGCCGAAGTTGCCGCCCAGCAGGATGCCCAGCGCCTCGCGCACCGACGCCCACATCGCCCTGCCCTCGATGAGCGCGGCGATGATCGTCTCCAGCCGGTCGTCGGTTACCACCAGGTCCGCGGCCGCCCGTGCGGCGGGAGTGCCACGCCTGCCCAGCGCGATGCCGACGTCGGCCAGGCGGATGGCCGGGGCGTCGTTCGCGCCGTCGCCGGTCATCGCCACGACCCTGCCGAGCCGTTGGTACGCCTCGATGACCCGGACCTTCTGCGCCGGGCTGCAGCGGGCGATGACGTCGACCACCGGCAGCACCTCGGCCAGCCTGTCGTCGTCGAGGTCGGTGATCTCGGCGCCGGTCAGCACGGTCAGCTCGCCCCCGCCGTTGACCCGGCCGGCCACCGCCTGGCCCGTCGCCGGGTGGTCGCCGGTGATCATGACGATCCGCACCCCGGCCTCCCGCAGCTTGGCCGCGGCCGGCGGTGCGCTCTCCCGCACGGGGTCGGCCAGGGCGACGAACCCCAGCAGCGACAGGTCCCGCACCATGTCGTCGCCGACCTCGGCGTCCGCCGAGGACAGCTCGCGTTCCGCCACGGCCAGCACCCGGTGCCCGGCGGCGGCGAGCGCCTCGTACCGCTCCTCGAGCCGCCGCCGCGCGTCCCCGTCGAGCCCGGCGCACCGCGGCAGCACGACCTCCGGGGCGCCCTTCACGCTCAGCAGCACCCGCTCGCCGGCCGTGCCGGCGGCCGCGTGGTAGCCCCGCGACGGGTCGAACGGCACCTCGCCGGCCGGCTCCCACTCCTCGGTCACGTCCGCCCGTCGCGCGCCCTCGACCACGGCGCGGTCGGTCTGGTGGCTCATCTCCTCGGGGCGGTCGGCGCCCGGGGTGGCGCGCACCGCCGCGGCCAACACCCGGCGGTGGCTCGCCGCCAGCTCGTCGACCGAGGCCGTGGCGGAGCAGTCGTCCACCTGGTCGACGCTCAGCCTGCCCTCGGTGAGCGTGCCGGTCTTGTCGAAGCACAGCACGTCGACGCGGCCGAGCGCCTCGATCGTGCGCGGGTTGCGGACCAGCGCGTTGTGCTCCGCGAGCCGTCGCGCGGCCGCCAGCTGCGCCGCGTTGACCAGGAACGGCAGCCCCTCCGGCACGGACGCGACGGCCAGGTTGACCGCGGCGCCCATCGTCTCGCGCAGCGGCACCCGGTGCAGCAGCCCGGCGCCGGCGACGGCCGCGGCGGAGCCGAGCGCGAGCGGCAGGCTCTTGCGGGTCAGCTCCGCGAGACGGGCCTCCACGCCGGTCGTCGGAGCGGCCGCGCGGGCGGCGGCCATGCCGCGACCGACCTCCGTCTCGTCCCCGACCGCCACGACCACGGCGGTCGCGGTGCCGCTGGAGATCGTGGTGCCCTCGTAGAGCATCGACGTCCGGTCCGCGAGGTCCGCGGCCACCACCGGCGCGGGGTCCTTGCCGACGGGCAGCGACTCGCCGGTCAGCGAGGACTCGTCCACCTCGGTTCCGGCGCCGTCGAGCAGCCGGCAGTCCGCCGGCACCACGTCGCCCGCGTTCAGCACCACGACGTCGCCGACCACCAGCTCGTCCGCGGTGACCTCGCGTTCCCGCCCGTCCCGGCGGACCGTGGCGCGGACGGCCGACCGCCTCAGCAGCTTCGCGAGCGCCCGCTCGGTCCGGGTCTGCTGGACGCCGCCGACCAGTGCCGACACCGAGACGATCGCGCCGACCAGCACGGCGTCGACGGGTGAGCCGACCGCCGCGGACAGTGCCGCGCCACCGGCCAGCACCGGGGTCAGCGGGTTGGCCAGCTCGGCGAGGAACGCCTTGGCGAAGCTGGCGTCGCCGGCGCCGTCGCCGCGTCCGGTGTCGGGCCGGCGGCGCCGCGCCTCGTCGGCGGACAGGCCGTCCGCCCCGGACCCGAGCCGGTCCAGGACGATGCGGGTCGGCATGAGGTGCCACGGCACGCCGGACCGTGCCCGCGGCGCGGCGGCGGTCGTCCCCTCGAGCTTCGAGGCACGCCAGGTGCCGCCGGCGAACGCCAGCGCAGCGCCCGTGTTGACCGCACGCATGCCGCGACCGGCAGCGCTGACCCGCGCGGTGACCGGCGTGTTGAGGGCGTTGACCGCGCCGATGCCGCTGGCGGCCACGGCGAGCCTGGTGCTGTCCCGGTTGACCAGCCGCGCGGTGTGCGCGGCCGCGATCACCATCGCCACGGCGTCGAGGTCGGCCTCGACGATCAGGTGCGCACCCCAGGGCGGGGCGGCGTCGCCGCCGTGCATGCCGACGCCGCAGTCCGCCGCGCCCAGCGCCCGCCGGTCGGCCGACACCAGCATCACCACGTGCCCGTCGGCCTGCAGCGACCGGACCGTCGCCGACGCGTTCCCCTCGGCGTGCTCGACCAGCCGCAGCCCCGCCCGCGCCGCCGCCGTGCCGAGCGCGTCGAGCGCGGTCGCCGTCTCCTGCCCGACGGTGACGTGCGCGCGGAGCTGGTCGCCCTCGAACAGGCCGAGAATGCCGGGTTCGTCGGTTGGTGCGGGCGGTCGCCCGTCCTGGGTGTGGCCGGCCGTCGGTTGGTTGGGGTCGGACGGTGTGAGCGCGGCGGGTTCGTTGCCTGGCGCGAGTGGTTGCCCGTCCTGGGTGTGGCCGGCCGTCGGTTGGTTGGTGTTGGGAGGTGTGAGGGTGTCGGGTTCGTCGTTCGGCGGCCGGCCGCCCTGTGTGTGTTCGGCGGCCGGTTGGTCGGGGCGGGGTGGGGTGGTGCTGGGTTCGTCCGTGCTGGGGTCGTTGGTTGGTGTGAGTCGCCGGGTGTGCCGTGTGTGTTCGGTCGCTGGCTGGTCGGGGTGGGGCGGTGTGAGGGTGCTGGGTTCGTCTGTGCTCGGGTGGTTGGTTGGTGCGAGTCGCCAGCCGTCTCGGGTGTGTTCTGCCGTCGGTTCGTCGGGGTCGAACAGCTCGAACGCCCTGGTCGCGAGCGTGCTCGGGTCGGCGTCGGCCACCGGCCTCAGGTCGGTGAGCTGCCAGCGTCCGGCGGCGAGGGCCGCGGTGTCGACGACGAGCACGTCCACGAGGTCGAGCCGGCGCAGCACCGCGCGGTCCATGACGAGGACGCCCCGGCGCGCCATGACCCGGCCGAGCTGC
>NZ_JBJMIE010000355.1:0-18909 GCF_045807065.1 Actinophytocola sp. | reverse complement strand
GGACGCCGGGTCCGGTATCGCCGGCATCCGCCACAGAGTCGAGGCGCACGACGGCACCTTCGCGCTGACGAGCCCCGCCGGCGGCCCGACGACCCTGAGGGTGACCCTGCCATGCGGATCGTGATCGCCGAGGACGACCTCCTGCTGCGCGAAGGACTCGCGCTGTTGCTGCGTGCGGAAGGCCTCGACGTCGTCGCCACCGCGAGCAACCCCACCGACTTCCTGGAGGCGGTGGGCAAGCACGAGCCGGACGTGGCCATTGTGGACGTCCGGATGCCACCGACCCACACCGACGAGGGCATCGTCGCGGCCGTGGAGGCCAGGCGGCGCCAGCCGGGGCTCGCCGTGCTCGTGCTGTCGGCCTATGTGGAGCAGGCGTTCGCGACGGACCTGCTCGCGAGCGGCGGCCAGCGCCTCGGTTACCTGCTGAAGGAACGCGTGGGGCGGGTCCAGGAGTTCATGGACGCGTTGCACCGCGTCGCCGGCGGCGGCACGGCCATCGACCCCGAGGTCGTCGCCCAGCTGCTGGCCAGGAACCGCCCGGACAACCGGCTGGAGCGCCTCACCCCGCGCGAGCACGACGTGCTGGCACTGATGGCCGAGGGACTGGGGAACACCGCGATCGCCGAGCGACTGTTCGTCACGGAAGGCGCGGTGAGCAAGCACATCCGCAACATCTTCGCCAAACTCGACCTGGCCCCGGACGACCGCGCCGACCGGCGCGTCACCGCGGTGCTGCACTACCTGGAGGGCCGGCGGTAGGACCGGCGACACCACGGCGGCGATGTCCGGGTTACGTCCCCCGCAACGGAATCGCCCCGGACGACCCATTGGCGACGATCGTCGTGACCAGGACGCCGACGCCGCCGGTCCGCCCGGCAGGACGTGTCGCGGATTCCGTTCCCACCATGTTTTCACCCAATCCGGGACCCCTCCCGGTGACAATGCCCCACAATGTGCCTCGACCCGCGCCGGCTTCCCGAGGAAGGGACCTCATGGACCACCCACCCCAAGCTGCGCCGGAGCCAAATCCGAGGCCCGCGGAAGAACCCCCGTCCACGGACGCCACTCCCCCCGCACCGGCATCCCCGGAAACGGCAAGCACTCCCGCACAGGCACCGCTCCCTTCCTCGGCAGAACCAATCCCAAGCACCGAGCCGCAACACCCGGCTGAGTCCGCCACCACGGAACAACCCCCAACCGCAGACGCCACTCCCACCCCACCGACATCCCCAGAAGCGGCAAGCACTCCGGCGCAACCGGCCGAGTCAGCCACTCACGCCGAGCCCACCCCGGCACCCGGACCAGCCACCGCAGAGGCCGAAGCCCGGCCCAGCCAACCCGAGCCGACTGGCCCACCCGGGCCAGAAGATGTGCCCGACCCAAGTCCGGAAGAGGCTGCCACCGCGTCAGAAGTCGCTGTCACGCCCGCATCCGAGACCACTGCCACGCCGACGTCCGAGGCCGCCACCCAACCCGGTCTCCCGGACCAGCCGACGCTTCAGCCGGCGTTCGAGGTCGGTCCGGCTTCCGGGCCCATCCCGCAGTTCCCCTCGGCACCCGCGCCGGACTTCGAGTTCGACACCATCCCTATCAGCAAGCCGAAGAAACCCGGGAAACCGACCCCGCCCCGCGACCCCCTCGCCGTGGCCGTCGCGAACGGGTCGCTCTTCGGGGTCGGTTACGGGATGCTCGGCAAGCGTTTGCTGGCCGTCGGTGCCGGGGTGGTCACCGTCGTGCTCGTCGTTCTTCTGGTCACCGTGTTCCAGGAGCTCTGGCTGGAGATCGTCGTCCTCGGGTGGTGGGTGGCGGTCGTCGCGCACGGGTGGTGGCTCGCCGGGAAGCAGGCGGAGCCCCCGGTTCCCGGGGCGGCGCGCAGACAGCGGCTCGTCGCGCTCGCGGTGGCGTTGCCCGTCCTGTTGGTCGTCGGGTTCCTGCGGTTCGACGCCGGTCGGATCGAGCAGGACGTCGCCGACGCGCGTCAGGCAGGCGACTGCGGCAAGGCGACGCACGCGCTCGACGGCCGGTGGCTCGGTCACCGCATCGCCAACGCGCCGCTCGCCGCCGAGCAGGACGGCACCGCCCGCGCCTGCGATCTGCTCCGGCAGGCCACCACCGACCTCGACGCGGCGCTGGACGGCGACGCCGCCAAGCTCCCGGCCGGGATGGCCGCCATGCGGACGGTTCTCAGCGAACTGCCCGGGCACGAGAAGATGGTCGGCACCACCCTCGACCGCTTCCTCGGCCGGCTCCCGACCGACGATGCCTGTGACACCAAGGAGATCACCGACCGGCTCGGCCGCGAACCCCGCGAACCCCGCGAACGCCGTGACAAGACCGTCCTCGACCGGACCGCCGACGTCGTGCCGCGGATCGCGCCCAAGGCCATCGTCGAGTGCGGGGACGACCTCATGGCCGCCAACAACTGGTCACTCGCCCGCGAGCGGTACCAGCAGCTCCTCGACGAGTACCCCGACCACGACCTCGCGCCGCGCGCCACGGCGGGCGTCACCAAGGCGACGCAGGCGATCGAGCTGGCAAACGTCCGCCAGCTGCTCACGTCCACCGCCGGCGAGCAGCCCGCATACTGCACCAGCCCGGCCCCCTACAGCGGCGCCGTCGCCTACGGTGCGACCCGGCCCAACCGCGCCCTGTTCTTCGGCAACAACGAGTACACCGACCGGCTGCCACCCGAGTGGAAGGCCACCGACGCCGCGGACGCCGTCGTCGTCGTCTGTGCCGGCGCTGCCGAGATGGGCGCACCCGTGCGGACCTGCCCGTACGAGTCCACGTTGAGCGTGCTCGGCTACACGGACGTCACGTTCAAGAAGATCTCGATCCCCGTGAAGGTGTACGAGGTCAGGACCGCGCGGCTCGTGGCCGACACGCGTGTCGAGATCGGTGGCGCCACCTGCCCGGCCGTCCTCGAGTACCAGACCACCGGCTACGTCGACCTCGGGCCGCCGTCGGAGATGTACGTCACGGCCGCCGACCCGGACGTGCACGCCGGCTTCTCGCCCCTGGTCAACCCGTAGCTCAGGCGGGACAGGTGCTGATAACCTGCGCGATCGCGTCGTGTTCCTGCTGGTCCACGGACAGCTTGTACTTGGTCTTCATGTGGAGCCAACGGGCGATGTAGCCGCAGTGGTCCAGGGCCGGCAGCCACTTGGCGGGGTCGTCGTCGCCCTTGCTCCTGTTGCTGGAGGCCGTGACCGCGACCAGGCCCTCGATGTCGTTGGCGTACGCGTGCCGCTGCTCCACCGGCCAGTCGCCGGGACGTTGGCGCAGGCCGTTGACGACCGGCCCGGAGCGGGCGACCTCCGCGAGCGGCACGACGTGGTCGATGTCCAACTTGCTCGGATTCGTCACGGTCACGCCGTCGTAGCTGCTGACCCAGGTGCCGGACGTCGGGGCGCACCTGTCGTTCACCACCACGTTCTGGCCCTGCTGCTTGAGCACGGTCTCCCTGGTCGTGCACTCGCCGGAACGGGCCCAGTCCTCCAGCCAGTCCTCACGTTTGTAGTGGGCACCGGTGTCCTCCACGGCGATCTGCAACGCCGCCAGCTGGTCCGCCAACGCACCCGGCGGCAGAGTCGCCGGCGGCGGCGCGACCGAGGAGGGCTGGGTGCCCAACGGTAAGTTCTGGCAGCCGGTCAGGGCCACGAGCAGCAGAAGGGGCAGGACAGGCAGGGCACGGCGTAACACCGCACGATCATGTCGCACGCCGGCGGCCGGTGTCGATGCCCTGTGGCAGAAGCTACCTCCGTGCGATCCCGGCGAAGGACAGCTCGTTCATCTCCGGGTCCTCGGCGATGTCGCCGATGCCGCCGGGGCGCCAGGTGCCCGTCGGGACGACGCCCGGCGGTACCAGGTCGAAGTCGCCGAACAGGGCGGTGATCTGGGCGCGGGTGCGGGGGTGGACCTGGCCCGCGCCGCGGTTGCCGCGGACGATCCCGGCCACCGCGTCGATCTTGTCCGCCTGCATGTCGTCCGTCATGTGCGTGATGGTCAGGTAGCTGCCCGGCGACAGGGTCTCCCGGTAGGTGGCCACCAGGCCCGCGATGTCGTCCTCGTCGGGGATCCAGTGCAGCACGAGCAGGAACAGCAGGCCGATCGGCTCGTCGAAGTCCAGCAGGCGCCGGGTGACGGGGTGCTCGAGGATCGTCGCCGGCTCGCGCATGTCCGCCTCGACCATGCCGGCGTGCTCGTTGCCGGCCAGCATTAGCTCACTGTGTGCGACCGCGATGGGATCCCGGTCGACATACACCACACGACAGGATGAATTCGCCTGCTGTGCGATCTCGTGCACGTTGCCGACAGTGGGTATGCCGGAGCCGATGTCGAGGAACTGTCGAACGCCTTCTCCGATCATGAACCGAACCGCTCTCGCCAGGAACGCGCGATTGATGCGTGCGGCCGCCCGTATTCCGGGGACAGCGCCTTCCACCTGGTCAGCCATGATCCGGTCGGCCGCGAAGTTGTGACTTCCACCTAGTAGGTAGTCATATGTGCGCGCGCCGCTCGGCGCGTTCGTGTCGACATTCGAAGGCACCCAGTCCACGCGTACACCTTAATTGACCAAGAAACTGACGATCGCACCCGATCGGGTGCTTTTGGAGTAACGACTGTAGCCCTAGTGTAATCCCGCTCGCGACGTTTGGGAGACCGATATGGCAGTGCCCGTGGCACCCGGTCGGTGGCCTGTCCTGGGACACACACCGGTTCTGTTGCGCCGGCGGTTCGGCTTCACGGATGGCCTTCGCCAGCACGGCGATCTGGTCAGGGTGTACCTTGGCCGCCTTCTCACGTACTTCGTCACGAGTGCCGAGCTGACCCACCAGGTACTGGTCACCAGGTCAGCGAGCTTCGAAAAAGGAGCGATGTTCGACAAGTTCCGACCATTCACCGGGAACGGCCTGGTGAATTCCGGCGGCGCCTTTCACCTGCGCCAACGAAGGCTCATCCAGCCCGCGTTCCACCGGGAACGCATCGCCCACTACGCCGAAAAAATGGCAGTCGCGGTCGCGGAATTGTGCGGATCGTGGAAACCGGACGAAACCCGGGAGATCAACGACGATATGCAGGCCCTCGCGGTGACCATTGTCGGCGCGGCGCTGTTCGGCACGGAACTGGGCGGCTCGGCGATCGAGGAGTCCAGGCGGTCGATCCCGGTCGTCATCCGGCAGGGCATGATCCGGGCGCTTTCCCCGGAACCGGTCGGCCGGCTCCTGGTACGCGGGAACCGCCAGCTCGACCAGGCCGTCACGCGAATGCGGAGCGTGGTCGACGAGCTGATCGCGGGCTGGCGCGCGGAGGGGCGCGACCGCGGCGACCTGCTGTCCACGCTGCTCCTGGCCCGCGACACCGACGGCACCCCCATGACCGACCAGCAGGTCTACGACGAGGTCATCACCCTGCTGTCCGCGGGCATCGAGACCAGCGCGCTGGCGCTCGCCTGGCTGTTCCACGAGCTCGCGCGGCACCCCGACGTCGAACGCCGCGTGCACGACGAGGTCGACCGGGTCCTCGGCGGCCGCCGTGTCACGTTCGACGACGTCCCGAAGCTCACCTACCTCCGGCAGGTGATCGACGAGACCCTGCGGATGTACCCGATCTGGATCCTGATGCGCCGCACGACCGAACCCGTCGAGCTGGGTGGCGTGCGGATCCCGCGGGACACCGAGGTGACCGTCAGCCCGCACGCCCTGCACTTCGACCCGCGCAGCTTCCCCCACCCCGAGCGGTTCGACCCCGACCGCTGGGCACCGGACGCGGCCGGGGAGATCCCGCGTGGCGCGTTCATCCCGTTCGGCGCCGGCAACCGCCAGTGCGTCGGCAACGCGTTCGCCCTGCTGGAGATGGCCGTGACCGCGGCGACGATCGTGAGCCGCTGGCGGCTGACGCTCGCCCGCCCGCTGCGGGTCGCCTACACCTCCACCGCCTACCCGACCCGGCTGTCCATGACAGTCACCCCACGCTGAAAGGCCCTCATGTTCCACCGGCTCGCCGCGGCCGCCCTCGTCGCCGGGATCCTGCTCGTCCCGGCACCGGCGCAGGCCAGCACCACCTGCGAGAACCGCACGTTCCCCGTGACCGTGGCAGGACTCCAGCAGACCATGGCCGGCACCCTCTGTGTCCCGAGCAACGCGCACACCCTCCAGATCCTGGTACCGGGTGGCTTCTACAACCGCTCGTACTGGGACATCCCCCTCCAGTCCCGCTCGTTCCGCCAGGCCATGAACGACGCCGGCTACGCCACCCTCGCGGTCGACCGGCTCGGCACCGGCGCCAGCTCCGAGCCGCCGAGCGCGGTGCTGACCGCGATCACCCAGGCGGTCGCCGTGCACCAGGTGGTGGCCGCCATGCGCCCGGCGTTCGCGAAGATCATCCTGGGCGGCCACTCCCTCGGGTCCGCCATCTCGATCATCGAGGCGGCCACCTACCACGACGTGAACGGCGTGCTGGTGACCGCCATGGGCCACCACATCAACGCGCCCGGCATCGCGCCCATCGCCGCCACGTTCGTCCCGGCCGACCTCGACCCGGCGTTCGCCACCAAGGCTTTGGACACCGGCTACCTGACCACGCAGGCCGGCACCCGCTACTCGATGCACCAGCCGGGGCCGAACGTGTCGGCCGTGGTGGGGTACGACGAGTCGACGAAGGACGTCGCGGCGCCGACCGAGCTGGTCGACGCGGCGCTGCTCGGCACCGTGACGCCGTACACCAAGCTCGTCGACGTCCCGGTCCTCTCCGCCATCGCGGGTGGCGACCCCACGTTCTGCGGCCTGCTCGCGACGGACTGCTCCTCCGCGGCGACCTACCTGGCCGCGGAGGCGCCGTTCTACGGTCCGGCCGCGCGGCTGCAGACCTACGTGCTGCCCGGGTACGGCCACGCGTTCAACTACGCCCCCAACGCACCCGACCTGTTCGCCGCGGTGGTGGTCTGGGCCGATCGGATGGTCGGGCGGTGACCAGTGCCCTGTCCGGCGGCGCGAGCACGCCGGAGCACGACCGGACCCGCGACAAGCTCGCGCGGAAATGGGCGTACCTGCTCTGCACGACGAGCTATGTGCCGCTCATCCAGACCGACCTGGAGCAGCCGATGCGCGAGCTGGTCGACGAGCTGTTCACGGCGCTGCCCGGCGAGGGCGTCACGGTCGCCGAGCGGGTCGGTGTCCGGCTGGTCGAGCTGAACTGCGTCGACCGCAAGAGCCTGGAGACCACCGTGGACGTGCTGGCCGCCCCACTGCTCGCCGGCGGGCAGCCGCCGGAACGGGTGGCCCGCCTGCTCGGTGGGCTGGCCGCCGGTTACGCCGACGCACTGCGGCAGCGCACGGTCGACCAGCAGGAGAGCATGGTCCGCGCCGTGAAGGCGCTCGCGATGAAGGCCGCGAGCGCGGCGAAGGCGCACCAGGCCGCACGCGAGGCCGTCGCCACCGAGCTGACGCTGCTGCGCCGCCAGCTCTCCCACCAGCTGCTGCATGACGTCCTCACCGGCCTGCCGAACCGGCAGTTCTTCACCACGCGGCTGGAGGAGGTACTGAACTCGGGCACGCCGGTCACGCTGTATCGGATCGAGCTGAACGGGTTCGCCGTGCTGGGCGACGGCCTCGCCGGGCCGTGCGCGGACACCGTGCTGGTCGAGATCGCCACCCGGCTGCGCAGCCTCGTGGGCGGCCAGGACGGGATGGCCGCGCGCCTCGACCGCGCGGGCTTCGCGGTGCTGCACGAGCACCCGCCGGAGGAGCCGGGAAAACGCCTGCCGCCGGCCGAGTTCGTCCGCTGGCTCACCGAGGCGCTCGCGGAGACGACCTACGTCGACGACGCCGGCGTCGCGCTGACCGCCAACGTCGGCGTGGTGCAGAGCCCGCCGCACGGCACGAACCCGGTGGAGCTGTTGCAGGTGGCGGACATCGCGCTCCGGCAGGCACAGGCGGCCGGCCCGGGGCACTGGCGGCTGCTCGAGCGGAACGAGCACAAACCGGCCAGGGACACCGCCCGGCTCGCGGCGGTCATGCCGGGTGCGGTCGAGATGGGTGAGCTCGCGGTCGGCTACCGCCTGCGGGTCGACCTGGCCGACCGGCACCCGGTCAGCGTCGAGGCGTACCCGCGGTGGGACCAGGCCGGGCTGGCCGGGCAGAGCTGCGTGGCGCTCGCCGAGGAGACCGGGCTGAGCCCGCAGATCGGGCGGTGGCTGCTGCGGGCCGCGAGCGAGCGACTGCTGGCGTGGACACCCGACCTGCCGCTGTCGGTGCGCCTGTCGCCCAACCAGTCCGCGGCGGCCGACCTGGTCGACTCGGTCCTCGACACGCTGGCCGACCTGTCGGTGCCCCCGGAACGCCTGCGGCTGGCGCTGCCGGCGGCGGAGGTGTTCGACGGCCGGCCGCGGGCACTGGACAACCTGACGACACTGGCGAAGGCCGGCGTGCGGATGGCCGTGCACGACTTCCGCGGCAACCCGTCCGATGTGGTCCGACTGCCCGACCTACCACTGCGGACGGTGTTGCTCGCACCGCGACTGGTCGCCCAGGCACGCGCGATGGGCGGCGAAACCCTTGTGGCGCGGGCGATGTCGAGCCTGACCCGGCTGGTGCACGAGGCCGGGGCCACGGTCGCGGTCGACGACGTGCGCAGCGAACCGGAGATCGACTGGTGGCGCCGCGCGGGCGCGGACATCGCGGGCGGACCGTTGTTCAGGGTGAACCCTGAGGCAGCTACCGGGTAAGCCCGGAGTTGCCGAGCCTGCCGTTGCTGGAGCCTTGTCTGCGTCATCCCGACCCAGACTTTCTCCGAGGGGGCTCCCGATGGGCAAACCCATGTTAACCGTGCGGATCGCGAGATGGAGCGCCGAACACCCGTGGCGCGCGATCGGCGCGTGGTTGTTGTTCGTGGCCGTCTGCATCGGCGCCGGGCAGGTCACCGGCACGAGGAGCGCCGACTTCGACGACCACCCGAAGGGTGAGCTCGCCACCTACCAGAGCATCGTCGACGAGGCCGGTTTCACGCGGCCCGCGACGGAGAACGTCCTGATCTCGGCCCGTTCGGGGAACCTCGACTCCGCTCGCGCGCTGGCCGCGGCCGGCGAGGTGCGGGCCGACATGGGTGCGTTGCGCGAGGTGAGCGAGGTCAGCGACCCGGTGCCGTCGCCGAAGGGTACGGCGGTGCTGGTCAACGTCGAGCTGGCCGGTGACCCCGAGACCGCCGACGACCGGGTCGACACGCTGCTGCACACGACGGCGGCCGTGCAGAAGCAGTACCCGGACCTGCTGGTGGAGCAGGTAGGCGGGGCGTCGCTGAACAAGGCGCTGTCGGCGACCCTCGGCGACGACTTCCAGAAGGCCGAGCTGATCAGCATCCCGGTGACGCTGCTGATCATGCTGCTGGTGTTCGGCGCCCTGATCGCGGCGGGGGTGCCGGTGCTGCTGGCGATGTCCGCGGTGGGGGCCGCGCTCGGCCTGTCCGCGTTGGCGTCGCAGCTGGTTCCAGCGACGGACAACACGTCCAGCATGATCCTGCTGATCGGCATGGCGGTCGGCGTGGACTACTCGCTGTTCTACGTGCGGCGCGACCGGGAGGAACGCGAGAAGGGCGCCGGGCACGTGGACGCGGTGGAGATCGCGGCGGCCACGTCGGGGCACGCGATCGTGGTGTCCGGCATCGCCGTGACCGTCGCGATGGCCGGCATGTTCGTGGTCAACGACATCGTGTTCTCGTCGATCGCCGTGGGGACGATCCTGGTGGTGCTGGCCGCGATGATCGGCTCGATCACCGTGCTGCCGGCGCTGCTGGCGAAGCTGGGCCGGTTCGTGGACAAGCCACGCATCCCGTTGCTGTGGCGGCTGTCGATGCGGAACTCGGAGAACCCGCGGTTCTGGCGGGCGGTGCTGAAGCCGAGCCTGCGGGCACCGAGGACCACGATGATCATCTCGGTGGGCGTGCTGGCCGCACTGGCGGTGCCGGCGTTCGGCATGACGTTGAACTCACCGTCCACATCGGACCTGCCGCGCAGCATCCCGATCATGCGCTCCTACGACCGGATGACCGAGGCGTTCCCCAGCACCGGCGCGTCCCACCAGATCGCGATCCGGGTGCCCGCCGCACAGACGGCTGCCGCGAAGGCGGCGGTGGACGACCTGCTGGCGCGGATCGCGCACGAGCCCGGCTTCGCACACGACCGGGCGCCGAAGGTCACGCCCGCGAAGGACGGCCGCATCTACCTGATCTCGGCGGGCATCCCCTACGACGGCACCTCGCCTGAGGCCGACCAGTCGCTGGCGCGGCTGCGGACCTCCCTGCTGCCGGCCACGGTCGGCACGGTCGCGAGTGCGGAGTTCGCGGTGGGCGGCCAGACCGCGGGTGAGAACGACTTCGTGGCGAACATGAACGACGCGCTGCCGTGGGTGATCGGGTTCGTGCTGCTGCTGACGTTCCTGGTGATGCTGTGGGCGTTCCGGGCGCCGGTGATCGCGTTGAGCGCGATCGGGCTGAACCTGCTGTCGGCCGGCGCGGCGTACGGGGTGTTGGTGCTGGTGTTCCAGCACACCTGGGCCGAGGACCTGCTGGGCTTCACGTCGACGGGCGGCATCACCGCCTGGCTCCCGGTGATCCTGTTCGTGACGCTGTTCGGCCTGTCCATGGACTACCACGTGTTCGTGGTGAGCCGCATCCGCGAGGCGTCGGCGCACATGCCGACCCGCGACGCGGTCGCGACGGGCATCACCAGGTCGGCGGGCGTGGTCACGAGCGCCGCGGCGGTCATGATCGGCGTGTTCTCGATCTTCGCGACCCTGAGCACGATCGACATGAAGCAGATGGGCGTCGGGCTCGCGACCGCGATCCTCATCGACGCGACCCTGATCCGCGCGGTCCTCCTGCCGGCGCTGATGACCGTGCTGGGCAAGGCGAACTGGTGGACGCCCCGCTTCCTGCGCAAGCGCGAGGAGACCAACGCGACGGAGGAGACCCGGGTCCTGGAACCGGTCGGCTGACGCGGTGGTCACGGAGGGCACCCTCGGGACGGTGAACGTCCTGAGGGTGTCCTTCAGGTGTTGCTGGCGGCGGCCGCGGTCCGGCGCGGCCGAGCCGATGTCGGTGGTTCGGCCGTGGCCGGGCTTTCCTCAGGAGAGGAGTCCCGCGATCAGTGCGCCCATGGCGGCGGCCGCGGTCAGGGACAACATCTGTCGCAGTCGGCGGGACCATCGCTCGTCGGCGCGGAGGTGGATGACCAACCAGATGGCTGCCGTCACCGACACGAGTAGGAGCGAGGCGACGATCTGGCCGGTCATACCGGCCGCGCTGGCATGGATGGCGCCCAGTAGCAGACCGATGAGCAGGCCATAGAGCAACGCGAGCCAGCCAGTGCGTGCCGAGGACCGTTGCGCGGGTGGCTGACCCAGCCGGGGTGGCTGGTAGGCCTGGGTCGGCGCCTGCCAGGGCGCCGGGCTGATGGCGGGGTTCGCGGGCCACCGCGGTGCGGGACCAGGTGGCGGTGTGACGGCCGGCGGGGAAGCGGCCGGTCCGGATGCCTGCTCGGCCAGGTGAAGACGGTGCGCGCGGGACAGGCGATATTCCATGAACGCGATCACCAGGGTCAGCACCGCTGTGAAGGCCTGGATGAGATCGCTCGCGACGGACACCCGGCAAGGGTCCCTCCGGGGCGACCACCGCCGGGGTGTTTACCCGAAAGGCGGCCCGAGCGGTGTCATGGACGACTCGAAGGGGTGACCAGGTGGGCGCCTGGTCGGGCGGCGGAACATCGCCGCCCGACCAGGAACGGTCACTCCACCGGCGCGGCGAACTGGGCCGAGTACAACCGGTGGTAGGCGCCGCGCTGTTCCAGTAGTTCCTCGTGGGTGCCCTGTTCGACGATGCTGCCGGACTCCATCACCAGGATCAGGTCCGCGTCGCGGATCGTCGACAGGCGGTGGGCGATCACGAAGCTCGTGCGGGACGACCGCAGGGCCGCCATCGCGTGCTGCACCAGTGACTCCGTGCGGGTGTCGACGGAGCTGGTGGCCTCGTCGAGGATGAGCAGCGACGGGCTGGCCAGGAACGCGCGTGCGATGGTCAGCAGCTGCTTCTCACCGGCGGAGACGTTGGACGCCTCCTCGTCGATCACCGTGTCGTAGCCGTCGGGGAGGGTGCGGACGAAGCGGTCGACGTAGGTGGCCTGCGCCGCCGCGATGATCTCCTCCTCGGTGGCCCCGGGCTTGCCGTACGCGATGTTGTCGCGGATGGTGCCGCCGAACAGCCAGGTGTCCTGCAGCACCATGCCCACCTGGGAGCGCAGGTCCTCCCGCCGGAGCGCGGTGATGTCCACGCCGTCCAGGGTGATCCGGCCGCCGTCCAGCTCGTAGAACCGCATGATCAGGTTGACCAGGGTCGTCTTGCCGGCGCCGGTGGGGCCGACGATCGCGACCGTGTGGCCCGGTTCGGCCACCAGGGACAGGTCCTCGATCAGCGGCTGCTCCGGGCGGTAGGAGAACGTCACGTTCTCGAACGCCACCCGGCCGCGACGCTCCGCGGGCAGGGACGCGTCCGCCGGGTCGGGCTCCTGCTCCTCGGCGTCCAGCAGCTCGAACACCCGCTCCGCCGACGCGACACCGGACTGCAGCAGGTTGGCCATCGACGCGACCTGGGTCAGCGGCTGCGTGAACTGGCGCGAGTACTGGATGAACGCCGTGACCTCGCCGAGCGTCATCGACCCGGACGTGATCCGCAGGCCGCCGACCACCGCGATCAGCACGTAGCTGATGTTCGACAGGAACATCATCGACGGCATGATCAGGCCGGACACGAACTGCGCACCGGAGCTGGCCTCGTACAGCGCCTGGTTGCGCTTGCGGAACTCCTCCTCCGACTCCTGCTGCCGGCCGAACACCTTCACCAGCTGATGCCCGGTGAACGACTCCTCGATGTGCGCGTTCAGCGCGCCCGTGTTCTTCCACTGCGCGATGAACAGCTTCTGCGACCGCTTGCCGATCGCCCGCGTCACGAACACCGACACCGGCACCACCAGCACCGCGATCAGCGCCAGCAGCGGCGAGATCGTGAACATCATGACGAGCACGCCGACGACCGTGAGCAGGGACGTCAGCAGCTGGCTCATCGTCTGCTGCAGCGTGGTCGAGATGTTGTCGATGTCGTTGGTGACGCGGGAGAGCAGCTCGCCGCGCGGCTGGCCGTCGAAGTACCGCAGCGGCAGCCGGTGCAGCTTCGCCTCGACGTCCTCGCGCAGCGCGAACACCATGCGCTGCACCACGGTGTTCAGCAGCCAGCCCTGCGCCAGCGAGAACAGCGACGAGGTCAGGTACAGCCCGAGCACCCACGCCAGCACCGAGCCGAGCGCGCCGAAGTCGATGCCGGCGCCGGGAACGCCGCGGAACTTGGCGATGATGCCGTTGAAGATGATGTCGGTGGCGTGCCCGAGCACCTTCGGCCCCGCCACGTTGAACCCGACGGCGAGCACGCCGAGCGCGACGACGAACGCGATGCTGAACCGCTCGGGACGCATCCGGCCCAGCAGCCGCTTGGCCGAGGTGCTGAAGTCGTCCGCCTTGCTGACCGGGCCCTGCATGCCGGGGAAGCCCCGGCCGATCGGACCGGCGGGCGCGGGCCTGCGAACTGCCGTGGGCGTGCTCATGCCACCACCTCGCCCGCTCCGTGACGCCGGAACGCTCCGCAGGCGACGCGCCGCCCTGAATATCGACGATTCACTCCGCAAACTCCGTTCATGCCACCTGCTCCGGGGTCAGCTGGGACTCGACGATCTCGACGTAGGTCGGGCAGGTGCCCATGAGTTCACGATGCGAGCCGCGGCCGACGATCTCGCCGTTCTCCAGCACGATGATCTGGTCGGCGTCGAGGATGGTCGACACCCGCTGGGCCACCACGATGATCGTGGAGTTGCGCGTGTGCGGGCGCAGCGCGGCACGCAGCGCCGCGTCGGTCGCGAGGTCCAGCGCGGAGAACGCGTCGTCGAACAGGTAGATCTCCGGCTTGCGGACCAGCGCCCTGGCGATCGACAGCCGCTGGCGCTGACCGCCGGACACGTTCGTGCCGCCCTGGGCGATGGCCGCGTCCAGCCCACCCATCTCCTCGACGAACCGGCGCGCCTGGGCGATCTCCAACGCCTCCCACAGCTGCTCGTCCGTGGCGTCGGGGTTGCCGTACTGGAGGTTCGAGCGCACGGTGCCGGTGAACAGGTACGCCTGCTGCGGCACCAGCCCGATCCGCGCACGCAGCACCTCGGGGTCCAGCTCGCGCACATCCGTGCCGTTGACCCGGATCTCGCCGCCGGTCACGTCGATCAAGCGGGGGATCAGGTTCACCAGCGTGGTCTTGCCGGCGCCGGTACTGCCGATGATCGCGGTCGTCCTGCCGGCCTCGGCGCGGAGCGAGATGTCCCGCAGCACGGCGTCGGCCGCGCCGGGGTACCGGAACTCGACGTGTTCGAACGCGACCTCGGCACGCACCGGCAGCTCCACGACCCCCGCCTCGGGCGGCCGCACCGACGACTCGGTGTCGAGCACCTCGACGATCCGCTCGGCGCACACGGCCGCGCGCGGGATCATTATCGAGATGAACGTGGCCATCATGACCGACATCAGGATCTGCAGCAGGTAGGACAGGAACGCGGTGAGCGCGCCGACCTGCATCGCACCGCTGTCGACGCGGTGCGCGCCGAACCACAGGACCGCGACGCTGGACACGTTGAGGATCAGCATGACGGTCGGGAAGATCATCGACTGCAGCCGGCCCACCCGCAGCGCCGTGTCGGTGAGCTGGGAGTTCGCGTCCTGGAACCGGGTGATCTCCGCCTTCTCGCGGACGAACGCGCGGACCACGCGGATGCCGGACAGCTGCTCGCGCAGGACGCGGTTGACCTGGTCGATGCGCTCCTGCATCAGCCGGAACTGCGGCACCATCCGCGAGACGATCAGGCCGATGCAGATGACCAGCGCCGGCACGCAGACCAGCAGCAGCCACGACAGGCCGACGTCCTCGTGCAGCGCCATGACCACGCCGGCCACGCACATGATCGGCGCGGTGATGAACATCGTGGCCATCATGACCACCAGGAGCTGCACCTGCTGCACGTCGTTGGTGGTGCGGGTGATCAGCGACGGCGCGCCGAACGTGGCGACCTCACGCGCGGAGAACGTGCCGACCTGGTGGAAGATCCCGCCCCGCACGTCCCGGCCGAAGGCCATGGCCGTGCGCGCGCCGAAGCGGACCGCGATGACCGAGCAGATGATCTGCAGCAGCGACACCGCGAGCATCCACGCACCGGTGCGGATGATGTAGTCGTTGTCGCCGCGCGCGACGCCGTTGTCGATGATGTCCGCGTTGAGACTCGGCAGGTACAGCGACGCGATCGTGCCGATGAGCTGCAGCACGAGCACGATCGCCAGCTCTCTGCGGTACGGCCGCAGGTAGGTGGACAGCAACCGGTTCAGCAACGTTCCCCCTGTGTAGAAACGACCCGTATCTTATATTGTGTCAAGGTAGACCATCCGCGTAAGACACGCAACGTATCTTAGGGGTTCAGTGGACGACGACGCGACCGCTTTTACAGCGACCAGGCCGGTGCAGACCCGGCGACGCGGCGCCGAGCTCGAGCAGGCCATCCTGGACGCCACGTGGGACGAGCTGCGCGAGGTGGGCTACACAGCCCTCACCATAGAGGCGGTGGCAAAACGGGCAGGCACGAGCAAACCCGTCATATACCGCAGATGGCCACGCCGAGCGGAGCTGGTGATGGCCGCCTGGGGCCGCCAGCAGCCCGTTGAGTCCCAAGTGCCCGAACTGGGTTCACTGAGGGCTGACGTGCTGTGGCTGTTCACCCGGATCGCGAAGCGGATGAGCGCCATGATGAGCCAGACGATCGCGGGCGTCATGGCCGACGCGTTCAAGCACCCGGAGATCAAGAACCTGTTGCGGGAGAAGATGGACAACGCGCCCATGGCGTCGAGGATGTGGAAGGTCGTCGACGACGCGATCGCGCGCGGGGAGCTGAAACCGGTGTACCTGCCACCGCGCGTGCTGCGGCTGCCGCTGGACCTGATCCGCTCGGAGGCGATGGTGTACGGCGGTCCACTCCCCGACGAGGCGCTGGAGAGCATGGTCGACGACGTCTACATCCCGCTGTTGAAGGGACTCGCGGCCGACTGACGGGTCAGCTCCGCGCCAGCACCAGCAGCGCGAGCCCGAACGGGCCGCCGGTGCCGGTGCACACGTCGGCGAGGACGTCCAGGCCGGCGGCCCGCACCAACCGGGCGAGACCTTCCGGGGAGTACTTGCGGGACAGCGAAAGCCGGACGGTGTCGTCGAGGCCGAGCGGCGCGGCCGTGCCGTTCGGCAGGGACATGACCTGGTCCTCGCCCGACCGGTAGACCGTCTTCACCACGAGCGCGCGTTCCGCCTCGACGGCGCCGAGGACCTCGACGTCCCCCCAGCCCGGGCTCAGCCTGGTGTGGTGGCGCAGGGCGGCGGTGACGAACTCGCCGAAGGACAGGGTGTAGGCCTGCTCGTCCGCGGCGGAGGCGGCCAGCGCGGGACCCAGGTCGGTCGTCGCCTCGACCTCCAGCAGCAGGCGATCGCCGGGGCGCAGCAGGGAACCGACCAGCGCGAGCACCGCGGTGTCGTCGTCGAAGCCGGCGATGGTGTTGCCCAGCAAGGAGAACAGCATCGGCATCGAGCCGAACAACTCGTCGAGCAACCCGCGGAGCGTGGTCACGCTCTCCCGCGAGGAGAAGTCCCATGGCAGGGACATGACGCGGTCGGGCGGCAGCCCGAGGTTGCGGAGCTGGCCGGTGATGGCCAGGTGCAACAGTTCCTGGCCGGTGTCCACCGGCAGGTAGCACAGGTCGCGGTTGACCCGGGACAGGTCGGTGAGCACCACGCCGTCCTTGCGGCCGTCGCCGGGGCCGAGGCTCACGTAGTGGCACGGCTCCGCCGGGGCGGACGCGCGGATCTTCCGCCACCGCGCGGCGAACGTCTGGTTGCTCTGCCGCGCGGGCGAGCCGAGCGGGTCGCGGCAGACGGCCGCCCACGCGTTCGCCGCTCCCATTCCGGCGAACGCGTGGGCGGACGTGATGCGCTTGCCGTCCCCTGACGAGTCAGCGGGACGGCTGAGATCGTTGATGAGACCGATGAAGCGCGCGGTCCGGTCACCGGCGGCCAGCTCGACCCACTCGAGCGCGGGTGGTGCGGGCACGCGGAGGGCGGATGGGGGGCCATCCGCCACAACGATTTCACCAACAGCCATCGCAGTCTCCCCTCGCTGATGGCAGCGCAACATGAAGATTCTGCATCTGCACGTGCATTTGCACAAGCTGACTGCATTAGGAAATTTGCGGAAACATAGAAAGGCCCTTTCTGAACAGCGGGCTGTTCAGAAAGGGCCTCCCCAAAAATTGATCAGTGCACGGCGATGGGCCGCAGACTCTCGTCGTGCTCGTCGACGTGGTAGTCCTCGCCGGTCGTCTCGTCGGTGCCGTTGGACGCGCGCCCGCGGATGATCAGCGTGACTATCACCGCCACGAGCAGGTTCGCCACCAGCGCGACGAAACCGACGTAGATCTGGACCAGTGAGCCGGCGAACGGGTGCCAGCCGAAGATGCTCAGCTTGTCCAGGGCCAGCGCGGAACCGCCGAAGTGCTGCCGTTTCGTCGCCGGGTTCGGAATGCCGTACAGCATGATCATGCCCCAGCCGAGGCCGACCACCCAGCCGGCGACGAGCGCCCAGCGGTGCAACCACTTGGTGTACAAGGCGATCGCGACCGCCGGCAGCGTCTGCAGGATGATCACGCCGCCGATCAGCTGGAGGTCGATGGCGTACTGCGGGTCGATCACCACGATGAACAGCACGGCACCGAACTTGACCACCAGTGACGCCAGCTTCGCCTGTTTGGCCTCGTCCCTGGGAGTCGCATCCTTGCGGATGTACTCCTTGTAGACGTTGCGGGTCCACAGGTTCGCCGCGGCGATCGACATGATCGCGGCCGGCACCAGCGCGCCGATGCCGATGGCCGCGAACGCGATGCCCGCGAACCAGTCGGGGAACATCTTGTCGAACAGCAGCGGGACGACCGTGTTGGAGTCCGGCTTGCCGCCCGAGGTCAGCGGCTTGACACCGGCGGCGATCGCCATCAGGCCGAGCAGCGCGAGCAGGCCGAGCACGAAGCTGTAGGCCGGCAGCGCCGCCATGTTGCGGCGGATGACGTCGGCGCTGCGGGAGCTCAGCGCTCCGGTGATCGCGTGCGGGTACAGGAACAGCGCGAGCGCGCTGCCCAGAGCGAGCGACGCGTAGGTCGTCTGCGCGTCGACCGTCCCCGGCAGCAGCGACCCCGGCTTGGGCGTGTGCTTGGGCAGCGCCGCGTCCGCCTTGTCGAAGATCGCGCCGAAGCCGCCGAGCTTCGACGGGATGTAGATCACGGCGACGAGCACCGTGATGTAGATCAGCGCGTCCTTGACCACCGCGATCAGCGCCGGCGCCCGCAGGCCCGAGTTGTAGGTGTAGGCAGCGAGGATCACGAACGCCAGGATCAGCGGCCAGTCGCCCTGCACGCCCATCGCCTGCAGCACGACCCGGATGCCGACCAGCTGCAGGGCGATGTAGGGCATCGTCGCGAGCAGCCCGGTGCCCGCGATCGCCGTCGCGAGCGGCCGCGAGCCGTAGCGACCGCGGACGAAGTCGGCGGGCGTCACGTAGCCGCGCCGGTGTGCCACCGACCACAGCCGCGGCAGCGCAAGGAACGCCAGCGGATAGATGAGGATCGTGTAGGGCAGCGCGAAGAAGCCCACGGCGCCCACGCCGAAGACCAGCGCCGGCACGGCGATGAACGTGTACGCGGTGTAGAGGTCGCCGCCCAGCAGGAACCAGGTGACGACGGTGCCGAACCG
>NZ_JBJMIE010000354.1:0-2703 GCF_045807065.1 Actinophytocola sp. | reverse complement strand
GGTCTCGGGGTTCAGCCGGACCACGGCCGGGCGCCGGGTGCCGGCCAGGTGCGGCTCGTCGGACTGCAGCGAGCCGTCGTCCAGCAGCTGCCGCCAGGTCGCGAGGAGCGCCTGCCCCTCGCCCAGCGTGGGCGCCGGGGCGGCGACCTCGACGGGCAGTGCCGCCTTGCGCAGCACCGGAGGCAGCTTGGCCAGGTCGGCGGCGGCGGCGATCGGGGTCTGGGTGAACAGGTCGACGTCCATCTCGACGCCGAGCGTGTCGAGGACCCGGCAGTCCGGCAGCGCGCCGGTGTTCTCCAGCGTGGTGCCGAACTCGCGGCGGCGGCCCTCCCAGTTCACGAAGGTGCCGGACTTCTCGACGGCCGGGGCGACCGGCAGGACCACGTCGGCGAACTCGGTGACCGCGCTCGCCCGCAGCTCCAGGCTGACCACGAAGCCCGCCTTGCGCAGGGCCTCCTCGGCCAGCGCCGGGTCGGGCAGGTCGTCGATCTCGACGCCGCCGACCACGAGCCCGTCGAGCAGGCCCTTGGCCGCCGCGTCGAGGATGCCGTTCGTGTCGCGGCCCGGCATCCACGGCAGCGCGCCGGACTCCAGGCCCCAGGCCTGCTCGACCTCGGCGCGGGCGGCCGCGTCGGTGACGAGCCTGCCGCCGGGCAGCAGTATCGGGGCGGCACCGGCCTCCAGCGCGCCCCGCTCGCCGGCGCGGCGCGGGATCCAGGCGAGCCCGGCCCCGGTGACCTCGGACAGCTTGACCAGCTCGGTCAGCAGGCCCGGGATCTGGGCGGCCCGCTCGCCGACCAGGATCACCGCACCCGCCTGGGACAGGCCCTCGGCGACGTCCGGCGCGTGCGTGACCAGGCCCTCGACCGCGGCGGTCTCGCCGCCGGGCGGGCAGGCGAGCAGCGTGCCGATCGAGCCCTTGTCCGTGCTGAACGGCCGGATCGTCTTCTCGACACCCGGCGAGGACCACTGTCCGATGTGGAAGACCTTGGCGCGGTTCCTGCGGGCCGCCTTGCGCAGCCGCAGGAACACGATCGGGGCCTCCTCCTCCGGCTCGAACGCCACGCACAGCACCGCCGGCGCGGCCTCGATGGCCCGGAACGTGACCCCGGTCTCGGGCGTGGTGCCGACGACCCGCGAGGCGAGGAAGTCCAGCTCCTCCGCGGAGTGCGGGCGGGCGCGGAAGTCGATGTCGTTGGTGCGCAGGGCGATGCGGGCGAACTTGGCGTACGCGTAGGCGTCCTCGGCGGTCAGCCGGCCGCCGGTGAGGACGCCGGCACCCTTGCCGTCGCGGGCCGTCGCGAGGCCCTCGGCGGCGATCCGCAGCGCGTCGGTCCAGGACGCCGGGGCCAGCTCACCGGTCCTGGCGTCCCGCACGAGCGGCTGGTTGATCCGGTCGCCGGCGGTGATGTACCGGAACGCGAAGCGGCCGCGGTCGCAGATCCACTCCTCGTTGACCTCCGGGTCCTCCGCGGCGAGCTTGCGCATCACCTTGCCGCGCCGCCAGTCGGTCCGCTCCGCGCAGCCCGACGAGCAGTGCTCGCAGATGCCGGGCGTGGACACCAGGTCGAACGGGCGCGACCGGAACCGGTACGCGGCGCTGGTCAGCGCACCCACCGGGCAGATCTGGATGGTGTTGCCCGAGAAGTAGGACTGGAACGGCTTGTTCTCCGCGATGCCGATCTGCTGGTGCGCGCCGCGCTCCAGCAGCTCGATGAACGGGTCGCCGGCGATCTGGTCGGAGAACCGGGTGCAGCGCTGGCAGAGCACGCACCGCTCGCGGTCCAGCAGCACCTGCGTGGACACCGGGATCGGCTTGGCGAAGGTGCGCTTCTCCTCCACGAACCGGGAGTCCGTGCGGCCGTGGCGCATGGCCTGGTTCTGCAGCGGGCACTCGCCGCCCTTGTCGCAGACCGGGCAGTCCAGCGGGTGGTTGATGAGCAGCAGCTCCATCACGCCCTGCTGGGCCTTGTCCGCCACCGGCGAGGTCACCTGGGTCTTGACCACCATGCCGTCGGCGACGGTGATCGTGCAGGAGGCCTGCGGCTTCGGCATCGGCCGGCCACCCATCTCGACCTCGACCAGGCACTGGCGGCAGGCGCCGGCCGGGTCGAGCAGCGGGTGGTCGCAGAACCGCGGGATGACGGTGCCGAGGCGCTCGGCCGTGCGGATGAGCAGCTCACCCTTGGGCGCGATGACCTCGACACCGTCGATGGTCAGCCGGACGTGCCCCTCGGGTACGGGCACAGCCTCGGACTTCTCTTCGATCGCTGTCATGAGTTAGCTCCGGCGAGCGCAGGTGCGGAGGAGTTCTTGTTCTGGTCGCACAGGGCCAGGAACTCGTCCCGGAAGTACTTGATGCCGCTCTGGATCGGGGAGACCGCGCCGTCGCCCAGGGCGCAGAACGAGCGGCCCAGGATGTTGTCGCAGACGTCCAGCAGCGTCTCGATGTCGGACTCGGTGCCCCTGCCCTCGACCATCCGCTCGAGGATGCCGGCGAGCCAGTAGGTGCCCTCGCGGCACGGGGTGCACTTGCCGCAGGACTCGTGCTCGTAGAACTGCGTCCACTTCATCACGGCCCACGGCACCGACACGGTCTCGTTGAAGACCTGGACGGCGGTGGTGCCCAGCATCGACCCGGCTTCCGCCGCGCCTTCGAAGTCCAGGGGAACGTCGAGGTGCTCGGCGGTGAACATCGGGGTG
>NZ_JBJMIE010000353.1:0-5122 GCF_045807065.1 Actinophytocola sp. | reverse complement strand
GAGTACACGCAGCTCACCGGCCGGGCCGGGCGGCGCGGCATCGACGTCGAGGGCCACGCGGTGGTGCTGTGGCAGCGCGGCATGGACCCGGTGGCGCTCGCCGGGCTGGCGTCCAAGCGCCTGTACCCGCTGCGCTCGTCGTTCCGGCCCACCTACAACATGGCCGTGAACCTCGTCGCGCAGGTCGGCCGGCCGCGCGCGCGGGAGGTGCTCGAGACCTCGTTCGCGCAGTTCCAGGCCGACCGGGGCGTCGTCGGGCTCGCGAAGCGGATCGAGCGCAACCGCGAGGCGCTCGAGGGCTACCGGGAGTCGATGACCTGCCACCTCGGCGACTTCGCCGAGTACGCCGAGCTTCGCGCGAAACTGGGCGACCGCGAGAAGGCGCTGTCCCGCAAGAACACCGCGGCGCGCCGCGCCGACGCCGCCCGGTCACTGGAGGCGCTGCGCAAGGGCGACGTGATCGCCGTGCCGTCCGGACGGCGGGCGGGCCTCGCGATCGTCGTCGACCCGGGGCTCGACCCGTCCGGCGACGCCCGGCCGCTCGTGGTCACCGAGGACCGGTGGGCCGGTCGCCTGTCCGTGGCCGACTTCCCGACGCCGGTGGAGGCACACGGCCGGGTCAAGCTGCCCAAGCAGGTCGACCTGCGCTCGCCGCGGTCGCGCCGGGACCTCGCCTCGACGCTGCGCAGCACCGGCATCGAGGCGCCCAGGCACCGCCGCCACGGTGCTGGCGCGGCGGCCGACGACGCCGAGATCGCGGCCCTGCGCAGGGCGCTGCGCAACCACCCCTGCCACGGCTGCGCCGACCGGGAGGCACACGCCCGCTGGGCCGAGCGGTATCGCAGACTGGCCGCGGAGACCCAGCAGCTGGAGCAGAAGGTCGCCGCCCAGACCCACTCGCTGGCCCGCGCCTTCGACCGGATCCGCAGGCTGCTCACCGAGCGCGGTTACCTGGCGTACGAGAACCCTGAGCGGGCCAGCGACGACCGGACTGAGCGAGCAGCGCAGGGAGGGAACACGCCGGGTACGGGCCCGCGAACGCCGAGCGGACCGAGGCAGTCCAGCACCGTCACCGCCGACGGCAGGCGGCTGGCCCGGCTCTACAGCGAGTCGGACCTGCTGGCCGCCGAGTGCCTGCGGCACGGCGTCTGGGACCAGCTGCCGCCCCCGGAGCTGGCCGCGGTCGTGTCCTCGCTGGTCTACGAGGCGCGCCGGGACGGGCCGAGCGAGGCGCGGGTGCCGACCGGCCTGATCAGCGACGCGCTCACCGAGACCGCGCGGCTGTGGGCGTCGCTGGAGGCGGACGAGCGGCGGCACAAGCTGGAGCGCACCCGCCAGCCGGACGCGGGCTTCGCGTGGACGATCTACCGGTGGGCACGCGGCGAGTCGCTGGAGCGGGTGATGACCGCGGCGGAGTCGGCCGGCAGCGAGTTCTCCGCGGGTGACTTCGTGCGCTGGTGCCGGCAGGTGATCGACCTGCTTGAGCAGCTGCGTGACGTGGTCGGGTCCGACGCGCCGGTCGGCGGCGCGGCGAAGGAGGCCGTGAAGGCGATGCGCCGCGGGGTCGTGGCGCTGGGCACCGTGTGATTGCTCGGCCAAGTGGGGCCGAATAGCGTGCCGGACCACACGAGATACCCCCGTCCCGCTATGGTTTGATCGCGCGCAGGCACGAGGTCGATATGGCGGAGGCGAACAATGACCAGCCCCTACGGGCCGCCCGGTGGGAACGACCCGCAGCAGCAGTGGGGACAGCAGCCCTACGGCGGCGGGCCGGCGCCCGGCACCCCGTCCGGTGGGATGCCCGCGCAGCCCGGGTACCCGCAGCAGCATGGTCAGCCCCAGCCACCGCAACAGCAGCAGCCCTACGGCGGGTACGGGCAGCAGCCGCCACAGCCGACGCAGCAGTACGGCCAGCCTTCGCCGTACGGTCAGCCGCAGTCGCCCTACGGCCAGCAGCCGTCCGGTGAGTTCCCGAGCCCGTACCAGCACCCCTACCAGCAGCAACAGCAGCAGCCCAAGAAGGGCGGCGGCGCCTGGATCTGGATCGTCATGGTCGTCGTCGTGCTCGGCGTCGCGGCGTTCCTGGTGCTCGGCCTGGTCACACCCGGTTTCCTGAACACGAAGGTGTTCGACAGGGCCGCGCTGGAGGGCGACCAGGGCGTCAAGAAGGTCCTCGTCAACGACTACAAGGTCGAGAACATCCAGTCGGTCACCTGCCCCTCCGACCAGGAGGTCAAGCAGGGCAACAAGTTCCAGTGCACGGTGAAGGTCGGCGGCAACGAGCCGAAGGAGCTGACCGTCCAGATCACCGTCACCAGCGACGACGGTCAGTACCAGGTGGCGCTGCCGGAGGAGTCGAAGTAACCCCGCGGGGGGACGGCGGACGACTGGCCGTCCCGCTTCCGCGCGCCCCGGCTCGACCGTCGTCAGCAGCACAAATGGGTCGCGGCGGGCCCGCCGAGTAGGCATCATCGCGACGTGACCCAGACACTGCTGCCCACCGGGCTCAGGTTCCGCACCGTAGCCGAGGACGAGCTGCGGGGCGCCAACGACATCTTCCGTGCCGCGATGCACAACAAACCCGCGTCCGACGATTTCTGGGCATCACTGCGGGGCGCCTACATCGTCGACCGCACCTTCGGCGCGTTCGACGGTGACCGCCAGGTGGGCACCGCCATGTCGTTCCCGTCGAGCCTGACCGTGCCCGGCGGCGCGATCCTGCCGGCTGCCGCGGTCACCTTCGTCGGTGTGCGGTCCGACTACCGCCGGCGTGGCGCGCTCACCGGCATGATGCGGGCCCAACTGCAGGACTGCGTGGCCCGCGGCGAGGTGTTCGCCGTGCTGCACGCGTCCGAACCGGTGATCTACGGCCGCTTCGGCTATGGCCTGAGCACGCTGACGCGGACGGTGAGGGTGCGGTCCCCGCGGGCCGCCCTGCGTCCCGAGGTGCCGGTCGCCGGCACGGTCCGCCTCGTCGACAAGGACGAGGTCGTGCCCGCGCTGCGATCCGCGTACCCGGCGCTGCAGCGGGCCCGCACCGGCCAGCTCGGCCGCCCCGAGCAGTACTGGGTCCTCGGCTACCAGCGCCGGCTCGACCACGAGTACATGCTGGTCGCCGCGCACTTCGCGGCCACGGGCGAGGTCGACGGCTGGGTCATGTACGAGCCGACGAAGTCCGGTGATCCGCTCGCCGGCGACGACCTCGCGGTGCTCGACTTCCAGGCAGTCGACCAGGGCGTCGCCAACGACCTGTGGCGCCACCTCCTCGGCGTCGACCTGATCGACACGATCACGGCGTACCACCGGCCGGCCGACGACCCGATCGAGGAGATGCTCGTCGACAGCTCCGCGGCCCGCAGCGAGCGCGACGACGAGCTGTGGGTGCGGCTCGTCGACGTACCCGCCGCACTCGCCGGCCGCACCTACGGGCCGGCCGACCCGGTCGTCATCGAGGTCGTGGACCCGTTGCTGCCCAGCAACTCCGGGCGCTACCGCATCGGTCCACAGGGGACCGAGCGGACCGCGGCCGCGCCGGCGCTCACGATGACCGTCGACGTGCTCGGCATGCTCTACCTCGGCGCGCACCCGCCCGCCAACCTCGCCGCCATCGGTCGGATCGCCGTGGCCGACGCGGCCGCGCTGCCGGCGGCCGACCGGCTCTTCGCGGTCGACCGGCCGGCGTGGACCGGCACGATCTTCTAGGCCGCGAACCGGTCCGCCCGTTCCTGCCCGGAGAGCTCGCCGATCGCCCGCATCACGTCGTCCGTCACCGCCCGGCGCGTGCGGGCCGAAGCGGGGTCACCGGTGAAACGCAGCGGTCGCCCGAACCGCACCGTCACCCGTGCCGGGCGAGGAATGCGCTTGCCCACGGGCTGCAGCCGGTCGGTCCCGTCCAGCGCCACCGGGACCACCGGTGCGCCGGAGGTCAACGCGAGCCACGCGACGCCGGTCCGGCCGCGGTAGAGCCGGCCGTCGAGCGAGCGGGTGCCCTCGGGGTAGATGCCGAACACGCGGCCCGCGGCCAGCACCTCGAGCGCGGTGTCCAGCGCGGCCGTCGCCGCGCGGTGCTGGCCGCGCGCGACCGGGACCGACCCGACCGCGGTGAAGAACCAGCGCATGAACCACCCGCGCAGCCCGCGGCCCGTGAAGTACTCGGCCTTGGCCAGGAACGTGACCTGCCGGGGCGCCGCGAGGCGGAGGACGACGCTGTCGATGAACGAGAGGTGGTTGCTGGCGAGGATGACCGGGCCGGCGGCGGGCACGTGCTCCCGGCCATCGGTGCGGATCAGGGGCACGTGACGACCTGCCCGGCCCACGAGAGCCCACCGCCGAAACCGAGCAGCAGCACCGGCGCGCCGGACCGGATCTCGCCACGTGCCACCAGTTTCGCGAGCGCGATCGGGATGGACGCCGCCGACGTGTTGCCCGACTCGACCACGTCCTGCGCGAACGGCACGCCCGGCGCGCCGAGCTGGCCGACGATCGCCTCGATGATCCGCAGGTTCGCCTGGTGCGTGACGATCGCCCCGAGGTCGGCGGGGGCGAGGCCCGCCCGCTCGCACGCCTGCCGCGCGATCGGTGCCAGAGCCGTGGTGGCCCAACGGAAGACCGTCTGACCGTCCTGCGCGAACATCGGGTGCCAGGCGCCCAGGATGCGCACCGCCTCGCCGAAGCTCGGGTCCGAGCCCCACACCACCGGTCCGACGTGCGGTTCGTCGGACGCCGACAGGACCGCCGCGCCGGCGCCGTCGCCGAGCAGCACGCAGGTCGTGCGGTCGGTCCAGTCGGTGATGTCACTCATCTTCTCGGCGCCGATGACCAGCGCGTGCCGGGCGGCGCCGGCGCGAATGGCGTGGTCGGCGGTGGCGAGCGAGGTGGTGAACCCGGCGCAGGCGTTGTTCACGTCGAACGCCGCCGCGGCCGGGATCCCGAGCCGCCCGGCGACCTGCGCGGCGGTGCTCGGACAGCGGTCGACGGCGGAACAGGTCGCGACCTGGACGAGCCCGATGTCCGCCGGATCGATCCCGGCGGCCGCGAGCGCCTTCCCGGCGGCGGCCGCCGCGAGGTCGGCGACGGACTCCTCCCGGGCGATGCGGCGCGTGGCGATACCGGTGCGGCGGCG
>NZ_JBJMIE010000352.1:0-11522 GCF_045807065.1 Actinophytocola sp. | reverse complement strand
TAGCGGGCGAGCACGTCCTGGTGGTGCTCCTCGCGGGTGACCGTGACCGCCACCTCGCCCGTGAGCATGACGAGGCCCGCCGTGGAGTTCTCAACCATGGCCCTTGCATCGTGCAACTTCCGCTTCCGTTACCGAACCAGGTTCATGTCTTGCGCCGCTGTCGCATGTCTGCCTATAGTTTCACCTGTCAGAAAAACATGACATGTGTAGGTGTGAGATGACTGGCGACGATCTGGTCGAGCTGTTGGCCGCCCTGGCCAACCCGATTCGGCTGCGGATCATCGCCCGGCTGGCCGAGGGGCGGCAGTACGTGAGCCAGCTGGCTCGTGACATCGGGGTGAGCCGTCCCCTCCTCCACATGCACCTGCGGAAGCTGGAGGCGGCCGGGCTGGTGGCCGGCAGCCTCGAACTGTCGGCGGACGGCAAGGCCATGAAGTACTTCGAGGTCACCGGCTTCGACGTGCGGCTCACCGCGGCGGCGCTCGCCGCCGCCGCCGAGTCCCTCTCCCCATCGGCACGCAAGGAGCAGCCGTGACCTGGCCCAACGCCATCATCATCCTCGGCGCCATGATCGTCGTGATCATCCTCATCGGCGGCGCGTTCTCGACGTACCTGGACCTCCGCAAGGCGAAGCTCGTCTCCGGACAGGAGGAGGGCCTACGCCAGCTCGTCCAGCGTTACGAGCAGCTCGCCGAGAAGACCCTCGACACCCAGCAGCGCATCGCCGCGGACGTGGCCGAGCTGCGCACGCGCACAACCGCGATCGAACAAATCCTCAGAACGGTGGACTGAACGATGAAGGCAATGGTGCAGGACAGCTACGGGCCGCCGGACGTGCTGGAGTTGCGCGACATCGACCGGCCCGAGCCCGCTCCCGACGAGGTGCTCGTCCGCGTGCACGCGGCCGGTGTCGACCAGGGCACGTGGCACCAGGTCAGCGGCCTGCCCTACCTGGTGCGGTTGGTGTTCGGCCCGCGCCACCCCCGGGTGCCGGTCCCCGGGCTGGACGTGTCGGGCGTGGTCGAGGAGGTCGGCGCGCGGGTGACCGAGTTCCGGCCGGGTGATGAGGTGTTCGGCATCGGCAAGGGGACCTTCGCCGAGTACACGACGGCGAAGACGGTGGTGCGCAAGCCGGCGAACCTGACGCACGAACAGGCCGGCGCGGTGGCGGTGTCCGCGTGCACCGCGCTCGCGGTCACGCGCGGCGTCGAGGCGGGCCGGCGGGTGCTGGTCATCGGCGCGGGTGGCGGCGTCGGCTCGTACGCGGTGCAGCTGGCGACGGCGGCCGGCGCGTCGGTGACCGGCGTGTGTGGACCGTCCAAGGTGGACCTGGTGCGTTCGCTGGGCGCGGTCGAGGTGGTCGACTACACGCGGGAGCCGCTGACCGGCCAGTACGACCTGGTGGTGGACATCGCCGGCGGGCGGCCGTTCCCCGTGCTGCGGCGGCTGCTCACGCCACGCGGGACGCTGGTGCTGGTCGGCTCGGAGGAGGGCGGTCACTGGTTGGGCATGGGCCGGCAGTTCGGCGCGCTGATCCGCCGGCCGTTCTGGACGCAACGCCTCCGGGCGCCGATCTCGATCGTGCGCAGGGCGGCGCTGGACGAACTGAGCGCGCTGCTCGCCGACGGCACGATCACCCCGGCCGTGGACCGGACCTTCGCACTCGGCGACGTCCCCGCGGCGATCACCTACCTGCGCGACGGCCACGCACGCGGCAAGATCGTCGTCACCCCCTGACCGCCGATCGGGCGCCGGCCGGGCACCGCCCCAGGTCAGGCCGGGATCGCGAGCAGGTCCTCGTGGTGGACGGTCGCGCGCGGCCGCGCCGACAGGCGACGGTTGAGGTACTCGTCCGCCTCCGGCACCAGGGCGGGGTTCTGCTCGCAGGCGGCCGACACCCAGCCGCGCAGCCACTCCTCCAGCAGCCTCGGCCGGTCCGGTCCGAGGCGCCACGGGCTCGGTCTTCTGTGGACGGTCGCGCCCAGCCGGCTGAACGCCGCCGACATGGTCACGACCGCGGACGGGCCGAGGAGAGCACGGCCGTCCACCGTGCGCCGTTGGTGGGCGTTGAACGCCGCCGACAGCGGCTCGTCGAGGGGGTCCGACGGGGTCAGTTCGACCCGGCCCACCACCGAGAGCGCGAACAGCGCGGGGCAACCGGCTCCCACGCACGCCGCGGCGAGGTTCGTCACCTCCTCGGCGGTCAGGATGTCCAGCAGCGCGGACCCCGTGACCAGTGCCGTCCCCGACAGGTCCGCCGAGGTGAGCGTGGCGATGTCCCGGTGATCCGGCACGCCTCCGGGCACCGACGCGGCCGCCACCTCGAGCAACGCCGGGTCACGGTCGGTCAGCACCCACTTCCGCGCACCGGGCAGCCGGGCCCCCAGCCACCTCGCCATCGACCCCGTGCCGCTGCCCAGGTCGCGGACGACGAGGTCGTCGCCGGTCAACGAGGTCCGCAGTGTCGTCAGCAGCTCTTCCGCGCGGGCGTCGGCGTCGGCCGGTTCGCGCAGTGCCAGCCATTCCGGTGAGAACTCAGTCATCGACAACTAACACGCGGGACCTCCGGCAACGGTTCAGAACGGTTCAGAACCGTACGGAGGTGGCGTGCGTATTCAGTGGCGAAAACAGATCTTGTTGAGGGCGGAACAGATCGTGGAGGACTTTGTGACGGCACCGATCACCCGGACACTCACCATCGCCACGCTGGCGTTGGCCGGGCTGCTGACCCTGCTCACGCTCGCCGGCTCGGCCGGGCTCGGCCCGCCGGGCTGGCTCGCGGGGACGGCGTTCGCGATCGCCGGGTGGGCGGTGCTCGCCGAGGCCATGCCCCGGTACGGCACGACGCGGTTCGGGCCGGCCGACCTGGTAACGCTCACACGGGCCGTGCTGGCGGGCGCGGTCACGGCGCTCGTCGCCGATCCCGGCCACTCGCGGGCATCGATGTGGCCACTCGTGGTCCTCGCCGGGCTCGCGCTCGCGACCGACGCGATCGACGGCAAGGTCGCGCGGCGCACCGGAACCGTGTCGAGGTTCGGGGCGCGGTTCGACATGGAGGTCGACGCGTTCCTCATCCTCGTGCTCAGCGCGTTCGTCGCCACCCGCCTCGGGTGGTGGGTGCTCGCGATCGGCGCCATGCGCTACCTGTTCGTCGCCGCCGGGCGGATCTGGCCGTGGCTGCGGGCGCCACTGCCGGACCGCCTGTCCTGCAAGACCGTCGCCGCCGCGCAGGGGATCGTGCTCACGGCGGTCGTCCTGCTGCCCGCGAGCCCCGCCACCGTCCTGGTGGGGCTCGCGTTGTTAGCGCTCACGTGGTCATTCGGGCGGGACGTGCGGTGGCTGTACCGCGACCGCGCGGCGGCACCGGTGGTCGCCGCGCGGGACAAGGCGGCCCCGGCGCCGCGACTGCGGCGGATCGTGCTCACCACGCTCGCCGGCGCGCTCGTCCTGGTCGCGCTCCTCGCGCCGACGAACCTCGGCGACCTGTCGCCCGCGACGTTCGTGCGCATCCCCGTCGAGGGGCTCATGGTCGCCGGGCTCGTCCTCGCGCTCCCCCACCGGGCGCGCCGCGTCGCCGCCGCGTTCGTGGGGGTGGGCCTCGCGGCGCTCACGATCATGAAGGTGTTCGACATCGGGTTCGAGATGTACACGGGCCGGCCGTTCCACCCCGTGTACGACTGGTCCGCGCTGCGTCCCGCCCTCGAGTACCTCCAGGACACCGCGGGCTCGGCCGTCTCGGTCGTCGCCGTGGTCGGCGCGGTCGTGCTGGTCCTCGGGTTGGTCGCGGCCATGGTGCTCGCGGTGCTGCGGCTGACGAAGGTCGCGGTCGGCCGGCGCACGTTCGCGACCCGCGGGATGGCGGCGCTGTCGGTGGTCTGGGTGGCCTTCGCCGTGCTGGGCCAGCCGGTGGCGGCCAACTCCGCGGCGACACAGGTGTTCGACGACATCCGCCAGGTCCACGCCGACCTCGTCGACCCCGACGTCTTCGCCCGCGACGTCGCCGCCGACCCGTACAAGTACAGGCGCGGCGACCAGCTGCTGAACGGCCTGCGCGGCAAGGACGTGATCCTCGTGTTCATCGAGAGCTACGGCCGGGTCGCGGTCCAGGACACCGACATGGCGCCCAGTGTCGACAAGGTCCTGGACGAGGGCACCGTGACGCTGCGCAACGCCGGGTTCGCGGCACGCAGCGCGTTCATGACGTCGTCCACGTTCGGCGGCATCAGCTGGCTCGCGCACGCCTCCGTCCAGTCCGGCCTGTGGGTGGACAGCCAGCCGCGGTACGACGCGCTGGTGAACACCGACAGGTTGACGCTCACAGGGGCGTTCGACCGCGCCGGCTGGCGGACCGTCGGCGTCGCGCCGTCGATCGTGCGGGACTGGCCCGAGGGCGAGTTCTTCGGCTACGACCACGCGTACGTCCGCGACAACGTCGGCTACCGGGGCCCGCACTTCGCCTACGCCAAGATGCCCGACCAGTACACGATGTCCGCCTTCTACCGCAACGAGATCGCGCCGGCGGACCGCAAGCCGGTGATGGCCGAGATCGACCTCGTGTCGAGCCACATCCCGTGGACGCACCTGCCCCGCATGATCGACTGGAACACGATCGGCGACGGCTCGATCTACGGCCCGATGCCGGCGCAGGGCAAGACGCAGGCCGAGGTGTGGTCCGACGCGGCGTCGGTCCGGGCCGCCTACGCCGAGTCCATCCGGTACTCGCTCGACACGCTCATCTCCTACCTGACCACCTACGGCGACAAGGACACGGTGATGGTGTTCCTCGGCGACCACCAGCCGGGTCCCTCCGTGTCGGGCGACACGCGCAACCACGACGTGCCGATCAGTATCGTGGCGGGTGACCCGGCGGTCCTGGACAGCATCGACAGCTGGGGCTGGCAGGACGGCCTCCACCCGAGCCCGTCGGCGCCGGTGTGGCGGATGGACGCCTTCCGCGACCGGTTCCTGACCGCGTTCGGCACACCGGAAGGACATCAGGGGACATGACGCTGCCGATGGGCACGTCCGCCGACGCGCGAGACCGCTCGGTGGCCGTGCTCCCGGTCGGTAGTTTCGAGCAGCACGGGACGTTCCTGCCGCTGGCGACGGACACGGTGATCGCGATGACGGTCGCCGCGGCCGTCGCCGCGGCGTATCCGGTGCTGCTCCTGCCGCCCGTGACGATCTCCTGCTCGCACGAGCACGCCGCCTGGCCCGGCACCGTCAGCATCTCCGCGCCGACCCTGCACGCGATCGTGCGCGACGTCGCGGAGTCGTTGCGGCGGCAGGGAGTCGACCGGTTGGCGGTGGTGAACGGCCACGGCGGCAACTACGTGCTCGGCAACGTCGTGCAGGAGGCGAGCGCCCGGGGCGAGCGCATGGCGCTGTTCCCGACCGAGGTGGACTGGCTGGCGGCCCGCGCGGCCGGCGGCGTCGAGACGGGCCCGGACACCGACATGCACGCCGGTGAGTTCGAGACCTCGCTGCTGCTGCACGCACACCCGGAACTCGTGCCGGAAGACTACGCAGCGCACGACGAACGCGCCGACGAGCGCGACCGGTTCCTCACGCTGGGCCTCGCCGCCTACACCAGGTCGGGCGTGGTGGGCCGGCCGTCACTGGCCACCGCCGAGAAGGGCGCCGGCGCGCTGGCCCACCTCGTCACCGCCTTCGCCGACGTGCTCGCGGCCCTGGACCAGGGACCCACGCGAGACCGCTGAACCACCCGGGACCACGCCGAGTGCCCCGGACCCCGCGAGGGGTCCGGGGCAGGCGTTCATGTCCTCAGGCCAGGTGCGGCAGCAGGTGGTCCAGCCGCTCCCGCTTGGTACGCAGGTACGGGAGGTTGTCGTCGTTGGGCGCGATCAGCAGCGGCACCCGCTCGACGATGCGGATCCCGTTGCGGCGCAACGAGTCCAGCTTCTCCGGGTTGTTCGACAGCAGCCGCACCGCCGACACCCCGAGGTCTTCGAGGATCTGCGCCGCCACGTCGTAGTCGCGGGCGTCGACCGGCAGGCCCAGCGCCAGGTTCGCCTCGACGGTGTCCAGGCCGTCCTCCTGCAGGCGCATCGCGGCCAGCTTGGCCATCAGGCCAATCCCCCGGCCCTCGTGGCCCTTCAGGTAGATGACCACGCCGGCGCCCTCGGCGACCACGCCCCGCATCGCCGCGTCCAGCTGCGGGCCGCAGTCGCAGCGGGTCGACGCGAACACGTCACCCGTCAGGCACTCCGAGTGCAGCCGCGTCAGCGCCGTGGTGCCCGCCACCTCGCCGTACACCAGCGCCACGTGCTCGTGTCCCCACCTCGGGTCGACATACCCCACCGCGCGGAACTCCCCGTACGCCGTGGGCAGGCGGGTCTCCACCATCCGCTCCACGTGCGAGACATCCGATCCGATATCAGCCAGATCCGTCATGCCGCCACCCTCTCTCGTCTGCGGACGAGCATCAGCGCGCCCGGCAGGCTCGCCACGAGCCCCAGCAACCCGTACGCCACCGCCGCGGTCAGGCCCTGCGCCGCCCCGAGTCCGGCGGCGGCGAACATCAGCGCCGTCACGCCCTCCCGGGGACCCCAACCGCCGACGTTCACGGGCAACCCCATCGCCAACAGTGCCACAACCACGATCGGCAGCAGCTGCTCCGCCGACTGGGTCGCCCCCGCTGCCTTCATGGCGATCAGGAACAGCGTGATGTGGCCGGCCAGCGCCGCCGCGGACAGCAGCGCGACGCCCGGCCACGCGTCCCTGGCCAGCAGGCCGTTGCGGACGTCGTCGATCGTGCGCCGCCACCGCGAACCCATGCCGATGAACCGCCGCGCCGCCAGGTACACGAGCGCCAGCACCGCGACCCCGGCCACGATCAGCAGCCCGACACTGCGTGCCGGACCGGTCAGCAGCACCACCACACCCGCCACGATGATCACGGCCTGGCCCGCCATCCGCTCCAGCACCACGGCACGGACACCCGCGCCGACGTTGCCTTCCTGGCGGCCGTGCTGGACGGCGCGTTGCACGTCCCCCAGCACGCCGGCGGGCAGCACCGCGTTGAGGAACAGCGCGCGGTAGTAGTCCGCGACCGCCTTCCCCAGCGGAAGCCGCAGCCCGAGCCGGCGTGCGACGAGGCACCACCGCCACGCGCACAGCACGGTGGTCATGAGCCCGATGCCGAGCGCGGCGACCACGTCGGGCGTGTCGATCACCCGCAGCCCGGCCACGAACCCGTTCGCGCCGAGCTTCCACATGAGCGCCACGACGATCGCGGCACCCGCGCCGAGCTTGAGCCAGTTCCAGAGTTTCCCATTCATCGAAGTACCCCCGCGAGCCGTTTCGCCGCCGTCGACCAGTCCTCGACGTCCCGTGCCCTGGCCGTCTCACGCAGCCGGTCGCGCAGTGCGGCGTCGGAGAGCCAGCGGCGCAACGCCTCGGTGAGCGCGGGCACGTCGTCGGGAGGCACGAGCATTCCCGGCGTCCTGTTGGTGTCCCTGCCGAGCGTGAAGGGCAGCGCGTCGACGTTCGTGGTGAGCACGGGGATGCCGCGGACGAGCGCCTCGGTCACCACCATGCCGAACGTCTCGCGCCGGGACGGCAGCACGAGCAGGTCGGTCTGGCTGAACGTCTGCTCGAGGTCGTCGCCCCACAGCACGCCGGCGAAGATCATCTTGTGGGTGATTCCGTACTTGTCGACCAGTGCCTGGATGCGCCGCGCGTAGGAGGGGTCGGCACGCAGCGACCCGGCGCACACGCACGTCCAGGGCAGTTCGGCGAGGTTCGCGAGCGCCTCGACGAGCACGTCGTGGCCCTTGCGCCTGGTCACCGACGCGAGGCACAGCAGCCGGTTGCCGGCCTCGGTGCCGGCGGCGAGCGGCGCGGGGTCGGTGCCGGGCGGCGCGGTGCGCACGCGGCGCGGGTCCAGCCCGTGGTGGGTGATCACGCGTCGGGTCGACCACTCGCTCGTGGTGATGACGGCCGTCGCCGCGCGGAGCACCTCACGCTCGCGCCGGTCGAGGCCGGCAGCACGCTCGGGCGGCAGCCCGGTCTCGTCGGCGAGCTGGAGGTGCAGCACGACCACCAGCCGCAGCCGGCGCGCGTGCGGCACGACCACCTCGGGCACCCCGCACGCCACGAGCCCGTCGATCAGCACCGCCGACCCGTCCGGGATCTCCCCCAGCGTCTGGGACAGCGCCACGCGCGCCTTGGTGCTCGGCGTGGGCCAGCGGCCCGGCACGGGCACCTTCTCCAGGCCGAGCAGCTCGCACATCCGTCTGCCGTAGGTGTTGCCGCCACTGGCGACGGTGACGTCGTCGACGTCACCGGGCAGGATGAAGACGCCGCTCACGATGTCCCCTCACCTGCTCGCCGGCATCGTTCGTCGGCGTCCCGCGCCCGTTCGCTCCGCGAGCTCCACGCACACGTCACAGGGACCGCCGGTAGCTCGCCCACGCCACATGGGACTCCTTCAGCGTCACCGTGATCTCGGCGAGGCCCCGGGCGCCCTCGCCCAGTGATCCGCTGTGGACGCGTTCCGCGAGCCGGTCGGCGACCACCCTCGCCAGGAACTCGGTGGAGGTGTTGACCCCCTTGAACTCCGGCAGGTCGTCGAGGTTGCGGTAGTTCAGCTCGCCGAGGACGGTCTTCAGCTGGTCGGTCGCGAGTCCTATGTCGACCACGATGTTGTCCGCGTCCAGCTCGGCACGCGAGAACGTGGCGTCCACGACGAAGGTCGCGCCGTGCAACTGCTGCGCGGGGCCGAACACCTCTCCGGTGAAGCTGTGCGCGACCATCATGTGGTCGCGGACGGTGAGGCTGAACACCCGGCGCCTCCTACGGTCGGCTAGTCGCTGTCGTAGGTAACACGCAGGCAGAGCGAAGACGGTTCACGACTGATCAGTTTCGGCAAAACCGCAGGTAGGTCGTCGAACGAGCATTCACCGGTCACCAGTGCGCCGAACGCGGCGTCGCTCAGCAGGTCCAGTGCGACGCCCAGTCGCTCCGCGTAGCTCCTCGGCCGGTTCGGTGACACGGTGCCGACCTGGCTGCTACGGATGGTGAGCCGGCGCGAGTGGAACCACTCCCCCAGCGGCACGCTCACCCGGCGGTCGCCGTACCAGCTCAGCTCCACACAGGTGCCTTCCGGCGCCAGCAGCTCCAGCGCCCGCGTGAGCCCCTGCTCGGAGGCGCTGGCGTGCACGACGAGGTCGCAGTCGCCCAGCGCGTCGCCGGGCAGCGCGAAGTGGACACCGAGCTTCCCCGCGAGCTCCGCCTTCGCCGGGTCGATGTCGACGAGCTGCACGCGCGTGGCGGGCAGTCCGGCCAGGATCCGCGCGACCGACGCCCCGACCATGCCCGCGCCGATCACCGCGATCCGGTCGCCGACCTGCGGCGCGGCGTCCCAGACGGCGTTGACCGCGGTCTCGACCGTGCCGGCGAGCACGGCCCGCTCGGCGGGCACCGCCGCGGGCACCACGGTCACCGCGGCCGCCGGCACGACGTAGCGGGTCTGATGTGGATACAGGCAGAACACCGTGCGGCCGACGAGCTCCGCCGGTCCGGTTTCGACGGTGCCGACGTTGAGGTAGCCGTACTTGACGGGCGCGGGGAAGTCGCCCTCCTGGAACGGCGCCCGCATCACGTCGTGCTGGCTCTCCGGCACCCCGCCGCGGAACACGAGCGACTCGGTGCCGCGGCTGACCGCCGAGTAGAGCGTCCGCACCACCACCTCGTCCGGCCCCGGCGCCGGCAGCTCGACCGGCCGGATCTCACCCTGCCCCGGCTCCCGCAACCAGAACGCCCGCTCCATCGCCACACTCCTCCGCCTCGTCGACCGCCCGTCACCCTACGGCGACCTCGGCGGTCCCGCGGGGGACGAGGAGCGCGGCGGCCGTCCCGGCCAGCGCGACGACGCCGGCGCCGAGGAAGCCGAGCCGGTAGTCCGCCGCGAAGGGGGCCAGCAGTGCGAGCCCCACCGCCGTGCCCAGCTGCGCGGAGGAGTTGAGCGCGCCGGAGGCGACGCCGTGGTGTTCCCGGGCGGCCTCGGTGCCGGCGTGCGTCGAGGCCACGGACGCGGCGCCGAGCCCGGCGCCCAGCACCGCGAACCCGGCCACCAGCTGTGTCACCGGCATCCCGCCGGCCGGCAGCGTCGCGAACACGACGGTGCCGGCAGCGACGGTCGCGAAGCCGGCCAGCAGCGTGCGCCGGGCGCCGAGCACCCGCAGCAGGGACGGCGCCGCGAGGGAGGCGGCGACCACAGCCACGTTGAACACCGGGAACAGCAGTGCCGCGCGCGCCGGCGACAGGCGGCACACCTCCTGCACGTAGAGCGTCGCCAGGTACATCACCGGCGTGGTCGCCGCAGTGAGCCCCAGGGCGGTCAGGTTCGCGCCGGCCGCCACGCGCAGCACCGGCAGGAGCGGGTCGGCCGTGCGGCGCAGGCGCCGGACCAGTCCGGCCGCCGCGGCGACGGCCAGGACCAACAGCAACCAGCTCGTCACCGCCGGTACACCGGCCAGGGCGTAGACCACCAGGCCGACCGCGGCGATCGTCAACGCCGCCCCGGCGATGTCAACGCGCACATCGCGCCGCTCTCCGGCCGGCAACCGCCGCACGCCCAGCAGGAGCAGGCCGATGGGCACGTTCACCCAGAACACCGACCGCCAGTCGAGGAACTCGGTCAGCAGCCCGCCGAGCACCCAGCCGCTCGCGCCGCCGCACGCGGCGGCCGCGGTCCACCAGCCGACGGCCTTGCGGCGGGCGGCACCCGGTTCGGTCATCGCGGTGAGCAGTGCGAGCGCGGCGGGCGACAGCAGGGCCGACCCCGCGCCCTGCACGGCCCTGGCCACGACCAACGCGGCCGGCGCCCACGCCAGCGCGCACCCCGCGGACGCCCCCACGAACAACGCCGTCCCGAGCCGGAACGCCCGGCGCGGGCCGAGCAGGTCGGCGAGCCGCCCGAACGGCACCAGCAGGGCGCCGAAGACCACGGTGTACGCCGTGATCACCCACGACAGGCCGCCTGGCGCGAAGCCCAGCGCCGGCCCGATCGCCGGCAGCGCCGTGGTCACGATGGTCGTGTCCAGGACCACCACGAACTGCGCGACGCACACCGTCGCGATGTTTCCAGTCAAACGGTCCATGGGGGTAACCGTAACCGAGGTTTCCGGTAAGGTGGGATTCGATGGAAACACGAGAGCTGCCGATCGTCGCGGGCCATCTCGCGCTGGACTTCGCCAACACGGTCGACGACCCGCTCGGCCCGGCCCGGCACGACCACCTCGCCACCTACGAGGACCTGGTGCGCTGGTCGGTCCGCGCCGGCGTGCTGAGCGACGAGCGGGGGTCGGCGCCGTCGGGAGCCGCACTGCGGCGGGCACACGCGCTGCGGGACACGCTGAACGAGGTGTTCGGCGCGGTGGCGACGGGTGACGAGGTGCGCTGGGAGGAGCTGCGGCCCTACGTCGTGGACGCGGTCGCCCATGCGTCTCTTTCCGAGACCTACTCGTTGACCTGGCCCGACGCCACCGAGCCGCATG